>JBGUNL010000001.1:0-10746 GCA_045117295.1 Candidatus Limivicinus sp.
CCTTGTTAAAGCTGTGGAGCGCCGCGTTGATGGCCGCCACCTGCAAGAGGATGTCGGTGCAGTAGGCGTTGCTCTCCAGCATGTTCCGCACGCCTCGGACCTGGCCCTCAATGCGGCTGAGCCGGTTGCACAGGTCGCGGTATTCCTTCTCGCTGCGCTCCTTGGTCTTGTGGCGGCAGCAGTCGGGCAGCTGCTTTTCCATTTGCTCCATGCGACCATCCTCCTTTACTGATCTTCACCGTTATCATATACCCCCAGGGGGTATTTGTCAAGGGCAACGGAGGCAATAAAATGCAGTTGACAGCGCGGGCAAAGGCTGATATGATATTTGCCGAACTGAACAGCGCGATGAACGGAAAGAGTACCGCTCCAAAGGCGTCCCAGAGAGGCAGGGCCCACAGGCTGCAAGACCCGCCGCCGCCGGGGGAGGGAAGTGCGTCCGCGAGCGCGGGGGATGCAGAAGCCCTCCGCCCCAGGTCGGCGAAACGGCCTTTTAAGCGACAAACGAGAGTGGAACCGCGGCACCGCCGCCTCTCATGCCCCATGGGGCGTGAGGGGCGTTTATTATTTTCGCATATATTTAATATAGTATCAAAGCAAAGGAGAAGGGCTATGTATCTGTATAACTCGGCTACCCATAAAAAAGAGGAGTTCAAGACCCACACCCCGGGCCGGGTGGAGATGTACACCTGCGGCCCCACCGTGTACCATTTCGCCCACATCGGCAACCTGCGCTCCTACATCATGGAGGATATCCTGGAAAAGTACCTGCGCTACGCCGGCTATAACGTGAAGCGCGTCATGAACATCACCGACGTGGGCCATCTCACCTCCGACGCCGACGAGGGCGAGGACAAGATGCTCAAGGGCGCACGCCGCGAGCACAAGACCGTGCTGGAGATCGCCAAGTTCTACACCGACGCCTTCTTTGACGACTGTGCCAAGCTCAACATCAAGACCCCCGATGTCGTCGAGCCCGCCACCAACTGCATCGACGAGTACATCAAGATCATCTCCAAGCTCATGGACACCGGCTACGCCTACTTCGCCGGCGGCAACGTGTACTTTGACACCTCCAAGCTGGACCGCTACTACATCTTCAACGACTTCAAGGAAGAGGATCTGAACGTGGGTGTCCGCGAGGGCGTGGAGGAGGACACCAACAAGCGCAACCGCAACGACTTTGTGCTGTGGTTCACCAAGTCCAAGTTTGAGGACCAGGCCCTCAAGTGGGATTCCCCCTGGGGCGTGGGCTACCCCGGCTGGCACATTGAGTGCTCCGGCATCTCCATGAAGCACCTGGGCGAGGATCTGGACATCCACTGCGGCGGCATCGACAACGCCTTTCCCCACCACACCAACGAAATCGCCCAGTCGGAGTCCTATCTGGGCCACCATTGGTGCAATTTCTGGATGCATGTCCTCCACCTGAACACCACCAGCGGCAAGATGAGCAAGTCCAGCGGCGAGTTCCTCACCGTCTCCCTGCTCCAGGAGAAGGGCTACGATCCCCTGGCCTACCGCTTCTTCTGCCTGCAGAGCCACTACCGCAAGAGCCTGGTGTTCTCCTGGGAGAACCTGGACAACGCTCAGGGCGCCTACAACAAGCTGATCGCCCGCATCGCCTCCCTCAAGCCCGAGGACGGCGAGGTGGACCAGGCCGTCTTTGATGAGCTTGACCAGAAGTTCCGCGCCGCCATGGACAACGACCTGAACACCTCCCTGGGCGTCACCGCCCTGTACGACGTGCTCAAGGCCAAGACCAACGACGCCACCAAGCTGGCCGTGCTGGACTCCTTTGACAAGGTGCTGAGCCTGAGCCTGCTGGAAAAGGCCGCAGTCAAGCGCGAGGAGCTCAAGAAGCAGGCCGTCGCCGCGGGTGAGTTCACCATCGTGTCCGAGTCCGGCGAGAGCGATCCCGAGGTCGAGGCCAAAATCCGGGCCCGCCAGGACGCCAAGAAGGCCAAGAACTTCGCCGAGGCCGACCGCATCCGCGACGAGCTGAAGGCCGCCGGCGTCGAGGTCACCGACATTCCCCACGGCGCCAAGTGGAAGCGCATCTAAGTGCCATACGCCCGAACCCCCGCCTGCTTTGCAGGCGGGGGTTCCTGTTGGTAACGTTCTTTTTGTCATCCTGAGCGGAACGCAGCGGAGTCGAAGGATCTCAACGTGTCCGTTCTGCCGCCGGGCCACAGGTTTCATCTCTGAAAAAGCCTTGAATGACCGGGCAAAAAACCTTATAATAGTAAAAACAAACGAATAAACAGAAAGGAGGGGCTGACTTTGGCGCTGTGTGATCAATGCTTCCGGGAGAAGGGCGCGGAAACCGTCTGCCCCTTCTGCGGCTACGACCCCACGGGCTGGGAGAAAAAGCACCCCCTGGCCCTGAGACCCCAGTCCATCCTCAACGGCCGCTACATCGTGGGTCGGGTGCTGGGACAGGGCGGCTTCGGCATCACCTACATTGCCCTGGATTACCAGGCGAAGGAGCGGGTCGCCGTCAAGGAGTACTTTCCCACGGAGTTTGCCGGGCGCACCGGCGGGACCCGGGTGCAGATCTACTCCGAGGAGCGGGAGCAGAACTTCGCCTACGGCAAGACTCAGTTTCTGGAGGAGGCCCGGACCCTGGCCGCCGTCACCGGCAGCGAGAACATCGTCCGCATCCACAGCTACTTTGAGGAGAACGGCACGGCCTATTTCACCATGGACTATGTGGAGGGCCTGTCGCTGGATCAGTTCATCCGCCGAAACGGCGGGCCGCTGACGGCCGCCCGGGCGGCGGAACTGCTGCTGCCGCTGATGGGCGCCATGGACACCGTGCACCGCAAGGGCATTGTCCACCGGGATATCGCCCCGGACAACATCATCATTACCCCCGAGGGGAAGGCCCGGCTCATCGACTTCGGCGCGGCCCGGTACTCCACCGGGGAGAAGAGCAAGAGCCTGGACGTGATTCTCAAGCACGGCTTTGCCCCCATGGAGCAGTACACCCGGCGGGGCCGGCAGGGGCCGTGGACGGACGTCTATGCCATGGCCGCCACCTACTACTACGCCCTGACGGGCAAGGTGCCCCCGGATGCCATCGAGCGCATCGCCGAGGACACGCTGGAGCTGCCCTCCGCCGCGGGCTCGGACCTCTCCGCCGGGGAGGAGCGGGTGCTGCTGAAGGCGCTGGCCGTGCAGGCGCCGGATCGCTGGCAGAACATGGGCGAATTCCGCGCGGCCATGCAGGCCGTCCGGGACGCCGCCGACGCGGAGGCCCTGCACGCCGACCGGGAACGGCGCGCCAGGGAGGAAAAGGAACGCCTGGCCCGGGAGAAGGCGGAGCAGGCCGCCCGGGAAAAGCAGGAAAAAGCAGCCCGCGAGGCGCAGAAAAAGGCAGAGCGCGAGGCCGCCCATGCCGCCAGGCAGACCGAGCGCGAGGCTGCCCATGCCGCCAAACAGGCGGAACGCAAAACGCGGCAGAGCGCGGGCAGCGGCGCAAAGAAGAGCAGGCTGCCGCTGGTTCTGGCCGCGGTGTTGGTGCTGGCCCTGGGCATCTTCGGCGCGACCCGGTTTATTGGAAAAAGCACCCCGGCCGTGACCGCAACCCCGGCGGCGACCGAGGCCGCGGCGGAGCCCGCCGCTGAAATTCCCGCTGTGAAAGCCCCCACCGCTCTTGCCGATCTTGCTCCCGGCACCTACAAGATCGGCGTCGCCATCTACCAGTTCGACGACAACTTTATGACCCTCTACCGCAACGAGCTGCTCGACTACTTCAAGAGCCTTGAGACCGACGATGTCAAGTTCGACGTCACCATCGTCGACGGCAAGAACGACATAGCTGAGCAGAGCAACCAGATCGACTCCTTCATCACCCTGGGTATGGACGCTATCATTCTGAACCTCGTCCAGACCTTTACCGCTGACGCCGCCATCAACAAGATCGTGGCCGCCGGCATCCCCTGCATTCTCATCAACCGTGAGCCTCTGGGCGACAACGGCGACGAGTCCTACGCCGGTATCCTGGACAACGCCACCGTCTGCTACGTCGGCGCTGACGCCCGTCAGTCCGGCACCTTCCAGGGCGAGATTATCCGTGACCTGCCCAACCACGGCGATATCAACGGCGACGGCAAAGTTTCCTTCATCATGATCGAGGGCGACCCCCTAAACGTGGACGCCTACTACCGCACCGAGTTCTCCATCAAGGCTCTGATCGACGCCGGCATTGGGGTTGAGTGCCTTGACGACCAGGTCGGCAACTGGTCCATGGCCAAGAGCCAGGAGATCTGCGCTATCGACCTTGCCAAGTTCGGTGATCAGATCGAGGTTATCTTCTGCAACAACGACGGCATGGCTCTCGGCGCCTACGCCGCCATCACCGCTGCTGACCGCCATGTGGGCGAGGACATCTACCTCGTCGGTATTGACGCTCTGGACGAGTGCGTTGAGATGATCAACTGCGGTGAGATGACCGGTACCGTTCTGAATGACCATGTCGGCCAGTCCCATACTGCTGTTGACGTGACCGTCGCCGCCCTCGCCGGCCAGGACATCAACAACTACTACTGGGTTGACTACGTGAAGGTCACCGCGCCGGGCTCCGATCCCGAGCCTGTTTCCACGGACGCGGAGTCTGCCGCTCCCGCGGACGACGGGACGTTTGCCGCGAAGGCGGCGCTTGCTCCGGAGCACCCGGTCACCCCCTTCGGCCTGCTCTACAAGAATGCGGCAGACCGGGGGATCCCGTACACAGAAGACGAGATCCGCCTGGCATACGACCGTACCGTCAGCGCCCGGGGCATGTCCTGGGAAAACTCGTTCATGTTGCTCGACGCCCTCGATGGGCACCATCTGCTGTGTCAGTTTGTAGACGGCCTGCTCATTCGTGTTTCTCTGCATCAAAAAAATGAGGATGGTTCATCTTCCAGTGTCGCATCAATGGACTTCTGGGGAGACCTCGTCTGGAGCAGCAGGGAGTCGTCCCCGGGACATGACTTCTTTCTCGACCACCCTGAAAAAGCCTACGCCCTGGCCACGGCGGCGCTGGACAATCCGTCCGTCTCCCGTGTAAACTGGACCTCAAGCGGTGTCAGCGACCTGCCTTTCCACTACAGCGAGATGGAGCCGCTGAATCAGAGCTTCGGCGTCAACCGAATCGACACCACCACCGGCTATGCACTGGATACCCCGGTCACAGATCTCACCAGCCGAACGTATCTGTATATGCAGATGACCATCGCGAACTGCCCGGCGGATTATCCCTTCGGCGAGCATGTTCTCTTTGCCCGGGGGACGGACGGAAACTGGGTGACCGTCGGGACCTTCCGGGTGCTGCCGGAGCAGGCCGACGGGCGGGCTGTTCTCTACCAGTTCCGGATTCCTTCGGGGCTCTCTGATCTGGCGGTCTTCGCCGGTCCCTTCCCCATGGAGGGGCCTCTGGTCAGCGGCTACACCCGAAACACCTCCTACTCCATCGACAACCCGCGGGGGTAAAGTGTTTTCGGAAACGGCCTCTCTTCTTCGCGCGTGTCTTTGCCAAAGGCGGCTCCCCTCCGTACGGAGGGAGCCGCCTTTTCTTCCGTTGTTCGCAGAAAAAAGCTCTCCTTTCGGAGAGCTTTTTTATTCAGAATACGATATGGATCACGCCGAAGGTGGCCAGGGACATGATGGCCGCGGCGATCAGCACGCCCAGCAGGATACAGGGCACCGCCGTGCGGTTCTTCATCCGCAGCAGCGCTGCGATCAGCGCCCCGGTCCAGGCGCCGGTGCCGGGCAGCGGGATGGCCACAAACAGCAGCAGGCCCAGGGGGCCTACGCGTTTGACCGTCTCTCCCTTGACGTCGGCCTTGCGCTCCATACGGGTGATGAAGCTGTCCATGCGGGGGATGTGCAGACGCAGCCAGCGGAACACACGCTGGATATATACCACGATGAAGGGAACCGGCAGCATGTTCCCGCTCACAGCGGCCAGCAGGGCCAGCGGATAGGGCAGACCGTTGGCAATGCCATAGGGCAGGCCCACGCGCAGCTCCGCGATCGGGATCATGGATATGAAAAATGTCGCAAGAAATTTTCCGGCCCAGGTGCCGGCAAAGGACTCAAACATCGATATACTCCGTCACTGTCAGATAGATCAGGGTATTATAACACAGCGCGTGCCCCCGTGCAAGGGCAATCCATCAATCTGCGCGGGGATTCAGCAGCGCCGCGGCGGCAGAGCCCACCAGCGTGGTCTCCTCCCCCACCCGCAGCTCCACCTGCAGGCCGCGCTTCTCCAGACCGCAACGGGTGAGCTGTCTCTCCAGCTCCGGCCGGTAGGCGCGGCTGCGACGGACCAGGGAGCCCTCCGCCAGCACGCACATGGGCTTGTCCCGGCCGCCTTCCGCCAGCTCTGTCAGCGCCAGGAGATTGACGCACATGCACCGCGCCGAGCGGTGGAAGAGGGCGAGGCTCAGCTCCCTGGCAAAGGCCTGATCCCCCGGGTCGCCGTCCAGGCACTCAAAACCCTCGCCGCTGGCCCAGGCGTCCACCACCGAGGCGTCAAAGGGCGCCATGGCGCGCACGCGCTCTGCGCCGTCCGCACTCAAGAGTCCCTCGTCCGCGGCGGCCTGCAGCATCAGCCTGCACAGCTGGCCAAGATAGACGCCGGCGGTCATCTTCTCAAAATGCTTCTGGCCGGGGTTGTGACTCTGCTCGTCCAGCAGACGGTCAAAGTCCCCGCCGGGGATGCCGCTGTACTCGCCGGATTCCAGATTGACGATCATGCCGCGGCTGCCCTCCCGGCCCAGCTTTCCGATCCGGGAGACCGGCAGGGAGACGCAGGTGTTGGTGCCGGTGCCGCTGACCTGGCCGGCAAAGCCGCTGTATTCGGCCTTGTTCAGCGTTGCCGCGCCGCCCAGCAGCACGGCCACCGTGTCGTTGAGGATGACTACGTGCTTGCCGCAAATCCCGCGGCGTTCCAGCTCCCGCAGGAGGGAGGCGCCGATGAGCTGCCCCTCGCAGCCGGTGACCACGACTTCCTTGTCGATCATGTTCACCCTCGCGTCCATCTCCGGCGTCACGGAGGCGGAATAGGAAAAGCAGAAGCCGATGACCTCCGCCTGATTCATCAGCGGCTCGATGCGGTCGGCGGTGAAGCGGATGAATTCCTCCCAGGTGCAGGGGGCGTCCACTCCCGGCATCTTGGATTTGCTGAGATGGGAGACATGGCAGCCGTCCTCCCCCACCTGCACAAGACCGCAGCGGAAATTGGTGCCGCCGGCGTCGATGACCACGGCGCTGTGGCCGGGCTGCAGCTCCCCGTCGTTGGACAGGTAGGTGGGGATCATCTCCATGGAGCAGCTCTCCCCCGCAAGGCCCCGCTCCATCTCTTCCCGCATGGGGCCGATCCAGGCGTCTGGGTCGACGCTCTCGGGGTCCATGCCGTGCCTCTTCAAAAACGCGCGTGCCTGTTCGCTGTAAACCGTCATAGCGATTCCTCTGTCTTTCTCATAAAATCAAAGTCTGACCGGCGGTTTTTGCCGCCGGTCAGGGTGCGCAAAGCGGATGGCTTTTTTTACTTCTTCTCTTCCTTGACGGACTCCAGCAGTCCGGCGGCAAGGCCCGCCACGCTCTGGATCTCGCTGGGGATGATGATCTTGGTGGCCTGGCCGTTGGCCGCGCTGGCAAAGGCCTCCATGGCCTTGAGCTTGACGACGGCGTCGGAGGGGGCGGCCTCGTTGATGAGGCGGATGCCCTCGGCCGTGGCGGTCTGGACCTTCAGGATGGCCTCGGCCTGGCCCTCGGCTTCCAGGATCTGCTGCTGCTTCTTGGCGTCGGCACGGAGGATGGCGGACTCCTTCTCGCCCTCGGCCTCCAGGATCGCGGCGCGCTTCTCGCCCTCGGCGCGGAGGATGGCTTCGCGGCGTTCGCGCTCGGCCTTCATCTGCTTCTCCATGGCGTTCTGGATCTCCTTGGGCGGCAGAATGTTCTTCAGCTCCACACGGTTGACCTTGATGCCCCAGGGGTCGGTGGCCTCGTCCAGGATGGAGCGCATCTTGGAGTTGATGATGTCGCGGCTGGTCAGGCACTGGTCCAGTTCCAGTTCGCCGATGATGTTGCGCAGGGTGGTGGCCGACAGGTTCTCAATGGCCAGCATCGGCTGCTCAATACCGTAGGTGTAGAGTCTGGGGTCCGTGATCTGGAAATAGACCACGGTGTCGATCTGCATGGTGACGTTATCCTTGGTGATCACGGGCTGGGGCGGGAAGTCCGCCACCTGCTCCTTGAGGGAGACGATCTTCGCCACGCGCTCGATAAAGGGCACCTTGATATGGAAGCCCGTGTCCCAGGTGACCTTGTAGGCGCCCAGGCGCTCGATGACGAAGGCCTTGGCCTGGGGGACGATGCGGATGCAGCGGATGAAAATCAAAACCGCAATGACGATGACAATTGCAAGAACAATCATGAGTTATCCTTCCTTTCCGTTTTCCTGTGTTTTTTCTTCCACAATCAGCTTGACGCCCTCGATGCGGAGGACCTTCAGCACCGCGCCCTTTTCGGCGCGACCGTCCGGGTCGGCCATGCGGGCCGTCCAGAGCTTGCCGCCCACGGTCACCGCGCCGGTGCCGCGGACATTGTCGATGGTCTCCGTCACCACGCAGTCCTTGCCAATGGCCATATCGGCGTTGGTGGGGACCGTGTTGGCATTGACGTACTTCCTGGCCAGAGGCCGCGTCAGCGCCAGACTCGCCACCGAGACCACCACGAACCACAGCAGCTGCAGCCAGACCGGGGCCTTCAGCATGGCCGAGATCATCGCGGCCAGCGCCCCGAAGGCAAACCAGATGCACACCAGGCCCGGGGCCATTCCCTCCACGATCAGCATCACGATCATCACCGCAAGCCAGATGGCGGTCATGCTCATGTGCATGGGTGTGACCATATTATTCCCTCCTTTCCGGTGAAAGCACGCTTTCGCCTGGGACTTTTCATTTTTATTATAGTATGCCGCTGCGCTTTCCGCAAGTGGGATTCGCATAGGAGCCGGGGAATTTTCCGTTCCCTCCCGACAGGAAAATATTCCCTTTCCTGCGCTTTTTCTCTTTACTTTTTCAGTGTAAAGATGTAAAGTATAAGCACCACATCTTGTCGGAGGTACACATGAACAAGCTGCCCAAAAAGCCTCGCAACCAAAAAATGTATGAGGCGATCCTCTCCCTGCAGAATCTGGATGAGTGCATGCGCTTCTTTGACGATCTGTGCACCGTGACGGAGCTGATGGCCATGGAGCAGCGCTACCAGGTCGCCTCTTGTCTGGACAAGGGCATGATCTACAACGACATCCTGGCCGAGACCGGCGCCTCCAGCGCCACCATCAGCCGGGTCAACCGCTCCCTGCAGTATGGCCGCGGCGGCTACGCCATCGTCTTTGACCGCATGAAGGAGCAGGAGGAGTGAGCTGCTACGACGCGCTGGCCCGCTGGTATGACAGTCTGACCGGGGACGTGCCCTACGGCGCCTTTGCCGACTACTATGAGAAGCTCTTCGCCGCAGACGGCGGGGAGTTTCGTCTTCTGCTGGATCTCTGCTGCGGCACCGGCACCCTCACCTGGGAGCTGGCCCGCCGGGGCTATGAGATGATCGCGGCGGACCGGTCAGTGGAGATGCTGATGGAGGCCCAGAGCAAGAGCGCCGAGGGCGCGGTGCCGCCGCTGTTTCTCTGCCAGAGCGCGGAGGAGCTGGATCTCTACGGCACGGTGGACGCGGCCTGCTGTTCTCTGGACGGGATCAACTACCTGGAGCCGGAGGCGCTGCCGGAGGTCTTCCGGCGGCTGCACCTCTTTGTCCGACCGGAGGGACTCCTGATTTTCGACATCCGCACGCCGGAGTTTCTCCGCTCCCTGGACGGCCAGGTCTTTGTGGACGAGGAGGAGGATCTGCTCTGCCTCTGGCGGGCGGATTTTGACGAGGAGGCAAACGCCCTCATCTACGGCATGGATCTCTTCTCCCGCAAAGGCAGGCTCTGGGACAGGAGCCGGGAAGAGCATGTGGAGTACGCCCACGCGCCCCAAGCGCTGCAGGCGCTGCTGGAAAAAACGGGCTTTGCGGATATCGCCCTCCGCACCGACGGACCCCACGGCGAAGCGGGCCGTCTTTTCATCACTGCAAAAAGGAAGTAACACAGTCTTATGGATAAAATCATTCGCGCCACCGCAGCCGATGGCCTCGTGAAGATGGCCGTCATCACCGCCCGGGACACTGTGGAACGGGCCCGGCAGATCCACGCCCTCTCCCCCACCGCCTGCGCCGCCCTGGGCCGGACGCTCTGTGCCGCCTCTCTGCTGGGCCAGGCCATGAAGGAGGAAAAGGCCAGCCTCACCATCCGCGTAAACGGCGGCGGGCCCATCGGCAGCGTGGTGGCCGTCTCCGACCACCTGGGCAACATGCGCGGCTATGTGGAAAACCCCGGGGTGGAGCTGCCTCTGCGGCCCGACGGCAAGCTCAACGTGGGCGGCGCCGTGGGCAGAGACGGCATGTTCACCGTCAGCCGAGACATCGGCCTGCGGGAGCCCTACATCGGTTCCGTGGAGCTGGTCAGCGGCGAGATTGCCGAGGATCTGACCGCCTACCTGCTGGAGAGCGAGCAGGTGCCCTCCGCCTGCGCCCTGGGCGTGCTGGTGGACACCGATCTCTCCATCCGGGCCGCGGGCGGCTTCATCGTGCAGCTCATGCCCGGCGCCGGGGAGGAGCTCATTACAAAGCTGGAGGACAACATCTTCC
>JBGUNL010000002.1:0-7211 GCA_045117295.1 Candidatus Limivicinus sp.
ACCTCACCCTTGGTGAGGGCGCTCTGGGTGCCCTGACGGCAGTTGGCCAGGTGATTCTTGACCACGTCGTGCAGGACGCTCTTGTTCGGCTCAACGCCGAAGATGGCCTCGGAGAGCTCGATCTCGCCGATCTTCTCGCCTGCCATATTAAAAACGTTAGCAATAGGCATTTATGCTGCTCTCCTTTCTTTACTTGGTACGGGCGGAAGCCTTCTGCGGGTTGACACGGGCGGAAGCCTTCTGCGGGTTGAGGGAGATGCCGGCGGCCTCGCCCTTCTTGACGGGCTGAACCTTGACGGTATCCTTGATATACACGATGCTGCCCTTGGGGCCGGGAACGGCGCCGCGGATGGCGATGAGGTTCAGCTCGGCATCGACCTTGACCACGTCAAGGTTCTGCACGGTGACCTGATCGACGCCCATGTGGCCGGCCTGCTTCTTGCCCGGGAAGATCCGGGAAGGATCGGTGCTGGAGCCCATGGAACCGGCGTGACGGTGAACGGGGCCGCCGCCGTGGCTGGTGGGGGTACGGCCCTGGCCGAAGCGCTTGATGACGCCGGCGTAGCCCTTGCCCTTGCTGGTGCCGGTCACGTCGACCTTGTCGCCCTCGGCGAACATGTCGGCCTTGACCACGTCACCGACCTCGAGCTTGCTGCTGTCCTCGAGACGGAACTCCTTGAGGTGCTTGACCATGCCCACGCCGGCCTTCTTCAGGTGGCCCGCCTCGGGCTGAGTCAGCTTCTTCTCGGCCACTTCCTCGTAGCCGAACTGGACGGCCTCGTAGCCTTCCTTGTCCTTGGTCATCTTCTGGACGACCACGCAGGGGCCGGCCTCGATGACGGTCACGGGAATGACCTTGCCGGCCTCATCGAAGATCTGCGTCATGCCGACCTTCTTGCCGATGATGGCTTTCTTCATGGATTTATTTCCTCCTAATGGTTATTGGTTGCCTCGCTTACGGCCAGGCTTGGCGGCTACGAATTCAGCTCGCCTCACAGCGGCCCTTTTTGGCGCTTCTTTCTTTGTCCTCCTTGATGGGCGTCAGCCCATCTGCGTCGTCCGCAGCAACAATCATCCAAAAATTGCTCGCTGTGAGGTGCGTGCAGTTTTTATGGAGCTGCGTTTCGTTGAGACAAGGAAAGCGCTGAAGGGAATACTTTCGTATTCTCAAGGCGCTTGACGCTGTATCGGCGGAAGGCAGCCCATAAAAACCGAGCTGCATCCGTATTCGCCAAGCCTCAACCCAGAGGCTGGCAACTTAACCCGTCCGCATACGCAAGATACGGACTATGGGTCATTCAAAATGATTTTTCCTCTTTGGCTCCCCTGCCAAGGGGAGCTGGCGCGCAGCGCCTGAGGGGTTTGCGGGCCCGATCACGCGATCGGGAGGGGCTTGTTTGTCTCAGTGCCTTCTTATTGGAATCAGAGCTTGATCTCGATTTCGACGCCGGCGGGAACCTCGAGGTTCATCAGGGCCTCGACCGTCTTCTGGGTGGGGGCGATGATGTCGATGAGGCGCTTGTGGGTGCGGCGCTCGAACTGCTCACGGCTGTCCTTGTACTTGTGGACGGCGCGCAGGATGGTGACGATCTCGGTCTTGGTGGGCAGGGGGATGGGGCCGGAGACCTTCGCATCGGTGCGCTTGGCGGCCTCGACGATGGTCTCGGCAGCCTTGTCGATGAGCTGGTGATCGTAGGCCTTGAGGCGGATGCGGATCATGTTCTTGTTTGCCATGGTTTGTGTTCTCCTTTTTCGTACGTTTTGTTTGGCGGCATTGGGGCCCGCCATTATGCGTACGGATGAAACCGTAAAATCCTATACACACAACCGTGCGTATCAGACCGCGTCCGAAAAACAAACCGGCTGTTGAGGCCGGTTCCGTCCTCCGCCCGCGCGATATACGCGTGTATCGGAGTGGTTTCAGCCGCCCGATTGTGTGCCGAAAACGATCGGCACCGGACATACTCCACGGAAGTTACCTCGGGAATCCGAGCAATCTCCCGCTTCATCGCATAATACGAGCGTGTCTTCGCACGCGCGCTCCAATAATATATCAGGGCTGACAGGGATTGTCAAGAGAATTTTTTGTGCTTTTTGGAGAAATTTTTTTCGTTTTTTTGTCAGGGTTTCACAAGGTTTCTTTTCAACCCGGCAAAAGAGGATTTTCAGTTTGGTAACAAACGCGGGCCGCGGGAATCCCGCGGCCCGTCAGAGCACAAGATATGGGGTCTGCCGCATCAGGGAGCGGACTGGGTTGTGCCGCCCGCCGGTTTTGCCGCCGGCGTCAGCGCCAGCAGCAGCGCGAACACGCAGGGGGCCAGGATGCGGAAGGTGAAGTGGCTGTGGATGTAGGAGTGGTTGCAGAGGACGAGGAGCCAGACCAGCGGGAACAGGAACGGGATGCAGAGCTTTCCGGCGCGGGCGGCGTCGAAGCGCTCCCCACGGCTCTTCCTTGCAAGGCCCAGCAGCGGCGCTGCCGCGGCGTAGGCGATCACCGGGACGTTGACCCAGGTCACGGAGAACAGCTCCGCCAGGTTGCGCGCCAGCATCTCCCCGCGGGAGACCCGGCTCTCCCCCACCACGGACGAGGCCCGGGAGGAGACGGAGCCGAACAGATCGCCCAGGAAGGCCTGCCCCTGCCAGAGCCAGGCCAGCACCCATTTGGCGGCCCACATGCCGCCGTAGCCGGCGCCCCACAGGAATACATACAGGCACAGCCGCTTCCAGTCGATCTCCCGCCCGCTCCCCTTTCGCAGGCACAGCACGCACAGGGGGACCGTCAGGCAGATGCTGGGCGCCGTCAGCAGGTCCAGGTAGGCCGAGAGGATGCCCAGCACCAGAAACAGGTACGGGTACAGCTTCTCCTTCTCGCTCCAGAGCACCAGGATTGTGCCCGCCAGCATCAGCACATAGGTGCTGCAGTACTGGAGACTGCGGGCCACGCAGCTGGGCGCCATCAGCAGCAGCATGAGCAGGAAGGGCAGCACCGCGCGCCTTTCTTTTTTAAATAGAAGGAAGACGGCAACGGCGGTCAGCAGCGTCTCAGCTGCAAACCACAGCAGGCGGATCTGGGTGTAGTTGAACAGGCAGAGCAGCGGCTTGAGAAAGACCAGGTAGCCGTGCCAGTAGCGGGAGTAGCTGACGCGGATGCTGTCGGCCTCGTAGCCGTAGAGATCGACGATGGTCTTGGCGGGGTTGACATACTCCTCGCCGAAAAAGATCAGCCCCTCCGTCTTTTCAAAGGTCCCGTTGTACAGGCCGGGGGTCGCCCGGAAGTAGTTGGCCACGGTCTGGTTCAGGCGGGATTCCTCCCCCTGATAGGCCGCCTCCAGCAGAAACAGCGCGTCTGTGAAATTGGCCTGGCTGTGGCCGGTGAGCGGATCGCGGTCCACGCGCTCCTCCGGCAGGAAGACATGCACGGATTCATAGCACTCGTCCTGCATGGCGGAGGCGGGCAGGGCATAGGCCGCCGCCAGCAGCGCAAAGCCCACGGCGACGCACAGCAGCAGAAGCAGGACACTGTTTCGGATCAGTTTCATGGGGGCTCCCCTCTCTCACGGCGGCAGGGCCGCGCGTTACTTGTGGTACGGTTTGTTTGTCTGCGCCTTCCGTCCCTCCGACAGCACGGCGCAGGCGTCCCCCAGCGCCAGGAAAAGCGCAAAGTACACCGCCCCAATGCTTCTGTATTGGAAATACGCGTGTCGGATGGTCGGCTGTGCGGCTGCGGCGAACCAGAGCAAAGGCAGGGCGCCGAGCGCCAGATAGACCGGCGTTTTCCCCCAGTCTCCGGACCGGCGGCGCGCCATGATCAGAAGCGCGGCGCTTATGAGGCAGAGGGCGGCCAAGCCCGGAAGGTGGAGGTAATCGCCCAGGATCCGTGTCGTGGCGCGCCAGTAAACCGCCCACAGGGCATCCCGCGGGCTATAGGACAGCGCGCTGTTTCTCCCCCCGGGAGCGAGACCGACCCAGTTCAGCAGGCTCCGCATGGCGGGCTCAAACCCGTTCATCGGCGTGAACACCGTCACCAGAAGCAGGTCCAGCAGCCACATGATCCCATACGCGCACAGCCAGCCCAGCACCAGGCGCAGGGCACGGCGCAGAAGCTGTCCCGCCGGCGCGTCCTCCCGGCTGACCAGGAAGAGCAGGGGGAACAGGCAGGTGACCAGCGGGCAGGTATAAAAATCAAAAAACTGAGTGAGCGCGCCGAAGGCGCAGAAGCAGGCAAAGCACGCCCCGTCCGCCATGCGCAGATCGCGCAGACTCAAAAACAGGCTGAACAGGAGCATCAGCAGGAACACCGGGGCAAATTGCAGCGAATGTGCCAGCGCATAGGGCTCAATCAGGCCGCAGGCGCAGGCGCAGGCCAGGGCCGCCCGGACGGAGATGCGGCGCGAGGCCGCCGCGAGAAGGCCCGCGAACAGCAGAAAGCAGAGCGCCCCCGTCAGCTGGCGCAGTCCCCTGAGGGGGAACAGGCAGAGCAGCGGCCGCACGAACATGCGGAACCCCATCCAGTAGCGCGAGTAATTCCAGGTCGACAGATTCTTCCCTTCCGCCACATCCAGCAGCTTGCAGAACTGCTCCTCATAGGAATACCCGCTCTCTCTGACCGGCTTGAGCAGGATATCAAGAGGCCGCTCCATGGTGTAGGAGGTCTCGAGAATCAGCTCCTCGGTAACGTTATCCTGCACATACGCGGCGGCCGCCCCGGGGAGGGTAACCTGGGCGTAAACCCCCTCGTCCGCAAGCTGCAGAGCGGATTCCTTTACGTTCTCCCGCAGCCATCGGCCGGGAATCCACGTGGCCGCCCAGAGGAAAAGCAGGCCCGCGAGAGCGAGAAGCGCGGGGATCAGAAGCACCTGGACAAAACTCCCGGGGTTTTTCAAAAGACGGTTCTTTTTCATGCGCCCTCCGCGCTTTACTTGTGGTACAGCTTCTTGGCCTGGTAGCGGGGCTCAAAGGAAATGTTGACGCCCAGCTTCTTGAACAGCTCCTCGTCCACATGGGAGAGGATGACCGTGGAGTGGGCCTCGCAGCCCTTGAGCTTGGCCAGCTGGTCGATGGCCAGATCCGCCATGGGGTTGGTCACCGCGCAGATGGTCAGGGCGATGAGCAGCTCATCCGTGTGCAGGCGGGGGTTGTGGTTGCCCAGGTGCTCCACCTTCAGATGCTGGATGGGCTTGATGACCCCGGGGGCGATGAGGGGCAGCTTCTTGTCGATGCCCGCCAGGGCCTTGAGCGCGTTGATGAGGCAGGCGGAGGAGGCCCCCAGCAGAGAGGTGGTCTTGCCGGTGACGATGCGCCCGTCGTTGAGCTCCAGGGCCACGGCGGGGCCGTCGGACTCCTCCTGCTTTTTCAGGGCCGCGGCCACCACGGGCCGGTCGGCGGAGGAGATGCCCAGGGAGTTCATAATGAGCTCGATCTTGCGGATCTCCCCGGCGTCGGACAGGCCCTTGCGGGCGGAGACCGCGGCGGCGTACCAGCGGCGGATGATCTCCTGCTTCGACGCCTCGCGGCAGACCGCGTCGTCGGAGATGCAGAAGCCCACCATGTTCACGCCCATGTCCGTGGGGGACTTGTAGGGGCTCTCCCCGTAGATGGATTTGAAGATGGCCTCCAGCACCGGGAAGATCTCGACGTCCCGGTTGTAGTTGACGGTGGTGACCCCGTAGGCGTCCAGGTGGAAGGGGTCGATCATATTCACGTCGTCCAGATCCGCGGTGGCCGCCTCGTAGGCCAGGTTCACCGGGTGCTTTAAGGGCAGGTTCCAGACGGGGAAGGTCTCAAACTTGGCATAGCCGGCGTTGATGCCGCGCTTGTGCTCGTGGTAGAGCTGGCTGAGGCAGGTGGCCATCTTGCCGCTGCCGGGGCCGGGGGCCGTCACCACGATGAGGCTGCGCTCGGTCTCGATGTAGTCGTTCTTCCCGAAGCCCCCGTCCGAGACGATCAGGGGCACGTTTGCCGGGTAGTCCGGGATGATGTAGTGCAGATAGGTGCGGATGCCCAGCACCTCCAGGCGCTTGCGGAAGGCGTCGGCGATGGCCTGGCCCCGGTAGTGGGTGATGACCACGGAGCCGATATACAGCCCGATGCCCCGGAAGGCGTCGATGAGGCGGAGGGTGTCGTCCTCGTAGGTAATGCCCAGATCGCCCCGGCGCTTGGAGCGCTCGATATCATCGGCGGAGATGGCGATGACGATCTCGGCCTCGTCCTTCATCTCCAGCAGCATCTTGACCTTGCTGTCCGGCTCGAAGCCCGGGAGCACCCGGGAGGCGTGGTAGTCGTCAAAGAGCTTGCCGCCGAATTCCAGATACAGCTTGCCGCCGAACTTGCCGATGCGGTCGCGGATATTCTGGGACTGGAGCTTCACATATTTCTCGTTGTCAAAGCCGATGCGGTTCATCTGCAGCGTCTCCCCTTTCTGTTTCTCACAAAATGATATTTTATCATAGAACCCTCCCCCGCACAAGAAACAAGATAAGACTTTTTTTATTCATATTCTTGTGTTAGAATGTAATTTGAATTGGTATCCCCAAAACCTGGAATCAAGAAAGGCAAGCTGGTATGGGACTTTTTGACAAGCTCTTCGGAAGCTACACGGATCGGGAACTCAAGCGCATCACCCCGATCGCGGATCAGATAGAGGCGCTGGCTGACACATACGCCGCCATGACGGACGAGCAGCTGCGCGCCAAAACCGACGAATTCAAGCAGCGCCTGCATAAGGGCGAGGATCTGGACAGCATTCTGCCGGAGGCCTTCGCCACCGTGCGGGAGGCAAGCTGGCGCGTGCTGGGCATGCGCCCCTTCCGGGTGCAGCTGATCGGCGGCATCGTCCTGCACCAGGGGCGCATCGCCGAGATGAAGACCGGCGAGGGCAAGACCCTGGTGGCGGTTCTCCCCGCCTACCTCAACGCCCTGACGGGCGAGGGCGTGCACATCGTGACGGTCAACGACTACCTGGCCCGCCGCGACAGCGAGTGGATGGGCAAGGTGCACCGCTTCCTGGGCCTCTCCGTGGGCCTGATCGTCCACGGTCTGAGCAATGAGGAGCGCCGCGCCGCCTACAACTGCGACATCACCTACGGCACCAACAACGAGATGGGCTTTGACTACCTGCGGGACAACATGGCCCTGTACAAGTCCGACATGGTGCAGCGGGGCCACGCCTTCGCCATCGTGGACGAGGTGGACTCCATCCTCATCGACGAGGC
>JBGUNL010000003.1:0-3301 GCA_045117295.1 Candidatus Limivicinus sp.
CATGGCGGAGGAGATCCAGGAAGCCGGCTGCTGCTGCCATAAGACCAAGACGCGGTCGGAAGAGGAGTACAAGCGCCTGGTCAACCGATTGAATCGCATTGAGGGGCAGATCCGTGGCATCCGCGGCATGCTGGAGCGAGACGCTTACTGCCCGGATATTCTGGCGCAGGCCGCCGCGGCCAACGCCGCGCTGAACGCGTTCAGCCGGGAACTGCTCTCCAACCATATCCGCTCCTGCGTGGTCAACGACGTGCGGGCCGGAAATGACGAAATTGTCGACGAGCTTCTGGCGACGCTGCAGAAGTTGATGAAGTGAAGGGGATAGGACCTTGAAACAGTACAATGTTACGGGAATGAGCTGTGCCGCCTGCTCGGCCCGGGTGGAGAAGGCGGTCTCCGGCGTGCCGGGGGTCACCGCCTGCTCGGTCAGCCTGCTGACCAATTCCATGGGCGTGGAAGGCAGCGCAGATGACAGCACCATCATCGCCGCGGTGGAGGCCGCCGGTTACGGGGCAAGCGCCAAGGGCACCGAAAAGGCTGCGGCTTCTGCGGATGAGGATGCCCTGGCCGATCGGGATACGCCGGTTTTGAAGCGGCGCCTCATCGCGTCGCTGGGCTTTCTGCTGCTGCTCATGGTTGTCTCCATGGGCCACAGCATGTGGGGATGGCCACTGCCGGCGTTTATGAGCGGTAACCATGTAGCCATGGGGCTTACGCAGATGCTGCTTGCCATCACCGTCATGGTAATCAACCAGAAGTTCTTTATCAGCGGTTTTAAGGGGCTTATGCACCGCGCGCCCAATATGGACACCCTGGTCGCTCTGGGCTCCAGCGCCGCTTTTGTGTACAGCACCTATGCGCTGTTTCGGATGACCGGCGCCCAGGTCTCCGGCGGCTCGGACGCGGCGATGGCCTGGATGCATGAGTTTTACTTTGAGTCGGCGGCTATGATCCTGACGCTGATCACCGTCGGCAAGATGCTGGAAGCCCGCTCCAAGGGGAAGACCACGGACGCCCTGAAGGGGCTGATGAAGATTGCGCCCAAAACGGCCACGCTCCTGGTGGACGGACAGGAAAAAATCGTGCCCGTCGAGACGGTAAAGAAGGGCGATTTTTTTGTAGTCAGGCCCGGGGAGAACATCCCCGTGGACGGTGTGGTCCTGGAGGGGCACAGCGCGGTGGATGAGTCCGCCCTGACAGGAGAGAGCATCCCGGTGGACAAGGAAGCGGGCGATCTGGTGTCCGCGGCGACGGTCAACCAGGTGGGCTTTATCCGCTGCGAGGCGACCCGCGTGGGGGAGGACACCACTCTCAGCCAGATCATCCGCATGGTCAGCGACGCCGCAGCCACCAAGGCTCCCATCGCGAAGGTGGCGGACAAGGTCTCCGGCGTGTTTGTTCCTGTGGTCATGAGCATTGCGCTGGTGACCACGATCATCTGGCTCCTGTGCGGGCGAGATATCGGATTCGCCCTGGCGAGGGGGATCTCGGTCCTTGTCATCAGCTGCCCCTGCGCGCTGGGACTTGCCACGCCCGTGGCCATCATGGTGGGCAACGGCGTCGGGGCCAAGCAGGGGATTCTGTTTAAGACCGCGGCCGCGCTGGAGGAGACCGGCCGGGTGGACGTGGTGGCTTTAGACAAAACCGGAACCATTACCGCCGGTACCCCGCGGGTGACGGACGTTCTGCCGGCAGAGTCCGCACAGAGAGACGAGTTGCTGCGTGCGGCAGCCTCTGTTGAGGCGCTGAGCGAGCATCCGCTTGCGGGCGCGGTGATGGCATATACCGCCGAGCAGGGAATTGCCCCGGGAGAGGTTTCCGATTTTGAAGCGCTGCCCGGAAACGGTCTGCGCGCTGTCTATCAGGAAAAGGCGCTGATTGCGGGAAGCCGGAAGTTTATCGGCGGCCTGGTACAGATCCCGAAGGTGTTGAGAGATACCTGCGACAGGCTTTCGGAAGAGGGAAAGACACCGCTGCTGTTTGCGCTGGACGGAAAGCTCCTCGGCGTGATCGCAGTGGCGGATGTGATGAAGGCGGACAGCGCCCAGGCTATCCGGGAACTCAAAAACCTCGGCATCCGGGTCGTGATGCTGACCGGCGACAACCAGCGCACTGCGGAGGCCATCGGCCGACAGGCGGGCGTGGACCAGGTGATTGCAGGCGTTTTGCCGGACGGCAAGGAGAGCACCATCCGTCAGCTGGGTGAGTCGGGCAAGGTTGCCATGGTGGGCGACGGCATCAACGACGCGCCCGCTCTGACCCGGGCGGATATCGGCATTGCCATCGGCGCCGGCGCTGACATCGCCGTGGACGCGGCGGATGTGGTGCTGATGCACGGAAGCCTGCTGGATGTCTCGGCAGCTATCCGTCTGAGCCGTGCCACGCTGCGGAACATCCACGAGAACCTGTTCTGGGCGTTTTTCTACAACGCCATCTGTATCCCAGTGGCGGCAGGCGCCTTCGTCTGGGCTGGTCTGACGCTGAATCCCATGCTTGGCGCCGCGGCCATGAGTCTCTCCAGCTTCTGCGTCGTGTCCAACGCACTGCGGCTGAATCTGGTCAAAATCCATGACGCGAGCCATGATCACCCCCGGAAGAAAAAAACGGAAAGCATAGAAAAAACCATACAGGAAGAAACCATTGAAAAACAGGAGGAAACAGCCATGACGAAAACCCTGAAAATCGAGGGCATGATGTGCCCCCACTGCGAAGCGAGAGTCAAGAAAGCCCTGGAGGCCCTGGACGGTGTGGAGAGCGCGGTCGTCAGCCATGAGAAGGGGACCGCTGTCGTCACCGGCAGCGCAGATTTTGAGACCATGAAGCAGGCGGTTGAGGCCCAGGACTACAAGGTGCTCGGCCAGGAATAATCTGAAACCAGTTGCAGGAAAAGACACCGGGGCACTTAGGCTCCGGTGTCTTTTCCTGCGCATGGTTTCATAGTATGATAGGAAAACGTGGCGCATGCGCTTCACTGCCAGAAAAAAAGAGCAAAAAATTTTGAAATAATATTGTCATTTCTTTGTAACCGTGGTATGATGATAACCGTATCAATAGGTCCCGAACAAGGACCGAGGGGGGACGAAAATGACTGACAGAGATTTGCGCAAGCTTTCGCGCGAGGATCTTTTGAAGCTGATGCTGGCGCAGAGCAAAGAGGTTACACGCCAGAAGGCTGTCATTACCGAGCTGGAAAAAACGGGCGCACAGAATCAGGAGAGTCTGGAAAGACTCAAGGAGAAGCTGAACGAGAAGGATGCGTCCATTGAACATCTGAAAGAGCGCCTGAATGAAAAGGACGCAC
>JBGUNL010000004.1:0-2558 GCA_045117295.1 Candidatus Limivicinus sp.
GGATCGCGTTCGGGTGCAGCAGCCAGTCTTTCAAAAAGGTCCAGCATGCCTCCGGATGTTTTGTGGTAGCAAGCACCCCTACCGGACTGATCCCCATGTCGGTACCGCAGCAGCCGTCCGGCGTCGGAAAGCCGATGACGCTGACAGGCTTTCCCACCCGGCGGGCGCTCCGGGCCAGGTCGGTCACACGGTTGAGCATGACAAGCTCCGTGGCCATAAAGCCGTCCGCCATGAGGTTGGAGCCAAAGACCATGTTGTTCGGATCCTCCGGCGTCTCCCGCATATCCCGGCAGGCTTCCAGCAGGCGGATAAAGTCCGGGCTTTCAAAGTCGCAGGATCCCGCCTGCCAATCTATCGCCCCGCGGAGATAGCGGCTGACGGCCTCTTTGAAAAAGTACTCCCGTGTGAGATTGTACATCACCATCCGGTCCGGCGGCGTGGCGCGGGCCAGGGCGAGATAGGCGTCCAGGCTCCAGCCGTCAACGTCCCCGAAGGTTTCCCGCAGGCCAAGGCGCGTCTCAATGGAGAAATCCGCCGCCAGCAGATAGAGTCCGCCGCAGTCGCGCTGGATAGCCTTTGCGGTCCAAATGTCGTTCAAGTCGATGTCCGGGTCGGCCTCCACGTCCTGCTCCAGATTCCGCAGCATTCCCTTGCGCAGATAGGGGAAGGGCGAGAGCGCGCCGTTTCGAAAGGCCAGCATGTCCGGCCCCTCCCCGGCGATGAGCTGGGTGCTCAGCCTTGTGAGCGCCTCCGCGTCGGTCAGGCCGCCCTCGGTCAAATCCACCAGCTCCACGCAGATATCCGCGCTGCGGGCGTTGAAGCCCGCCACCTCTGCCGCAAAAGACCCGTAGCTTCCCAATAGGGCAAGCTTCAGCCGTGTCCGCGGCTTGAGTTCCTCGGGCTGGGCTGGTGTCAGGCGCATGGGTTCAAAGCTCACCCCGCGCACCAGATAGCAGCCGTCTGACTCCGGCTCCACGCTCATCACCCCTGAGAGCGCCAGCCCGCACTCGGCCCAGATCACCAGCGGGGCGGTCTCGCCGTTTTCTTCCAGGTGGTAGATCCCGTCGGCCTGCATCAGCAGCAGCGGGCTCGCCGTGTCCCCGGTGCAGAGATACCCGGTCGGATAGTCAAACAGCGGCGTCAGTGCGGCACTCCCGGTCTCCACCCGGCTGACGCTGCCGCCGCCCCGGTCCCCCTGCTCCACATAGTAAAGCGCGCCGCTGCTGCCCTTCAGGAGCGTCCCGCTCCACTCGGGGTGCGGGATCACGCCCTGCGCGTTTCCGACCCGGTCAAAGAGTCTCAGCGCATCGGAGCAGTGAAAGCAGAAGCCCTCCGCCGTCACGGCAAAGCGCCGGGGGAAACTGCCCGCCGGAAAGCGCAGCGCCAGTCGCTCCCGTTCCGCGCCGCTCTCATCCAGGCAGACAATCGTCTCAGTCACGCTGCCGTTTTCATTGCGGCCTTCCAGGGCAACCCAAATGCCGTCCTCCCCCGCGTCGGCCCAGGAAATCATCTCCTTCGTCCGCAGGATCTCCCGATCGCCCAGCAAAAGCGCGTTTTCAGCAAGCGCCGGCAGCACCACGCGGCAGCGCTCCCCCTTGTACAGGAAGCTCTGTTGACAGTTTTTCGGATACTCCGCCGGGGCGAGCGTGTAGCAGCCGCCCTGCCCGATCCAGGCGCCGGTCTTCACGTCCACACCAAAGCCGCTCTCTGTCTCGGCCGCATGCTCTGTCAGCCCATTCGCTTTTCCACAGCCGCAGAGCAGCAGAGTCAGTATCATCAGCCCCGCCAGCATTCTTCTCATGTCGTCCCTCTTTCCCGGCTTTTGCCATAAAGCTTGTCTCACCTATATAAACGGCAAAAATCGGAAAAAGTTTCACACAGCCAAAAGATTCTCATGCGGGAGGGGCAAGCCCCTCCCCTACTTGTTCTCCGCCAGCTGCCAGCCCAGGGTGCGGCGGCAGTTGCCCTCGGCGTCGTAGGCGTAGTAGACGTTCCCGCCGATGGCGCCGGGGAGATCGTCGCTGTCCTGGTGGATCTCCTCAGTGAGGCGGCCCTGCTCGTCGTAGTGGTACTCCGCCGTCATCCAGCCGCTGCCGCCGTTCTTCGTTCTGGACGCAAGGAGCTTGCCGTCCTCATCGTAGGTGTTGACGGTCTCCCGGGTCAAGGTGTCCCCCTCCCACCAGGTCTCCCGGACGCGGTTGTTGTGCTCATCATACTCGTAGCGGGCCGGGCGCATCTGATCGCTCATGACCCGGCGCTCCATGGGATTGCCGTTGTCTGCCCAGTCGTACTCCACCCATTGGAGCATGCTGTTGGGGCCCTCCTCCAGGCGGGAAGTGAGCACGCCGTCACGGCGGGTGTAGCCCTTGGCCTCCAGGGGGACGCCGAAGAGCTCAAAGAGGGTCTTGCCGTACTGGTAGCCCTGCCAGTCGCCGTAGATCCAGACGGCGTTGGCGCCGCTGGCAGCGGTAAAGGCCAGGCCCCGACTGCCGTCGGTGAAGGTGAGATACAGGGGATTGACGCGGGGATCAGCGCTGTCAAAGCTCGACACCTCATCA
>JBGUNL010000005.1:0-3065 GCA_045117295.1 Candidatus Limivicinus sp.
ATCAAGCAGGACAACCCCTTCCCCTCCGTCTGCGGCTATGTCTGCAACCGCCGCTGTGAGGACGCCTGCACCCGCGGCGCTCTCGACAAGGCCCTCGCCATCGATGAGATCAAAAAGTTCATCGCCGAGCAGGATCTCAAGAGCGAGGAGCGCTACGTCCCCGAGCGCCTGTACCGCCGTCCCATCGACAAGCCCTACCTGGAAAAGGTCGCCATCATCGGCGCCGGCCCTGCCGGTTTGAGCTGTGCCTACTACCTGGCCCGCATGGGGTATGAGAACGTCACTGTCTTCGACCGCAATCCCGCCCCCGGCGGCATGCTGGTCATGGGCATTCCCAGCTACCGTCTGGACCGCAAAGCCCTCAACGGCGAGATCGAGATTCTGGAGAAGATGGGCGTCAAGTTCCAGATGAACACCGAGATCGGCAAGGACGTCACCATTCAGCAGCTGCGCGAGCAGGGCTTCAAGGGCTTCTATGTCGCCATCGGCGCCCAGAAGAGCTCCAAGCTGAACATCCCCGGCGAAGATCTGACCGGCGTCTACGGCGGCGTGGACTTCCTGCGGGAGGTCAATCTCGGCAGCAAGCCCGAGATCGGCAAGAAGTGCGCGGTCATCGGCGGCGGCAATGTCGCCATGGACGTCTGCCGCACCGCTGTTCGCCTCGGCGCGGAGACCTATGTGATCTACCGCCGCAGCGAGGACGAGATGCCCGCCGACAAGGAAGAAGTCGCCGAAGCCAAGGAAGAGGGCGTGAAGTTCTGCTTCCTCAACGCCCCGGTAGAGATCCTCGGCGAGGACGGCAAGGTCAAGGCCCTCAAGGTGGAGCTCATGGAACTGGGCGAGCCCGACGAGAAGGGCCGCCGCAAGCCCGTCGGCACCGGCAAGTTTGAAATCATCGAGGTCGACTCCGTCTTGGCTGCCGTCGGCCAGAGCATCGACTGGGGCGGCCTGGATGTGGGCGCTCTCAAGACCGGCAAGAAGGGCAACGCCATTGCCGACTCCGTCACCTATCAGACCGAGCAGGCCGACATCTTTGTCGGCGGCGACGTGTACACCGGCCCGAAGTTTGCCATCGACGCCATCGCCGCAGGCCGCGAAGGCGCGGAGTCCCTGCACCGCTTCGTCCAGGATGGCCAGAGCCTCACGGTGGGCCGCAACCTGCGCGAGTTTTACGAGCTCAACAAGGATGACATCGTGGTAGGCGTGGACTGCTTCGACCGCCCCGCCCGTCAGGCCATCCTGCACGACGCCAGCAAGGCCCGTTCCTTCGAGCATGACCGCCTCACCTTCACGGAAGAGCAGGTCAAGCGTGAAGCCAGCCGCTGCCTGGGTTGCGGCGTCAGCGTGGTCGACCGCAATCGCTGCATCGGCTGCGGCCTCTGCACCACCAGGTGCATGTTCGACGCCATCCACCTCGAGCGCGATGTGCCTGAGGCGTCCACCATGGTCCGTTGTGAGGACAAGGTCGGCCCCATGCTCAAGAACGTCGCCAAGAAGAGCATCCGCATTATTCGCAAGGACAAGTAATGCACGAGCTGGGAACCATCTATTACGTCATCGACACCGTGGAGAAGCTGATGGTGGAAAACGATCTCAAGCAGGTCGCCTCCATCACCCTCCAGGTGGGCGAAGTCAGCGGCATCATTCCCGAGTATCTGACGGATTTCTGGCAGTATGCCCGCGCCAAGTCGGCGCATTTCCAGGAGACCGAGCTCAAGATCGAAAAGCTGGAGGCCGTCACCTACTGTCAGGACTGCAAGAAGACCTACCCGACCATGGTGTACAAAAAGATCTGCCCCTACTGCGGCAGTGAAAACACCTTCCTTATCACCGGAAACGAGTATGTCATCAAGGAAATAGAAGCCATGTAACGCAAAAAAGAAGGGATCCTTCCGGACCCCTTCTTTTTGCTTTTCTGTTTACCGGGAAGGAAAGGCTTCCCTCTCAAATTCTGTGAAGATGCCGCCCGCCAGCAGAAAGCTCAGGGAAGCAAATCCCACCAGGCGGTTGAGCAACACCTCCGCCATGCCGTAGACCAGCAGCGTGGCCGGCAAAATCAGCAAAACCTTGTCCGCCTGCAATACGCGCCCCGTGGTGTCAAAGTAGGCGCGGACCATCCGTACAAGCTGCAGGCATACAAAGGCCAGCAGCATCAGGGCCCCGGGAATCCCGGTCAGAACCAACGCCTGCAGCACCAAATGATGCATGTGCTGCTTGACCTCGCGATAATCTCCGCGGGCGTTGACCGCGTCCATCATGTTTTCCTCCGCCTGGCCGAACAGGGCGGCGTGCGGATCATCCCGCACCAGTCTGAGGGATGCCTCCCAAATCTTGGTCCGTTCCGTCAATGTGAGCGCGTCGTGCAGAAAGCTGCGGGAATCGGAATCCTGCGTCACATTGGGCGTTGTTGTTTCTGAACTTTTGGCAATTCCCGCTTCGGCCAGCCGCTTCTCTTGTTCCGCCTGTTCCGCGTAGTAGCTGTCCCATTCGCTCTGGGAAATGGTCATCCCTTTAACGAACAAATCACCGCACACATTCATGGCCATAAAGCAGACCAGAACCCCCAGCCCTGCCGTCAGGATAACCACAGCGATTTGAAGGTAACTCTTTTTCTTTCGTATACGCGGAAGAATAAAAAGAACGCAAAGCATACCAATGCCGATGCAGCTTGCAACCTGGATGGACCGGCAATGCAGCAGGGCAATCATGATCCACATTATCACCATATGCAATAACAGCGGAGCGCGCCAGCGGCGATCTTCACAGATTGTCCACTGATATGCGGAGAGGAAGAATGACACCATAAACCACGCCGCGCTCATATTATGTGCGGAATTGAAGAAGGAAATGTCTTTGATGCGGCTAAAGGGATTCTTGCTGATATAGCGGGCAATCGTCGGGAACGCGTCGTTTCCCCCGAACCAGACCAGCAGACCCAGGATCGAAATCAAGAACAGATATGCGCCGATTATGTCAGAGAACAGATCCAGCAGGCGTCTTCTCTGCTGCGGAGAAAGATAACACCCCGCCGCAAATACGCCGGCGCAGACCGCGCTGAAATACAG
>JBGUNL010000006.1:0-11056 GCA_045117295.1 Candidatus Limivicinus sp.
CATAACCGCTGTTGCTGTGCGCAGTCCCGTCGTATGTGAACTCCTCGCTCTTCGCCGTCACCGTCACGGCCTTCGGGTTGATCGTCAGCTTAACGGGATTACCTATTGTCCAGACGACCGTGCAGTTCGGGTCGTTGTAGCTGCAGTTTGCCTCAACGGGATTCGTCGTGTACGTGCCCTTGTTCGTGCCGCTCACGCTCTTGCTGCCGCTGTAGCTGAACTTGCTCGCGTCAAAGCCCGCGTCGCTGCATTCCGCTGTGAATGTGCCGTTGAACGTCTGCTCGCTGCCGTTGTACGTCTTCGTTTCAGAGTTGCCGTTCACGGTGATGTGCAGCGTTGCCTGTTTAATGGTGAAGTCGCCGTACTCAATCGTGAAGTTGTAGGTCGGATAAAGCTGATGCAGCTGCTCAGCAGTTTTGCTGATCACCAGCACATCTTCATAGGTGCCTACGTTCTCGTCGCTGTTGCTGCGCGTGACAGTCCTGTCAATGGCTGCCAGGTCGGTACCCTTGCCTCCGGTGATTGTGGCGTTCGGGAAATCAGGATCCGCTTCGCCATAGAACTTTTCACCGTCAGCAATCGTGATGGTCGCGGTAATGGGCCCGATCGTCAGCTTGCCGGCCGTGGCGCTCACCGTGTAGTTGAAGCCCTCGTCGCCCTCGGCCTTGCCGTTGACGCTGATGCTGCCGAAGCTGCCGTTGTTGTAGGTGCCGATCTGCGTGCCCTCGGACGGCGTGTAGCTGATGGACAGCACGTCGCCCGCCGCCAGGCCCTCGATGGTGTACTCATCTGTGCTGATCGCGCTTCCGGTGCCGGTCACGCTGGTGGGCAGGGTGTAGCCCTGCTGCTTCTGTCCGTTGTAGGGTGTGGTCTTGTCCTTGACCGTGATTTTCAGCTCCGAACCCTTGACCGTCAGGGTGCCGAAGTTCTCGGTGACCTTGTAGTTATTGGGATTGACCGTACCCCAGGTGATGGTGGCAGTATTTGCGCTGCTGCCGACCTCGGTCTGGGTGCCGGTGACGTTGAGGGTAACCTTGCCCTGGTCTGCCGCTACCAGGCCGGTGATGGTGGCGCCATCCTTCTTTGTCAGGGCCGTACCGTCGTAATCCTTGCTGGCGGAACCGGTGGTAACGGTCAGCTCCGCGGGCAGGATCTCCAGCACGCCTTCACGCACGAAGATGCTGACGCTGTAGTTGTCGATGCCCGGCACTTCGGCCAGGTCTGCAAGGGTCAGGTAAATCGGATACTCATAGGTTCCGGCGTCCGTCTTGGCAATGGCAACGTAGCCGAGGCCCGCCGCGCCAGAGACAGGAGGCGCTTGAGCAGTGATCTTTGTCCAGATAGCGTCATGGGCCGCCGCCGCGAAGGTCGCGTCGGAGATCATGACGTAATCGGCTTCACCCTTGCTGGGGTTGGTGAAGCCGGTCTGGTACGGCTTGCCGTTGTACCTGGCGCCGGTCCAGCGGTCAGGCTCCACGCGGATGGTGACGTTCACCTTCCGCACCTCCAGGGTGCCGCTGTTGTAGTGGACGCTGTAGTAGTTGGGGTTGGTATGGCTGCCGGAGAAGGTGGCCGCGCTCGGCGTGACCGTGGCTATGCCCGCGTTCTTGCGGCCCTGCGCGACGTCGTTGTTCGCATAAGTCAGGGTGACGCCCGTTACGCTCTCGCCGCTGGGCAGGCCTTCCGCCGTTACCTTTTCGGCTTCGGTGTCGCCCGCAAGCTTCAGCGGTGTGCCGTCATACTGCTTGCTGGCGCTCTTGGCCGTAACGGTGACCTTCTTCCGGTAGAAGAGGGTAAAGGTCATCGCGCCGGTGGTGTCCTCGGTGATCTTATACTCGGTTCCGGCGGCGGTGCCTCCGTAACTCGTGCCCTCCACGGCTTTATCCAGTTCCCAGCCGGTGATCGGTGTGCGGGCCAGCGTGAAGGTCTTGCCGACCTTCAGGATCTGGGTGTCCGCACCGGTGATGGCGTTGCCGTCCATGTCGACGAAGTTCACCGTCACCTGGGCGTTTTTGAAGCTGGAATAGTAGAAGGTAAAGATGTTCGTCTCCGCGTTCGCGGTGAGGACCAGTGTCTTTTCTGCCGCATCGGGGAAGAACTCAATGCCCTGCAGTTCAGGGACAGCGGCATAGAGGGCAGCGTAGTCCACGGCGGCCGCCAGCTCGATGACGGAGGCGGTGTCACCGGGGACGTCGTTCACGGTCTTCTCCGCGGCCACGGCGGTGCCCGCGCCGGTCTCGCCGGCCGCGATCACGTATTTCACCTTGTAGCTGGTGGTCTCGGCCTTCGCACTGTAGACGAAGGTGATGACGTTCTCGCTGTCCTCGGAACTCAGCGTCAGCTCCTTGCTGGCCTCCAGCGGACGGTAGCCCGCGATGGCGATGGCCTGCTCGGTAATCAGCTGACCGGCGCGGAAGTTCGGGTTGGTAACGATTTTGTCATCCGCCAGGGGGTTGTGGGTGTCACTGTCGTCCACATAATGGACGGTGTAGCTCAGGACCTTCGGCGTCCAGTGGGCGTAAACCGTGGTATCTTCGGTGATCTGGGTGTTCCAGTCGAAGAGAGCGCCGCCCTCAGCCGCGGTGTACCAGCCGTCGAAGGTGTGGCCTTCCTGGGCAGGCGTACCGGGGTTTTCCACCTTCTTGTACTTTTCGATGGTCTGCGAATTGAAGGATTCCGTGGCTCCCTCGTAGTTGTACAGGAAGGTTACGGTGTAGCTCGGCGCATTCCACTTGGCGTAGAGCACCAGGTTGCTGGCGGGCATGGTGGAGAAGGTGTAAGGCGTGGTCAGACCGGAATCGGAGTACCAGCCCGCGAAGGTGTAGTCGCTGTCCACGCCGCACTGGCTTGCTGTGGGCGTCCAGACATAGGGGCTCTTGTTGATGTTGGCGTCGAACTTGACATCCTCAATGGTTTTCAGGTTATTGCTGCCGTAGAAGTAGTCGATCTTATAACGGTCGCGCTTGTAGTAGAAATTCCAAGTATAATTGTTGGGGTGCTCTGTCTTGCTTTCTTCCTGCGTATATCCCTGGATTGTTTTCGGGCTAGGGGTGCCGCCTGACTGACCCGTGTATGTCTGGCTGTAAGCTTCGGAGCGGGTGTAGCCGTCGTCGTCCGCGTTCTCTAAATAGTAGTTGACGACTCTGGTGGTAGCAGACCCTGACCAGTGTGCTTGGTATGTACCATTATACACCAGGTCCGCATTCATGATGAGCTGCTTTGTGACATAGTTCGTCCCTTGTCCGCCTTTTTGCCAGCCGACAAAATAATAGTAACTGCTTCCCGCGGACGGCCACAGTTCGGAAATATCCTGACCAAGCTTTGCCTTGAAGCTATAAGTGTTTACGTGACTTCCATCTGGTTTTATGACATAGTCAGTCACCCTGCTCTGGTGGTTCCGGTCAAAACTCAGCGTATACTCCGTCAGTTTGTAATATACATACAGCACAGAAGAACCGTCGGCCGCCACAACTACCGAGGATTGGGCGTTCTTCGCGGTGTCCTTCTCCCAGCCCGTACGCGTCTTGTCTTCAATGCCAGGATTTGTGGCGTAAATCGTCGCTCCTACCGTGGCCGTGTAAGTTTCAGAATTGTCGTAAACGTAAGAAGACGCAGTGCCCGTATCATTGTACTTTTCAAACATGTACACGACTGTGAGGTCGACATCCTCGCCTTCCCACTTGGCGTAGAGGGTGGTATTGCCTTCAATGGTAACCGTGCTGCCGGCGGGCTGGGTCAAAGCCTCATCCAGGTACCAGCCCGCGAAGGTGTAGCCTTCACGGGTGGGAACTACTGTCGTAACGGGCTGCTCCTTTCCGTAGGGCACGGTAGCGCCCTGCACGTAGCTGCCGCCGTTGGTCTCATAGGTGAGCTGGAAGTCCTTGCGGGTATAGTAGACATTCAGTTCCTGCCCGGTCTCTTCGATAATCTCAGCGCCCTCGGCAAGCTCCAGCACGGCATAGTCAAAGGTCTTGACGGCGGGAGTCACATAGCTGTTCAGAACACCGTAGACGTGCTCTCTGGATTCGGGAATCTCTGTATAGGTGTTACCGGTCAGATCCTTCAGCATATAGACGAAGTCATACTCCGCCGTATAGGCCACATATTCGATCCGGACCGTGCAGCTCCTGTCATCGTCAAACATGTTCTCCGTCACGGTGACCTGCGACGTGGAGGCATAGTAGATCGGGCCTCCGGACACTTCGTTGGGATCGGTCTGGGTCGTGGCCGGAACGTTGAAGGAGTAGGGCAGTTCATCCGCTTCCACCTGCATCAGGTCGGTGTTGAAGACAACCTCCTTGCCGGCGGTAGTCTTGCTGACATAGTAGTACTCCGCCGTGATGTTGTAGACTTCGATCGTGTGGAAGACGGCCTGGGCGGTAATGTTGTCGTTGACGATCGTATCCGCGGTCACTTCCTCGCCGGTCTCCGCATTTTTCCAGTACTGGAAGACCTTGCCGGCGATGAAGGGGGCCTGCGGCAGAGTGCCGATGGCCTGGCCGGCCGTACGGAAGTACTGCTGCAGCCGCTCCTCGGAGCCGCTTCCCTTATCGATGACAAAGCTGACGCTGTACATGTCATTGAACACGGCCGTGATGGTCATGTCCCGGGTAACATGCACCTCGCCGGAGATCTCAGTTCCACTCTCATCGGTCCACTTGACAAACTCCTTGCCTTCGACCACGGGCTCCTCAGGCCATTCAAGGACGGTGTTATAGTCGTAGCTGGTGGTGTCATAGACCGCGCCGTTGGACATGAAGGTAACGGTAAAGACGTTCTGGTCGTAGGCCGCCCAGACGCTCATGTTCTCAGTGACGCGCACGGTGTTGTCAAACGGCCCGCCGCTGTATTCCCAACGGCCGACGTAGCCCTGCTTGGCCGGGATCGTCGGGAAATCGTTGACGCAGTAGCTGGTGCTCGCGTCCACAACCACGGTGTCAATCACCGTGGTCTTGTCTTCCTTGTAGAAGGTGACGGTCCATTCGATCTTGTCATAGTCCGGCACGATCACGGTATCGCCCGTGGGGACGTAGGAGGAATCAACGCGCGGACCAAGGACGTGGATCTCCTGGCCCTGGCCGCCCTGGACGATCTCGCCGACGGCCCAGAAGGCATAGTAATCCTCGCGGGCAATGGGCGCGGGCAGCTGACTGCCGAGGGCGCTGCCGTCGTCCACGGTGATCGTGGCGATGAGCTGCGCGTCACGGTTATAGACGGTAACGGTGTGGACCTGTACGAAGTTCGCGGTATAGGTAACCGCCTCCGTCGGCACGTTGGGCACGAAGCTCGCGCTCGTGGAAACCGTTGCGCCGCCGGCGTCCGTCCACTTGACGAAGCGGTAGCCCTCGGCTGCCGTCGCCGTTGCGCCCCTGACAACCGGGTTCTTCGAGTTGACAACGACCGTTTCGCTCTCGGGACTGACCGAACCGCCGGCGCCGGCCGCGTAGCTGATCACGACTTCCTCATTGTCCGCAAACACCGCAGTGACCAGGGTGTCGGCGGTGATCGCCGCGGAGGGATCGAACGTGGCGCCGTTGGCCTGCCATTCCACGAAGACCTGGGTCTCGGTATCGGCCGGGTCGCCGGGCATGGAGGCAACAGTGCCGCCCGCGTCCACGGTCTCGGAAGTGGTACTGCCGAGGATGTCATAGGTCACCGTGAAGGTCTGAACATAGGTCGCCTTATAGGAAGTGTCCGCCACAGCCTGTGTGAGCTCGGGATCCCAGCCCGCGAAACGCCAGGTAGACCCCTCGGCCGTCTTGGTCGGGGTCTCGTTGGGATAGACGGGCATGGCGTTATACGGAACCTGAATCACCGCGAGCTCGCTCGTCCCGTCCTCATCATAGAAGGTCACCGTGTACTCCGCCTTGACGAAGTTGGCCGTGAAGCTCATGTCGCCGCTCTCGGCCGTGACGGTGGGAACCAGCGTTGGCTCGGAGGACGTGGCGTCGCCGGTCCAGCCGATGAAGAGCCAGCCTTCATTGGCGTTGGCCGTGGAACCCTGGGCCGAAATCACCTCGGCCGTCAGGTCGACTTCCTCGCTCCCCAGGGTAACGGAACCGCCCTCAGTAGCGTTATAGGTGAGCGTGATGGTACCCTCGCCGCCGCGGTTCTGGTTGACCTGGTTCTGGTCGACCTGGTTCTGGTCGACCTGGTTCTGGTCGACCTGATTCTGGTTGACCTGGTTCTGGTCGACCTGATTCTGGTCGTCCTGGTTCTGGTCGTCCTGGTTCTGGTCGCCCTGGCCCTGGCTGTCACCCACTATCGGGGGTGATTTCAGGGTAACGTCATCTGAACCCCCGGTGCTTCCGCCTCCGGAAGGCACATCCGCGGGTGTTTCCTGTGTTGTGACCGGCTGCACCGGTTCCTGTGCCGGCGGCTGCACCTGCTGCTCAACCTGCTGCTCTTCCGGCAGCTCATCCAGAGCGAATGCGCCGGCCGGGAAGAGGCTGAACACCATCACCAACGCCAGAAGCAGGGCGCCGATCCGTTTCGTTCTTCTTATCATCTTCGTCCCTCCATCAGAGAGTCATTATACAAAAGCATGCGCGAGCCCGCCTTGACCCTTTTTCGGATCGGGGCGGGGGTACAAAAGGGCATGGTGGTATTATGTAACCTAAATTATTGTACCACCTTTTTCGCCGGAACACAAGATGTTGTGACCGACTTTTTTCCTGTTTCTAGCAAATCTTGTCTGGCTTTGTTGTTTCCCGCCCGTCAGATCTCCGGACTCCCCTGCGACGTGAAGTCCTTCCCCGCGCCTTTCGGAGTGATCGCCCCGTCCCCTGCGACGTGGACGGCGCTCTCCCTGGCGCTTCTTCTCCCTGCCGGGATTCTGCTCTGCCTGCAAGTGTTGTGCGTTTCCGTGGTTTTCTGCCTGCTTTTATAGGTCCCAGGCCCTCCGGCGAAGCGCGTATTTCGCCATTGCGCCTTCAGTATACAAGCGGGACCGTCAATAAAAGCGTCAAATACACCGCTTCTTTGCGTAAAAAGCTTCAAAAATTTTTGACTTTATTTTGTAATTTGTTTCTTTTTTTCCGTTTTTTCACAAAAAGCTGATTATATTATAGTGATTTTTGTTTCGCTTGCAAGGGATTCTGCGTGAATGACCGTTTTCCCGCATGAATGTCCATGAAAAAACCGTCTCGCCATGCGGCGCTGTCTGTGTTATAATGTCATACACGGCCGCGGGATGCCGCCGCGGCCATCACGAAGAGGGAAAGGAGCTCGCCATGCGGATTTCCATTGCCATTGTGGACGATCTGGCCGAGGACCGCGCCCGGCTCAACAGCGCCATCGCGCACTGGTTTGCGTCCCGGCCCGACCTGGAGAGCGCCGTCTATGTCTATCCCGGCGCCGAAGAGATGCTGGCGGCGCAGCAGCCCGTGCAGATCGCGTTCCTGGATATCCGGATGCAGGGCCTCAGCGGCATCGCGCTCGCCCGGCGCCTGCGTCTGTTAGACGAAAAAATCCTGCTGGTGTTCCTGTCTTCCTCCGCGGAATACGCCTTTGACGCCTTCCCGGTGCACCCCTTTGACTACCTGCTCAAGCCCTGCGCCGACGAGGCGGTGGCCCACGTGCTGGATGAGGCGCTGCGCGTCCTCTCCACCGCCGAACCCACGGTGCTCATCCGGGTGGCCCGGGCCGAACACCAGGTGCCGCTGAGCCGCATCACCGCCGCCGTCAGCCAGGGGCACAGCGTGGAGATCACCCTCACCGGGGGCGAGACGCTCCGCAGCATCCTGACCTTCTCGGAGCTGGAGTCTCTGCTGGGGAAAGACCCGCGCTTTCTCATCTGCAATCGGGGCGTGCTGGTGAACATGGACCACGTCCTGGCCCTGGATGGGGATCTGCTGCGGATGCAGGACGGGTCCGTCTTCCCCCTGCGCACCCGGGGCAGAGCGGAGCTGACGGCCCGCTTCACCCAGTATCAGATCTCCCGGCTGAAAGGAGGGCGGACATGAGCGAACTCTTCCTGCGCTACGCGCTGGAGCTGGCCGTGGTCTTTCCAGCCTCGGGCTACTGTCTGCTGTCCGTGCGCAAACAGCTGCGCTGGCCGGAGTGGCTGACCTGGCTGCTGGCCGCGGCGGCCGACCTGGTCTTCGTCTGCGGCGGCGCGTGGCTGAGCATGCGCTCGCACCAGACCGGCCTTCCGATGGTCCTGCTGGCGCTGGTGCTGTTTTATCCCCTGTATCTGGCTGCGGCGGATCTGGCCTGGAACAAGCTGCTGTTCTGCTTTACAAACAGCATGATGCTCATCGCCTTCTGCGTCATGTACACCAACTATCTCACGGCGGCTTGGGAGATGGATGATCTGCCCACCTTCTCCCCCCGCTCCTCGCTGCTGTGCCTGGGGCTGGCGGCGGTGATGGGCGCGGTGTTCTTCAACACCCTGCGCTTCAAGCTGCCCTACCTGTTCTCCGTGCCCCGGCTGAACCGGATCTGGCCCTGGCTGACCCTGGCGCCCGCGGCGTTTACCCTCCTGTTTTCCTGGCTGGTTCCCCAGGATCTCAGCAACCTGCTCGTCGGGCGGATACGGCAGATCGCCCTGGTGGTGATGCCGCTGTTCCCCCTGGCGCTTCTGATGCTGTATCACGCCTTCTGGTGGATCTCCCGGGAGCTGCGCGAAAACGCCCGGCTCACCCAGGAAAACAACCTGCTGCAGATGGAGTCCAAGCGCTATGACGCCCTGCGCCGCTACATGGACGAGACGCGGACGCTCCGCCACGACTTCCGCCAGCACGTGCGCGTCATCGGGGAGCTGTCCGCCGCCGGGGACACCGAGCGGCTCAGCGCCTACCTGCAGGAGCTGGAGCAGGCGCCCCGGGCCGTGCCCGGCGAGTACTGCGCCAACCGCGCCGTGGACGCGCTCTGCGCCTGGTACACCCACCGGGCGCAGGAGACGGAGGCGCGGATCTCCTGGATGATGGAGCTGCCCGAGTCCCTGCCCCTGCCGGACGCGGAGTTCTGCGCCATGCTGGGAAATCTTCTGGACAACGCCCTCCGGGCCGTACAGGAGCTGGACGCGGAGCAGCGGAAAATCACGGTGATCTCCCGCATGCTGTCGGACAAGATGCTGGGCCTGTCGGTGGAGAATCCCTACGCGGGCAAGCTCCGCCTCGGGGCGGACGGCCTGCCCCGCCGCCGCGGTCCGGGGCGCGGTCTGGGTCTGACCTCCGTGGCCGCCACCGTCAGCCGCCACCACGGCTCGCTCACCGTCCGGCCGGAAAACGGCCTGTTCAGCGTGGACATCCTGCTCTACTGCTGAGCCGCATCCCCGCGTTTGACGCCATCATCCCCACAAAGGAGGTCCTCCCCATGCCCCGATCCACCGGGCAGAAGCTGAAGCTTCTGTATCTGCGGGACTATCTGCAGCAGAATACCGACGAGCAGCACCCCGTCACCGTCCGCCAGATGATCGCCCATCTGGAGGGGCGCGGCATCGCCGCCGAGCGCAAAAGCGTCTATGACGATCTGGCCGCCCTGGGCCCCGACGGCTACGGGCTGGACATCGTCGCCGACAACGGCAGCTACGCCCTGGTCAGCCGGGACTTTGAGCTCCAGGAGGTCAAGCTCCTGGTGGACATGGTGCAGTCCTCCAACTTCATCACCCGCCGGAAAACCGGCGAACTGATCAAAAAGCTGGAGGGTCTGGTCAGCCGGCACGAGGCCGCCCAGCTCAGCCGTCAGGTCTATGTGCGCAACCGGGTCAAGGCCATGAACGAGAGCGTCTACATCAATGTGGACAAGATCTCCGAGGCCATCGCCGCCGACCGCCGGCTCCGCTTCCAGTACTTCCAGTACAACAACCGCCGGCAGAAGGTGCTGCGCCACGGGGGCCGGCTCCACGAGGTCAGCCCCTTCGCCCTGATCTGGGTGGACCAGAACTACTATATGCTGGCCTACAGCGCGGAGCATCAGAGCATGCGCCACTACCGCGTGGACCGCATGACCCGCATCACCGGCGCCGACGGGCCCCGGGACGGCAAGGAGGTCTTCCGCCAGACCGACATGTCCACCTACACCACCAAGGTCTTCAACATGTTCACCGGCGAGGAAAAGCGCGTGCGCCTGCGCTGCGACGCCTCCCTGGCCGACCCCTTCATCGACCGCTTCGGGGAGGACGTGAGCATGGTCCCCGAGGGGGAGGACGCCTTCACCGTCACGGTGGACGCGGTGGTCTCCCCGCAGTTTTACGCCTGGCTCTTCCCCTTCTCCTCCCGCTGCGAGATCCTGGACCCGCCGGAGGTGCGTGACGGCTTTCGCCGCCATCTGGAGACGCTGCTCTCCCTCTACGCCGACGGGCGCGCCTGACCCCTTTTTGAAAGCAGAGGACATACGTCATTGGAAATGAACGGCTTTTCTCCCGACGGCTTCATCACCGATCAGGACTGTTTCGAGGAGTACGAATACCGCACCATCCCCGCCAGCGACAACGGCTGCGGCTGGATCGCCGCCTACAACATGCGCCACGCCCTGGGGGATCCCGTCCCCTTTGAGGAGGTGCTGCGGGAGATGGACGGCATGCACGCCCTGCACGTGCCCGGCCCCACCACCATGAACGTCATGCGGGCCTATCTGAAAAAATACCTGCCCGCCATGCGGGAGACCAGCGGCCGCGCCGCCGCCCTGGAGAGCGCCAAACGCGCCCGCATGGGCATCCTGCGCTACTCCGAGGCCGGCATCCCCCACTTTATCTCCTTCCTGCGGGCGGGGGAGGTTTTCCGCTTCTTCAACGTCAACGACGGGCTGGAGGACTACGTCTGCTCCATGGAAATGTTCTTCTCCGGCCACGTGGGCGTCAGCCAGTACGTGTCGGTGTTTACGCTGGAATAGAGACGCTTTTTTCCCGCCTCGCGCCTGTTTTGCTTGACTTTTTCTCTGGTTCTGGTAAGCTGAAAGCAGGCAAAAAAACGGAACCAAACTCATAGAAGGAGGGCAAAAGCATGAACAACAGCAAGCGTATCCTCGCCCTGGCTCTGGTCCTGCTGATGCTGCTGGCGTTGACCGCCTGCGGGAAAAAGCAGCCGGATCTGACGGGCACCTGGGTGACCGA
>JBGUNL010000007.1:0-5767 GCA_045117295.1 Candidatus Limivicinus sp.
GTCATGCCCACGGCGATCTTGGCGGTGACCCGGGCGATGGGGTAGCCGCTGGCCTTGCTGGCCAGGGCCGAGGAACGGGAGACCCGGGGGTTTACCTCGATCAGGAAGTACTCCGGGGAGTGGGGGTTCAGGGCAAACTGGATGTTGCAGCCGCCCTCGATCTGTAAGGCCCGGATAATCTTCAGGGCCGCGTCGTTGAGCATCTTGAGGTCGTGGTCATTCAGCGTCATGATGGGGGCCACCACCATGGAGTCCCCGGTGTGGACGCCCACGGGATCGATGTTCTCCATGCCGCAGATGGTGATGACGTGGTCGGTGCCGTCCCGCATGACCTCAAACTCGATCTCCTTGTAGCCCTTGACGCTCTTCTCCACCAGCACCTGGTGCACCGGGGAGAGCATGAAGCCGTTTTCCGCCACCTCGCGCAGCTCATTTTCGTCATAGGCGAAGCCGCCGCCGGTGCCGCCCAGGGTGAAGGCCGGGCGGAGGACCACGGGATAGCCGATCTCCCGGGCAGCCTGCACCGCCTCCTCCACGGAGTATGTGATTTGGGAGGGGATGACGGGCTCGCCGATGGACTGGCAGAGTTCCTTGAACTTTTCCCGGTCCTCGGCCCGCTCGATGCTCTCGCTGGGGGTGCCCAGCAGCTCCACATGGCACTCCTTCAAAATGCCCTTCTTCTCCAGCTGCATCGCCAGGTTCAGCCCCGTCTGCCCCCCGATGCCGGGGATGATGGCGTCAGGCCGCTCCTTGCGCATGACCCGGGCCACATATTCCAGGGTCAGCGGCTCCATGTAAACCTTGTCCGCCATGGTGGTGTCCGTCATGATGGTGGCGGGATTGGAGTTGCAGAGCACCACCTCGTAGCCCTCCTCCCGGAGGGCGATGCAGGCCTGGGTGCCGGCGTAGTCGAACTCCGCCGCCTGGCCTATGACGATGGGGCCGGAGCCGATGATCATGATTTTATGGATGTCGGTGCGTTTGGGCATCTTGAATCGCCTCGATTTACAGCGTGGCGGCCATGACCGCCTTGATGGTGTGCATGCGGTTTTCCGCCTCCCGGAAGACCAGGGACTGCGGGCTTTCAAACACCTCGTCGGTGACCTCCATGGCATCCCGCCCGAAGCGCTCGCCCATCTCCCTGCCGATGCCGGTCTTGTGGTCGTGGAAAGCCGGCAGACAGTGGAGAAAGACGGCCTGGGGCCCCGCCGCGTCCATGAGCGCGGCGTTCACCTGGTAAGGAGCCAGGTCATGGATGCGCTTTTCCCAGACCTCCATGGGTTCGCCCATGGAGACCCAGACGTCGGTGTATAAAACATCCGCCTCCTGCACGGCCTTGACGGGATCGGTCTCAAAGCGGAGCGCTGCCCCGCTCTCCTTGGCCAGCTTTGTGCAGGTGTCGATCAGGGCCTTGTCCGGGAAATAGGCCTCCGGCGCGCAGGCGGTGAAGGTAAGGCCCATCTTGGCGCAGCCCACCATGAGGGAGTTTCCCATGTTGAAGCGGGCGTCGCCCAGGTAGACCAGCTTGATTCCCTGCAGCTTGCCGAAATGTTCCCGGATGGTGAGGAAGTCCGCCAGGATCTGGGTGGGGTGGAACTCATTCGTCAGACCGTTCCAGACCGGAACCGGCGCATAGGCGGCCAACTCCTCCACGATCTGCTGGCCGAAGCCCCGGTACTCGATGCCGTCAAACATGCCGCCCAGGACCCGGGCGGTGTCGGCGATGGACTCCTTTTTGCCGATCTGAGATCCGGTGGGATCGAGATACGTGGTTTCCATGCCCAGATCGTGGGCCGCCACCTCAAAGGCGCAGCGGGTGCGGGTGCTGGTCTTCTCGAAGATCAGCGCCACGTTTTTGCCCTCGTGCAGTCTGTGGGGGATCCCCGCCTTCTTCTTCGCTTTCAGCTCCGAGGCCAGATCCAGCAGATACCCGATCTCCTCCGGCGTATAGTCCAGCAGTTTTAAGAAATCTTTTCCTTGCAGATTCATCGTCTCTCTCCATCCGATTTCACACGGTGTCCCCGGGCCGCCGAGGCGTCGGCCCCTACAGCACCTTGGCCAGGAAGCTCTGCAGGCGCTCGCTCTTCGGACTTGCAAAAATCTGCTCCGGCGTGCCCTGTTCCACGATCACGCCCTCGTCCATAAAGATCACCCGGTCAGCCACCTCGCGGGCAAAGCCCATCTCATGGGTCACCACCGCCATGGTCATGCCCTCGTGGGCCAGCTCCTTCATCACGTCCAGCACCTCGCCCACCATCTCGGGGTCCAGGGCGGAGGTGGGCTCGTCAAAGAGCATCACGTCCGGCTCCATGCACAGGGCGCGGACGATGGCAATGCGCTGCTTCTGCCCGCCGGAGAGCTGGTTGGGATAGGCGTCGGCCCGGTCGGCCAGGCCCACGCGCTCCAGAAGCTGCATGGCCTTCTGATCGGCCTCGGCCGGCTTTTTGCCCAGCAGCTGCACCGGGCCCAGGGTCAGGTTTTTCAGCACCGTCATGTGCGGGAAGAGGTTGAAGTGCTGGAAGACCATGCCCATGCGGCGGCGCATGACGTTGATGTTGACGCCGGGGGCGGTGATGTCCGTCCCCTCAAAGACTACCGAGCCGCCCGTGGGCTTTTCCAGCAGGTTCAGGCAGCGCAGGAAGGTGGACTTGCCAGAGCCGGAGGGGCCGATGATCACCAGTACCTCGCTCTTTTCGATGTCCACGGAGACGCCGTTTAACGCGTGGACGGCGCCGGCGTTGAAATGCTTTTCCAGATTCCGGACAGAGATGATGGGTTCAGCGCTCACTGCTGCGAAGCCTCCTTTCCAGTTTGCCGATCAGCCAGCTGAAGAATATCACCAGCAGCAGATAGATCAGCGCCACGGCGAGCAGCGGCATGAAGGCCGAGAAAGTGCGGCCGCGGATCACGTCGCCGCCCTTGGTCAGATCCATCAGCCCGATGTAGCCGCAGACCGCCGTCTCCTTCAAGAGGGCGATGAACTCGTTGGCCAGGGAGGGCAGCACGTTCTTGAAGGCCTGGGGGATGATGATGAAGCGCATGGTCTGGATGTAGGTAAAGCCGATGCTGCGCCCGGCCTCAAACTGGCCGTGGTCGATGCTCATGATGCCGCCGCGGATGATCTCGGTGATGTAGGCGCCGGAATTGATGCCGAAGACCATGGAGGCCACAAACACCGTGTTGGTGCTGGAAATGAACACCACAAAGTAGCCGATCAGCAGCTGCACCACCACGGGCGTGCCGCGGATGACCGTGAGATAAAAGCGGGCGATGGCGTTGAGGACGGTCATCACCGTCTTGCCCGGGCCGGGCTGCATCTCATCCTTCGTCTGGTCGTAGGAGGAGCGGATCATCGCCACCACCACGCCGATGACGATGCCCAGCAGCAGCGCGAAGAAGGTCACCTCCAGCGTGACCCAAAGGCCGTTGGTGATGTATTTCCACCTGGCGCCCTCGATGAAGTTGAAGACAAAGGTCTCTTTCAGTTTGGCAAAGCTCGCCGCCATGGCGGTACCTCCGAATATACAGGAAATCCCGGGGGCGCGCTGCGCCCCCGGTCAGTTTGTTTTCAGGTCTCTCAGTCGGCGCTGATGTATTTGTCCACGATGGCCTGCACGGTGCCGTCGGCTAGCAGCTCCTCCAGCGCGCCGTTGAAGGCGTTGTAGAGCTCCTCGTTGTCGTAGCTCAACTCGAAGCCGTATTCCTCCTCGGCGTAGACGGTGGGCAGGATCTTCAATCCCTCGTTCTGGGCCACAAAGGTCTCGGCGGGGCTGTTGTCGATGATGACGGCATTGCACTTGCCGGTCAGCAGGGCCTGCACCGCGTCGGCGCCCTTGTTGAAGCGGGCCATGTGGTCCTCGCCGAAGTCGCCGGTGGCGTAGATGTCGCCGGTGGTATCCTGCTGCACGCCGATCTTGATGCCGTCGGCCTTCAGATCGTCAACGCCGGTAATGGGGGAATCCTCGGTGACGATGATGGACTGGATGCCGGTGGAGTAGCTGGTGGTGAAGTGGACGCTCTTGGCGCGCTCCTCGGTGATGGTGATGGCGCCGAAGCCCACGTCCACCTTGCCGGTGGCGACCGCGGTGATGATGGAGCCAAACTCCATGTCGCTCAGCTCCATGGTGTAGCCCAGCTTGTCGCAGATGGCCTGGATGATCTCCACGTCAATGCCGACGGCCTGCTCGTTTTCATAGAACTCGTAGGGGGGGAAGGCTACATTGGTGGCGACCTTCAGGACCTTGGCCTCAGCCGCGGGAGCCGCGGCAGGGGCGGCCGCCTGCTGGCTGCCGCCGCAGCCGGCGAGACAGGCCATGCAGAGAGCCAGGCAGAGGAGGATGGAAGTGAGTTTCATCGTCTTTTTCATTTTTCATGTCTCCTTTTTCAAATTTGCATTCGGTTTTGTATTCAGCTTATGAGAAGAGCCGAGAAGAAGCGGAGGGCCGCCTCCGTCACGGCGTCGTTCCATTGATAGTCCGGGGTGTGCAGACCCGCGGCGTCCGTGCCGCCGCCGACGCCGCAGAAGAAGGCCGGACAGTGTCTTGCGTAGTGGCCGAAATCCTCCGACCAGCGGAAGGGCTCCGGCGGTGTTTCCACCGTGAGGCCCGCTCTCGCTGCGGCCCGCTCGGCCAGGGGGCAGAGGGAGGGATCGTTGTGGGTGGCGGGAAAGACGTCCACCTCCCGCACCTCCGGGATCACCCCCGCCTGATAGGCCAGCTCCCCGGCCAGGGTGGTGACCTTCCCGGTCAGCTTGTCGAGGTCTTCATCATACCAGGCGCGGACGGTCAAATCGATCTCCCCGCTGCCGGCGGCCACGCCGAAGTTCCTCCCTCCCGCCTGCATGCCCACGGGCGTGGCCAGCACCAGGCCCTGATATTCCCCGGGGTCCGTCAGCTCCGCCCAGTGAGAGAAGAAGGCCGCCATGGGGAAGACGGGATTGCTCCCGTTTTCCGGGTAGGCCGCGTGGCTCTGCCTGCCCCGGAAGGAGAGGATCAGGCCCTTGGAGGCGCAGGCGAAGGTGTCCGGCAGAAGCAGGATGTGCCCCGCCGCGAAGCCCGGACAGTTGTGGAAGCCGAAGAAGCAGCCGATCCGCTCTTTTTCAAAGATCTCACAGCACTCTGCGCCGCCGGCGCCGGTCTCCTCCGCGTGCTGGAAGAGGAAGAGGACGTTCTTGCCCAGCGTCTTTCCCTTCAGCGAGGCGGCAAGGGCGGCCATCACCGACATGTGCCCGTCGTGGCCGCAGCCGTGCCAGGGTCTTCCGTCGGCGCCCGTGACCGCGTCCATATCGGCCCGGAACGCCATGCCCTCCCCGTCGTTCTCCCGGTGGGCGGCGTAAAACCATTTGCCGCAGTCCACCAGCTCCAGATCGCTGTTGGCCTTGAGGAAGTCCATCAGCGTCCGCTTGGTTTTCGTCTCACAGCCGGAGGCCTCCGGCATGTCGTGCAGCTGCGCCCGGAGCGCTTTGGCCTGCTGCAGGGCCGTTTCCCAATTTGTCATAACGCATTCAGCTCCGCACGCGCGGCCTTGATCTGCTGCTCCACCGAGGGCACCGAGGTCCCGCCCAGGCTGCCGCGCCTGCTCACGCAGGTCTCCAGGTCGATGGCCGCGTACACGTCCTCCCCGATGACGGGGCAGGCCGCCCGGTACTCCTCCAGGCTCAGACTCTCCAGAGTCTTGCCCTCCCGGATGCAGAGGGCCACCAGGTTTCCGGAGATCTTATAGGCGCTGCGGAAGGGCAGGCCCTTTCCCACCAGGTAGTCGGCCAGGT
>JBGUNL010000008.1:0-3494 GCA_045117295.1 Candidatus Limivicinus sp.
CGAGCTGCAGGAGGACGCCCTCAACGCCATGCCCGCGTCCGACGCCAAAATCGACCGTTTTATTGCCTCCCGCCTCCGGGACCCGGAGGATAGGGACGAGGTGAGAAAGCTCACCGCCGCGCTTTACCGCCGCGGCTTCTCCGGCGAGGAGATCCGCAGCGCCCTGGCGCGTTTTCACGCAGACTGTGAGGAATAACTCCGTGGAAAAAACCTTTGCCATGATCTCTCTTGGCTGCGCCAAGAATCTGGTCAACAGCGAACAAATGCTATACCTGATGAGCGAGGCCGGTTATACCCTGCTGCCCGATCCGGACGGGTGTGACCTCGTCATCATCAACACCTGCGGCTTTATCGACGCTGCCAAGAGTGAGGCCATCGACAACATCCTGGAGATGGCGGAGCTGAAAAAGGCCGGGCGCCTCGGCGGCATCATTGTCACCGGCTGTCTGTCCGAGCGCTACAAGGACTCCATCCTGGCCGAGCTGCCGGAGATCGACGCCGTGCTGGGCGTGGGCAGCTTCAAGGACATCGTCTCCGCCGCCGACAGCGTCCTGGCCGGGCGATGTACCAGCCTCTTCGGTGACCAGAGCGCCCCGGTGGACGAGATCCCCCGGGTGGTCACCACCGGGCCGGGCTGGGCCTACCTGCGCATCGCCGAGGGCTGCAACAACTTCTGCGCCTTCTGCGCCATCCCCTTCATCCGCGGCCGCTACCGCTCCCGCTCCCTGGAGAACATTCTGGAGGAGGCGCGGGATCTGGCCGAGCACGGGGTGAAGGAGCTGATCGTCATCGCCCAGGACATCACCCGCTACGGCACCGATCTCTACGGGAAGCGCTCTCTGGCTGAGCTCTGTCGGAAGCTCTCGGAAATCGAGGGCATCCGCTGGATCCGCCTGCACTACCTGTATGTGGATCAGTTCGACGACGAGCTCATCGACGAAATCGCCGAAAACGATAAAATTGTCAAATACCTGGATATCCCCATCCAGCATATCAACGATACCATCCTCAAGCGCATGAATCGCCGGGGCACCGGCGAGGACATCCGCGCGCTGTTTCAAAAGCTGCGCTCGCGCATCCCCGGTCTGGTGCTGCGCACCAGCCTCATCGCCGGCCTCCCCGGCGAGGGCGAGCAAGAATTTGAGGAGCTCTGCGCCTTCCTCCGCGAGGCCCGCATCGAGCGGGTGGGCGTCTTCCCCTTCTCCCCGGAGGAGGGAACCCCCGCCGCGCTGATGAAGCACGTGGGTGAGGAGGAAGCCCGGCGCCGGGCCGACCTGATCCTGGAGCTGCAGGCCCCCATCATGGAGGACTTCTGCCAAAGCTTCGTGGGCAAGACCCTGGACGTGCTGTGCGAGGGCTTCGACGAGGAGAGCGGCCTCTTCACCGGCCGATGTTACGCCGACTCCCCCGAGATTGACGGGCAGGTGCTCTTTGAGGGCGGCGCCCCCGAGGGCGAGATCGTCCCCGTCGTCATCGACAGCACCGAGGACGGCCTGCTCTTCGGCCACCTGCGGGAGGAATGATCATGTTCAAAACAACCGCAAACAAAATCACCCTGCTCCGCATCGCGCTGATCCCGGTGTTCCTGGTGCTGGCCTATCTGGGCTATCGCTGGATCGCCCTTATCGTGTTCATCGCCGCCAGCCTCTCCGATCTGCTGGACGGCTACATCGCGCGGCACTACCACCAGATCACCAACTTCGGAAAGTTCATGGACCCCCTTGCCGACAAGATGCTGGTTCTGGCCGCCATGTGCTTCTTTGTGGAGAAGGGGCAGATGCCCGGTTGGGTCATGGCCCTGATCCTCTTCCGGGAGTTTGCCGTCTCCGGCCTGCGCCTGGTGGCCGTGGAGCAGAACCGCGTCATCGCCGCGGCCTGGTCCGGCAAGATCAAGACCACCTGTACCATGGTGGGGCTGTGCATCATGATGGTCTTCGGCCACATCCGGGCCGTCAGCATCTTCGTCAGCGCCGTCATCCTGATCACGACCCTCTACTCCGGCATCGAGTACTTTACCAAAAACCGCGACGTCTTCCGGGACGCCGACTAAACTTTCAATCGCCGCCCCGGCGGCGGATAGGAGATCGCTATGTATCTGTACAATTCCGCAACCCGTAAAAAACAGGAGTTCGTTCCCAACCACCCCGACATCGTCAAGATGTACACCTGCGGCCCCACGGTCTATCACTTCGCCCACATCGGCAACCTCCGCTCCTACATCATGGAGGACGTGCTGGAGAAATACCTGCGCTACGTGGGCTACAACGTCAAGCGCGTCATGAACATCACCGACGTGGGCCATCTCACCTCCGACGCCGACGAGGGCGAGGACAAGATGCTAAAGGGCGCCCGCCGGGAGCACAAGACGGTGATGGAGATCGCCCAGTATTACACCGACGCCTTTTTTGACGACTGCCGCAAGCTGAACATCAAGCGGCCCGACCACGTCCAGCCCGCCACCGGCATGATCGACGACTATATCCGCATCATCTCCGGCCTGCTGGACAAGGGCTACGCCTACATCGCCGGGGGCAACGTGTATTTTGACACCTCCAAGCTGGAAAAATACTACGTGTTCAACGAGCATAATGAGGAAGACCTGTTCGTGGGCGTCCGGGAGGGCGTGGAGGAGGACACCAACAAGCGCAATAAGAACGACTTCGTGCTGTGGTTTACCAAGTCCAAGTTTGAGGATCAGGCCCTGAAATGGGACTCCCCCTGGGGCGTGGGCTACCCCGGCTGGCACATTGAGTGCTCCGGCATCTCCATGAAGTACAACGGCGAATACCTGGACATCCACTGCGGCGGCATCGACAACGCCTTCCCCCACCACACCAATGAGATCGCCCAGACCGAGAGCTTCCTGGGCCATCCCTGGTGCTCCTGGTGGGTTCACGTGCTGCACCTGAACACCAGCGACGGCAAGATGAGCAAGTCCAAGGGCGAGTTCCTCACCGTGTCGCTGCTGGAGGAGAAGGGCTATGACCCCCTGGCCTACCGCTTCTTCTGCCTGCAGAGCCATTACCGCAAGAGCCTGGTGTTCACCTGGGAGAACCTGGACAACGCCGCCGGTGCGTTCCAGAAGCTGATCGCCAAGACCGCCAACCTGAAGCCCGGCGACGGCCCTGTGGACGAGGCCGCGGTGGAGGCGCTGAAAAACAAGTTCAAGTCCGGCATGGACAACGACCTGAACACTTCTCTGGGCGTCACCTGCCTGTACGACATTCTGAAGGCCAAGACCAACGACGCCACCAAGCTGGCAGCCCTGGACGCGGTGGACGCGGTGCTGGGTCTCAAGCTGACGGAGAAGGCGGCGGCCCAGCGGGCCAGGAACGCCCAGGCCGCGGCGGCCCCGGCGGGCTTCGCCATCATCAGCGAGAGCGGCGAGGCGGACGCGGAGGTGGAGCAGCTCATCCGCGACCGGGCGGATGCCAAGAAGGCCAAGGACTTCGCCCGTGCCGACGGTATCCGGGATCAGCTCAAAGCCATGGGCG
>JBGUNL010000009.1:0-6566 GCA_045117295.1 Candidatus Limivicinus sp.
GAGAGAGAACAGCTGGAACACTGGATCGTCGGGCCTTACGGCGTGCGCGCGGAGGACACGCGCGGGCGTCTCGTCCCGGAGGAGGAGTGCGCCATCCGCACCTGCTTCCAGCGGGACGTGGACCGCATCACCCACTCCAAGTCCTTCCGCCGTCTCAAGCACAAGACCCAGGTCTTCCTCCGGCCGGAGGGGGACCACTACCGCACCCGCCTGACCCACACCCTGGAGGTCACCCGGCTTGCAAGGACCGTGGCGCGGGCCCTGCGCCTCAACGAGGATCTGGCCGAGGCCATCGGCCTGGGCCACGACCTGGGCCACACGCCCTTCGGCCACGCGGGGGAGCGGGCCCTGAACGCCATCTACCCCGGCGGCTTCAAGCACTACGAGCAGAGCCTGCGGGTGGTGGACGTGCTGGAGAAGGAAGGGGAGGGCCTCAACCTCTGCTATGAGACGCGCATGGGCATCCTCAACCACACCCACGGCGCCCCGGACGACACCCGGGAGGCAACAGCCGTGCGCCTGTGCGACCGCATCGCCTACATAAACCACGACCTGGACGACTCCATCCGGGCCGGCATCGTCACGGCCGACTCCGTGCCGGAGATCATCCGCACCCGCTGCGGCGAGCGCAACGCCGCCCGCATCAACTCCCTGATCTCCGACCTGATCGCCAACAGCACCGACGGGGTGCTGCGCATGTCGCCCGAGATGCAGGAGACCTTTGATTTCTTTCATCGCTATATGTTCTCCGACGTCTACACCAACCCCATCGCCAAGAGCGAGGAGAACAAGGTCCAGGGCATCCTGGAGAAGCTCTACGACTATTACGTGAAAAATCCGGAGCGCATGCCCCGGGAGATGCAGGCCATCGCCGACCGGGAGGGACGCGAGCGCGCCGCCGTGGACTATATCTCCGGCATGACCGACGGCTATGCCATGGAGAAGTTCGGGGAGATTTACATCCCGTTTGCCTGGACCGTGAAATAAAACAAGCCTCCCCTGAAAGGGGAGGTGTCGAGCGCAGCGAGACGGAGGGGTTGGACCCCTCAGGCGCTTCGCGCCAGCTCCACCCGTGAAGGGCGCAATGCCCTTGCAGGGGAGCCAAAAGAAGGTGATACGCCGTGGCCTTTCCCGAAAAGTTCATACAGGAGCTGATCGACCGCTCGGACATCGTGGACGTGGTATCGGGCTATGTGCGGCTGACAAAGCGCAGCGGGGCCAACATGTTCGGCCTCTGCCCCTTCCACAGCGAGAAAACGCCGTCCTTCTCCGTCGCGCCGGACAAGCAGATCTACCACTGCTTCGGCTGCGGCAAGGGCGGCGGCGTCATCAGCTTCATCATGGAGATCGAGAATCTCTCCTACCCGGAGGCGGTGGCCTTTCTGGCCAAGCGGGCGGGCATGCAGATGCCCGAGGAGACCGGCGGCTTTGAGAGCAAAAAGCGCGCCAGGATGCTGGCCGTGAACAAGGACGCGGCCCGCTGGTTTTACTCCCGGCTTTCCGCCCCGGAGGGGGAGGCCGCCCGGGCCTATATCGCACGCCGGCGCATTTCCCCCGCCATGGTGAAGAACTTCGGCCTCGGCGCCGCGCCGGACTCCTGGGACGGCCTCAGAAACGCCATGCGCGAAAAGGGCTACACCGACCAGGAGCTCTTTGACGCGGGCCTGGTCAAGCGCGGGAAGAAGGGCGGCTTCTACGACGCCTTCCGAAACCGCCTCATGTTCCCCGTGATCGACGTGCGGGGCGACGTCATCGGCTTCTCCGGCCGCATTCTGGGGGACGGGGAGCCCAAGTACCTCAACAGCCCGGAGACCCTGGTCTTCAACAAAAGCCGGAACCTTTTCGCCCTGAATCTGGCTAAAAAATCAAAAAGCGGATATATCATCTTATCAGAGGGAAACATAGACGTGGTTTCCCTGCACCAGGCGGGCTTCAACTCGGCGGTGGCGTCTCTGGGCACCTCGCTGACGCCGGAGCAGGCCCGGCTCATCTCCCGCTACGCACACGAGGTCATCATCGCCTACGACAGCGACGGCGCGGGGGTCAAGGCCTCCCAGCGGGCCATCGGGATTTTGGAGAAGCTGGACATCAAGGTGCGCATCCTGCGCATGAGCGGGGCCAAGGACCCGGATGAATTTATCCAGAAGCGGGGGGCGGAGGCCTTCCGCAAGCTGATTGAGGGCTCGGAAAACCAGGTTGACTACCAGCTGAGCTCCATCCAGAGCAAGTACGATCTGACGGCGGACGAGCAGAAGGTGGACTTTGTCCGGGAGGCAAGCGAGCTTCTGGCGAAGATACCGGATGCGGTGCGGCGGCAGGTCTACGCCCAGCGCGTGGCCGAGACCGCGGGTCTCAAGGGCGAGGTGGTGGCCGACGACGTGGAGCGGCGGCACAAGCGCCTGGTGCGCAGCACCCAGAAAACGGAGCAGCGGGAGCAGACCCGTCCGGAAAAGCTGATGCAGCCCGCGGCCCGTCAGCTGCGGTACGAGGACCCGGAATCCGCCGCGGCGGAGGAGGGGCTGATCCGCCTGCTGTATCTGGAGCCGGCGCTGATCAAAACCCCGGAACTGCCGCTGGTGTCGGACTTCTCGGCCCCGGCCCTGGGAAAGATCTACGAGATCATCACAAACCGCATCCGAAACGGCGAGACCGTCAGCGCCGACCTGCTCTCCGGAGAGCTGACGGGGGACGAGATGAGCCTGCTCATCTCCCTGCTGCAGAAGCCGGAGAATCTCAGCCGCAGCAGCCAGAGCGCGGCCGATTACATAGCCAAGATCCGCGAGCGCGCACAGTATCGAAACCGCGGCGGCCCGGATTTGATGGAGATTCTGAAACAGAAACAAATACAATCAGAAAAGATGAGGGATAAATGATGGCAGAAGACAACATCTACACCGAACAGGAACTGAGCCAGATGGCTGACGCGCTGCTCTCCGCCGCCGGCGAGACCGAGCTGATCCCCGAACCGCCCAAGGCCAAGAAGAGCTCCCGCAAAAAGGAAGCCCCCGCCGAGACCCAGCAGAAGACTCCGGAGGAGCGGCTCAACGACCTGCTGGAAAAGGGCAAGAAGGCGGGCAAGCTCACCACCAAGGAGCTGGAGCTGCTGGAGGAGCTGAACCTGGACGGCGAGGCCGTGGACAAGTTCTATGAGACGCTGGAGAAAAACGGCGTGGATATCGACGTGGGCAGCGACGATCTGCTCCCGCCCCTGGACGACGCTATGCCCGAGGCCGAGGATCTGGCCGAGATCGAAGAGGTCGCCGACGCCGATCTCAACGATACCGACAGCCTCATGGACACCTTCTCTACCGACGATCCCGTACGCATGTACCTCAAGGAGATCGGCAAGGTGCCCCTGCTGACCCCGGAGGAGGAGATCGAGCTGGCCAAGCAGATGTCCGAGGGGGACGAGAACGCCAAGCACCGCATGACCGAGGCAAACCTGAGACTCGTGGTGTCCATCGCCAAGCGCTATGTGGGCCGCGGCATGCTGTTTCTGGATCTGATCCAGGAGGGCAACCTGGGCCTCATCAAGGCCGTGGAGAAATTCGACTACACCAAGGGCTACAAGTTCTCCACCTACGCCACCTGGTGGATCCGCCAGGCCATCACCCGCGCCATCGCCGACCAGGCCCGCACCATCCGCATCCCCGTGCACATGGTGGAGACCATCAACAAGACCATCCGCGTCTCCCGCCAGCTGCTGCAGGAGCTGGGCCACGACCCCTCGGCCGAGGAGATTGCCAAGGAGATGGACATGCCCGTGGACAAGGTGCGCGACATCCTCAAGATCGCCCAGGAGCCCGTCTCCCTGGAGACCCCCATCGGCGAGGAGGAGGACTCCCACCTGGGCGACTTCATCCCCGACGAGGACGCCTCCGAGCCCTCCGAGGCCGCCTCCTTCTCCCTGCTGCGCGAGCAGCTGGAGGAGGTGCTGGACACCCTGGCGCCGAGAGAGAAGAAGGTGCTGGAGCTGCGCTTCGGCATCGTGGACGGCCGCACCCGCACGCTGGAAGAGGTGGGCAAGGAGTTCAACGTCACCCGTGAGCGCATCCGCCAGATCGAGGCCAAGGCCCTGCGCAAGCTGCGCCACCCCAGCCGCTCCAAGAAGCTGCGGGATTTCCTGAACTGAAACCACAAGACAGAAGCCGCCGGCACAGCCGGCGGTTTCTCTGTTTATTTGGTTTTCTCCCGGAGCCAGGCGTCCAGAAAGCGCATCTGCTCTTCGGTGTGGAACCAGTGCTCCCCGCCCTCCATCACCGTGAGTCCCGCGCCGTGGGCCTCCGCGAAGGCCGACACGGTTTCATAGGTGGTCAGGTTGTCGTTGCTTCCATAGAGGATCTCGGTGGGGGCCTCCCATCGGAGGGGATGGGCGCGGACACGGCACAAGTATTCCCAGGACAGTTCCTCCCCGAAGGCGGTGGGGATCACGCCCCTGGTTTTCAACTCCTCCTCTGTCACGTGAGCCCAGCCCATCATGTCCAGGATCAGCCGCTCCAGATCGAGGATGGGGGAGATGAAAAACGCCCGGTCAACGAGCCCGTCGACCCCGGCCCACATGCTGAAGAAGGCCCCGATGCTGTTGGCAATGAGCGTGATGCCCGCGTGCTTGCTCCGCAGCTTCTCCACCGCGCTGCGGATCTCTTCGCCCGCCTCCCAGGGGGTCGCCCCCCGGCAGTCCAGACCCGTCACCTTACAGCCGGGAAACAACGGGGCGTAGTGTCCGCTCTCGGCGGCACTGCCGCCTCTGCCGGGAATGTACAATACCAGTTCTTTCATAGCCCCCTCCGCCTTATCCGTCCAGCTCCATCCGCATGAGCACCGCTTCCTTCCAGCCCTGCCCCCGGAAGCGGAAGCCCCGGGGGTTCCGGCCGTATTCCGTAAAGCCCGCGCTGCGGTAGAGGGCCAGGGCTCTCTCGTTTTCCGCCACGGCCTCCAGCTCCAGCTGGGCGTAGCCAGCGCTCCTGGCGCAGGCGACGCAGGCCTCGGTCAGCGCCCGGCCGATGCCGAGTCCCCAGCAGGCCCGGTCGATGCTGATGCCGAACCAGGCCCGGTGCCGGACCTTTTCCTTCTTGCCGACACAGCCGAATCCGGCCGCCCCCACAAGGACGCCGTCCAGCTCCGCCACCAGCTCGATTTCGTTTTCGCTCTCCGCCTTCTCTTTTAAAAATGCCGCTTCCTGCTCCGCGGTCATGGTGATCTCGTCCGGGTAGTCCAGCAGCCAGTCCGTCTGGCTGTGGGTCAGGATGAAATTTTCCAGCAGGGCGGGCCCGTCCGCCTCCGTGCCGCTTCGCAGGACGCAGCTTCTGCCGTCCTTGAGCGTGATCGTTTGGCTGTATCGCATGGGGATGTCTCCCTTCCGTTGCTGCCTTTTGCGGAAGAGCCGACGCGCCCGCAGGGCGCGCCGGCAATCCGTTGGTTTGTTCGTTTAGAAGATCTGGCCCGGCAGACGCAGCTTCTCTTTGGGCGGGAAGGCCTTGTCAAATGCCTCCACGTCTGCGTCGTCCACATAGTAGCCCATCGGGGTCTTGTAGACGCCGGTGACCCCGGCGAGATACCCGTCGATCAGCTCCCGGCAGAGGAAGAAGGAGTCGTCCGCCCCCTCCGGCAGGTCGTGATAGCGGATGGAAAAGTTCCGGGCGTAGGTAAAGCCGCTCTTGCCGTAGAAGGCGATGTTCCCCTCAAACAGCACCGCGCCGTATCCCAGCGCCGCCGCCTGCTCCAGAGAGTAGTCCAGCAGCAGCTTGCCGTAACCCCTGCGCTTGAGCGCCGGGGTGATGCCGATGGGCCCCATGGTGAGCACGGGCACGTCCCGGCCGTCGTCGGCGCGGATGAGGGTGCGCATGAACATGTTCTGCCCGATGAGCTCCCCGTCCTTCTCCATCACGAAGTCCAGCTCCTTCACAAAAGCCGGATCGTCCCGGAGCACGTGGATCACATAGTGCTCGCTGCAGCCCGGGCGGTACACGTTCCAAAAGGCCTCCCGGACCAGGTTCTCCACCGCGCGGTGGTCGCGCTTTTCTTCCAAACGAAGGATGACGTCATTTTTGTTCATTGTTTTTACCTCCTGAATCTTGTTGACTTCAAGTGCCGTTGGGCGGGAGGTTTGTCGATTGCGGCAGACCTCCCGGTCAGCCGACAATCTCCAGGGGAATGCGCTTTTTCAAACAGGTCGCTCCTTTATAAAATGGTACTTCCAGTATAGCGTATGACCGCATCCGTGGCAAGAAAAAGAATACCATGACAAATGCCGGTCAATCTGCTAGAATGGGGGCATCCAAAAGAACAGCGTACAAGGAGAGAGATATGAAATACGATTTTACCACCGTTCTGGACCGGGCCGGGCGGGACTGCCTGGCCGCCGACAAGATTCCCTTCCCGGGCGTCACGGTCGACCCGGGCTTTGATACGATCCCCATGTGGATCGCGGACATGGCCTTTCCCACCGCCCCGGCGATCCTGAAGGCCATGAGCGACCGCCTGGCCTTCCCCAACTTCGGCTACTTCCCCCTGTCGCAGGACTACTATGACGCCATCCTCTCCTGGCAGCGCCGCCGCAACGGCGT
>JBGUNL010000010.1:0-1700 GCA_045117295.1 Candidatus Limivicinus sp.
CCCGGGCGGCACCATCCTCTACAAGGCGCACCAGGCGCTGGAGACCCTGTGCCTGGACAAGATGACCGCCCACAAGAAGCAGGAGCTTTCCGTCTGCTTTGCCGAGCTGCTGTACAACGGCCTGTGGTACTCCCCCCTGCGCAAGGCTCTGTCCGCCTTCGTCACCGAGACCCAGAAGAACGTCACCGGCACCGTCAAGCTCAAGCTCTACAAGGGCAATATCATCAAGGCCGGCATCAAGAGCCCGTACTCGCTGTACTCCGAGAACATCGCCACCTTCGGCGAGAGCGACTACGACCAGGCCCAGGCCGCGGGCTTCATCAATCTCTGGGGCCTGCCCACCCAGGTGCAGGCGCTGATGGAGCAGGGAAAATTATAAAAAAGGCTTCCCCTCGAGGGGAAGCTGCCGCGAAGCGACTGATGAGGTGGAAGTCAGATCCGGACACCTCATCCACCGCAAGCGGTCCCCCTTCCCCTCAAGGGGAAGGCAATAAGGAAAGGATTTTGTATGAACAAGCTGTGGGCCGGGAGAAGTGAACAGGAGACGGCGAAGCTGGCGGATGATTTCAATTCCTCCATCGCCTTCGACAGCCGCATGTTCCGGGAGGATATCACCGGCTCCATGGCCCACGCCGCCATGCTGGGGGCCAAGGGTATCATCGGGGAAAACGAGGCCGCGCAGCTCATCGACGGGCTGCAGGGCATCCTGGAGGATCTGGAGAGCGGGAAGCTCGCTGTCGATCCCAACGCCGAGGACATCCACATGTTCGTCGAGCAGGTGCTGACGGAGCGCCTGGGGGACGTGGGCAAGAAGCTCCACACCGCCCGCAGCCGCAACGACCAGGTGGCCCTGGACTTCCGCCTCTATCTCCGGGGGGAGATCGACGCGATCGCGGAGGCCACAAAGTCGCTGGCCCGGGTGCTCACCGACAAGGCGGAGGAGTACAAGACGGCCATCCTACCGGGCTACACCCACCTGCAGCGGGCCCAGCCCGTCACCTTTGGCCACCAGCTGATGGCCTACGTGTTCATGCTGCTGCGGGATTTGGGCAGGCTTGCCGACTGCCGCAGGCGCCTGAACCTCTCGCCCATCGGCTGCTGTGCCCTGGCGGGCACCACCTATGACACCGACCGGGAGATGGAGGCCAAAGCCCTGGGCTTTGACGGGGTGTGCCCCAATTCCATCGACGGCGTCTCCGACCGGGACTTTGCCGTGGAGCTCTGCGCCGCGGCCAGCATCGAGATGATGCACCTGTCCCGCCTGGCGGAGGAGTTGATCCTCTGGTCCAGCTGGGAGTTCCAGTTCATCGAGCTGCCCGACGCCTACACCACCGGCTCCTCCATCATGCCCCAGAAGAAAAACCCCGACATGGCGGAGCTGGTGCGCGGCAAGACCGGCCGGGTCTACGGCGATCTGATGGGGATCCTCACGGTGCTCAAGGGCCTGCCCCTGGCCTACAACAAGGACATGCAGGAGGACAAGGAGGGCGTCTTCGACGCTGTGGACACCCTGAAAAACTGCCTGCACGTCATGGCGGGGATGCTCCCGGGCATGAAGGCCAAAACGGAGAAAATGAAAAAGGCGGCGCAGGAGGGCTTCATCAACGCAACCGACCTGGCCGACTACCTGGTGGGAAAGGGCCTGCCCTTCCGCAGCGCCTATAAGATCTCCGGAAACCTGGTGGCCCTCTGCATCCGGG
>JBGUNL010000011.1:0-8080 GCA_045117295.1 Candidatus Limivicinus sp.
ACGCCGCGGATGAAGTTTCGGTTGGAAATGACAGAGAATTCCGTTATAATAGAGCTGTGTGGGAGGTCACCACACTCCCTTCATCACCAGGAGGAAACTGCATGAAAACAGAGTTTCGCGAACTGCTCAAGGAGCGCGGCCGAAGCGAAATGCCCCGGGTGCTTCTGGCCGCCGCCGAATGTGCGCCCCTCTCCAAGACCGGAGGTCTCGCCGACGTGGTGGGAACGCTGCCAAAGGCACTCAAAAAGCTCGGGATCGACGCGCGCGTGATCACCCCCTATCACCGCTGCGTCAAGGAACGCTATGCCGACCGGGTTCAGCACCTGTTTTATTTCTATGTGCAGCTCGGCTGGCGCAGGGAATATGTGGGCATTGAACGCTTGGAATGGGACGGCATGACCGTCTACCTGGTGGACAACGAGTCCTATTTCGGCGATAAGATCTATCGCGGCGGCTACCCGGAGGGGGAGCAGTACTGCTTCTTCTGCCGCGCTGTGCTGGACGCCCTGCCGAATCTGGGCTTTGAACCCGACGTGATCCACTGCAACGACTGGCACACGGCCATGCTGCCCATGCTGGCCCACACCCAGTACCCCGGGCAGCTTCAGGACAGGGCAAAATACCTGCTGACCATCCACAACATCGCCTTCCAGGGGAAGTTCGGCTTCGATTTCGTGCAGGATATGCTGGGGGTGGACGGCAAGTATTATTCCCCGGATTACATCGAGCTCAACGGCTGCGCCGATTTTCTCAAGGCCGGCTGTGTGTTTGCCGACCGCATCAATACCGTCAGCCCCAGCTACGCCGCTGAGATCAAAACCCCCGATTATGCCGAGGGGCTGGACGGCATTCTCAACGCGCGGAAGCACGTGCTTACCGGCATCCTCAACGGCATTGACCGGGATGTGTTCAATCCGCAAAGCGATCCTGCGCTGCCCGCGGGCTATGACAGCAAGAATCTCACGGGCAAGGCGGCCTGCAAGGAAGCGCTGCAGACCCAGATGGGACTGGAGCGCAGGAGCGACCTGCCCCTCTTTGCCATGGTGACCCGCATGACGGAGCAGAAGGGCTTTGACCTGGTGGCCTGCGTGATTGACGATATGATGTGCCGGGAGAACATGCAGTTTATGCTGCTGGGCTCCGGAGACGAGCGATTTGAAAAATTCATGGCCGCCGCAGAGCACCGCTATCCGGGCAAGCTCTGCTCGTACATCGGCTATCGGGAGGAACTGAGCCACCTGGTCTATGCCGCCAGCGACTTCTTTCTCATGCCCTCCCGCTTTGAGCCCTGCGGCCTGAGCCAGATGATTGCCATGCGCTACGGCTCCATCCCTGTCGTGCGGGAGACCGGTGGCCTGCGGGACACCGTGATCCCCTACAACCGCTTTACCAATGACGGCAACGGCTTTTCCTTCGCCAACTTCGACGCCTGGGAAATGCGCGACGCCATGCGCTTTGCCATGGAGTGTTATCAAGATAAGGAGATTATGCAGGGTCTTATCAGCCGGGCGATGCAGGCCGACTTTGGCTTTGACCGCTCGGCGGAGGACTATGCCAGACACTATATATGGATGCTTTGAGCAACAAAAACTGCACGGTGTTCTTCGGAGGGCGCTATTACGAAAACTGGTCGGAGGACTATACGCTTTCCATCCGCTATGAAAACCGGCGGCAGGTGATGGCCCGCCGCATGGAGGACCGCTGGGTGCCGGTGGCGGGGGATGCGGAGATCTGTGAACTGCTGCAGTCGCCCCTCTGCCCGGCGCTGATGCAGGAATACTTTCAGACCGCTGCAACGGTTTACTCCTCCATTTCCGACTGTCTCGCCAGGGGCCTGTCTCTGGAGCGCCTGTATGAGTGTTTTTCCAGTCGGGGCGAGCCGCTGGCCGCGCCGGAACTTCTTCGCCTGCTGATGGATGACTGCGGCCTGCCCCTGGAGGAGGCCTACCGCGTCACGGCCGCCTGCTGTGACGATCTCAGCTGCACCGGGATCCAGCCCCAGTATATCAAGCCCTATCAGCCCCGCACGGCCCACGTGGTCAGCATTCTGCGGCAGACGGCCGGGCGGATGCCGGCCCTTGTCCACGACAGCCGCTGCCCGGAATACCGCAGTCTTTTCGGCGCCGTGACTGCCGGGAGCGAGCTGCGCCTGGCTTTCCGCTGCAGGGGCGGTCGGATCACCCACGCGGAGACGGTCCTCTGGGGCGATGATTTCGAGAGCAGCTACAACATGGAGCGCGAGGGAAACGAGTATTTTGTCAGCCTCACGCTGCCCGAGCAGCCGCAGGCCCTCTGGTATGCCTTCTATGTGGAGACGGAGAGCAGCGCCCACTGGCTCTGCCCGGATGAGACCGGCTATCTCGGCCGCATCCTGCCCCGCCGGGAGGAGGGGTTCCGCCTGACGGTCTACCGCGCAGACTTTGAGACGCCCGCTTGGTTTCGCCGGAGCGTGATGTATCAGATCTTCCCGGACCGTTTTGGCTTTTCGGATGACGATACCGCCGAGAAGGGCATCGCTTACCATGAAAAGCTCGGACAGTATCCGGAGCTGCACCGCTCTCTGGACGAACCGGTCCGCTATCTGCCCAGGAGCTTTGAAAAAAGCTACATGCCGGACGACTTTTACGGCGGCACCTTCCGGGGCATTTTGGAAAAGCTGCCCTATCTCAAAGAGCTCGGCGTGAGCTGTCTGTATCTCAATCCCATTGTGGAAGCCCGCTCCAATCACCGCTACGACACCTCGGATTACCGGAAGCCGGACCCCATTCTGGGCACGACGGAGGATTTTACACGTCTCTGTGAACAGGCTGAAAAAATGGGGATACGCATTCTGCTGGACGGCGTCTACTCCCACACGGGCAACGACAGCCTGTATTTTGATCAATACGGGCGCTACGGCGGAAACGGCGCCTGCAGTGGCCCGGATTCTCCTTATTACGGCTGGTACAGCTTTGAGCATTTCCCGGATGAATACCGCTGCTGGTGGGGCTTTCCCTCCCTGCCGGAGGTGGAGGAGCACAATCCCGCCTGGCAGCAGGAGATCATTACCGGGGAGGACAGCGTGGTCAAGCTCTGGCTCAAGCGCGGCGCGGCGGGCTGGCGCCTGGACGTGGCCGACGAGTTGCCGGACGACGTGCTCTCTCTGATCCGCACGGCGGTCAAGCAGACAAAAGCGGACGCCCCCATCGTCGGCGAGGTCTGGGAGGACGCAGCCATTAAGGAGAGCTACGGCGAGCGGCGAAACTACGCCTTGGGCAACTCGCTGGATTCGGTGATGAACTATCCGCTGCGCACGGCGGTACTGGACTTTGTCCACGGCAGAATGGATGCCTATGCGCTGCGGGACTTTCTGATCGGCCAGCAGATGAACTATCCCAAACCGTTTTATTATTCCCTGATGAATCTTCTCGGCACCCACGATGTGGCGCGGATCCGCAACTGCCTGGCCGTTCCGGAGGATCTGCGCGCCATGAGCCGGGAGGAGCAGCTGGCTGTGGAGTTTTCTCCGGAGGCCATGGATGAGGCGCTGGGTCTGGAACGCATGTGCGCCGCTCTGCTGTTTTCGCTGCCGGGCGTCCCCAGCATCTATTACGGGGACGAGCAGGGAATGGCCGGCGTGGGCGATCCCTTTAACCGGCTGCCGTTTCGGGAGGGAAATCAGGAGCTCCATGACGCCTATGCTGCCCTCTGCGCGCAGCGGAATGCGGCGCCCGCGCTCTCGACGGGGCATGCTGCCTTTCTTGCAGACGGGCTGGATGTGCTGATGGTGCTTCGATATGTGACCGACGGGAAAGACGTCTTCGGTCTCCCGTGTCCCAACGGCGTGTATCTCTGCGTCATAAACCGCAACCGGGAGGCGCGCCCCTATCGTGCTGACTGCAGCGCCGCAGGACTTGATTTCGTCTCCGGGATCGCGGTGCCGACTTCGGGCACGATCCTGAAGCTTGCCTGAGCAAACATGGAGAGGGGCTGCCGCTCCTCTCCATTTCAATATGCTCCGAATGCATAAAAAAGTTTTCGTGATTTTGTACCAAACAGCGGAACAATACTTGAAAGATCACCAATTGTTGTATATAATTGCCGCTGGAACACTAGATCTGCGATCTGCATGAAAATGAATACAGGAGAGACAGAGAGATGAAATGCCCGTTTTGCGGATACACCGAGAGCAAGGTCATTGACTCCCGCCCGGCTGAGGAGAGTACCACCATCCGCCGGAGAAGAGAGTGCCTGGCCTGCCAGAAGCGTTTTACCACCTATGAGATCATCGAGCGCCTGCCCCTGGTCGTCGTCAAGCGCGACGGCAGCCGACAGTCCTTTGACAAGGTAAAGCTCATCAACGGCATGGTACGCGCCTGTGAGAAGCGCCCCGTGGCTCTGGGCACCCTGGAGCAGATTGCCGACGATATCGAGCAGGAACTGCAGAGCAATCTGGAGCGTGAGATCAGTACTGTGGATATCGGCGAGATGGTCATGGCGCGCCTGAAGAATGTGGACGAGGTGGCTTATGTGCGCTTTGCCTCCGTCTACCGCAGCTTCAAGGATATCAATACCTTTATGGAAGAGCTCACCAAGCTCCTGACCGAGAAGTAAAAACCGATTGCGCCGCCGTCAGAACACACTGCCTGGGCTGATGTGTTCCATATAGGCGATGGCATCCAGATGATAGCATATCAGATCATAGGCCGCGCTCAGCTCTTTTCCATCCCCGGCGCGGACACCCTGCAGCAGTTGGAAGAAGGCGTCGCTGACGCTGTCGATCTCCGAATGCCGGAGAAAGACATGGGTATAGTGCTTTGCGTTTTCCCAGATGCGCACGGCGGCCTCCAGCTCTGTTTCGGCATAAGCCCGGTCACCGGACAGCAGAGCCTTTTGGGAGAGAGCCAGATGCTGCTCCAGCTCCTGGGTGAGCCTGTCCGCCCGGCGGATGTTCCAGCCCGCGGCGCCAAAGAGGACCAGCAGAAAGAGAAGGGCGCAGAGTTCCCGCTTCATGCTTTGGCCTCCTTTCCGGCAATGTAGGTCTGGCCGCCCCGGTTGACGGTCATGAGATAGATCCCCTCCGGGCTGTCGAATCCGCTGCGTGCGATCTCCTCCTGCAGCCATGCCCGGTCATGCCCGGTGCCTGTGAGGACATTTTCCAGCACGCGTCCGTCATTGACGACGATTGCCGGGAAACCGCCGTCGTCAACCGTTACGCCCAGCTGCCTGGCACTGGGCGGCTTCTCGGCGGGGAAGGGGATGACGTTGAGCTGCCCGTCCGTCTCCAGAATGGCGTACTCCACCTGGCTGATGTCAAAGATCCCCTGGTTGCGCAGCTCCTGCATCAGCTCGTCCACGGTGAAGCGGTTGGCCCGCATCTCCTTCTGGCAGATCTGACCGCGCAGGATGAGCATACTGGGCTTGCCGAAGAGCAGGGCGCGCAGGCGTACGCTCTTGAGAGAGAGGCCAGCAATCAGCAGCTCGCAGCAGAAGAGCGTGAAGATCGGCACCAGGCCGTTGATCATCGGAATACCCACATCCTGCAGGGGGTGGGAGGCCAAATCCGCGATCAGCGAGGCCACCACAAATTCCGACAGCTCCATCTCGCCCAGCTGCCGCTTTCCCATCAGCCGCATGCTGACCAGCAGCGCGGCATAGATCATTATGGTACGTATGATACTGATTGCCATCTTTCCACCTCGGATTCTATTGTTTCCGGGAAAGGAGAAAATAAAGGGCAGCGATGAAAACCATTATCTGTGAAAAAAACGAAGCCTATGCGCGCGCTTCCGACGTGATTGCCGAGTGCCTGCGGAAAAAGCCGGACGCGGTTCTGGCCCTTGCCTGCGGCAAGACAATGGAGGCCATGTGGCCCGCGCTTTTGGATCTGCATCGGGGGAGAAAACTGAGCTTTGAAAAGGCCCGCGTCTTCCTGGTGGCGGAGCTCCTCGGCGTGCCGGAGGACAAAAGCTGCCGCCGCGCGCTGGAATCCGGACTGCTGAAACAGCTGGACCTTGCGGCGGAGAACTGCTTCTTCCCAAATGCGGATGCGCCGGAGGACTATGACAGGCAGATCGAAAAAGCAGGCGGCATTGACCTTGCAGTCCTGGGGATCGGGGAGGACTGCCACATCGGCTACAACGAGCCGGGTACGCTGTTTGACACCCGCACCCATGTCCAAAAGCTGACCGACCGCACCAAGCGTCAGCTTCTCAAGCGCGGCTTCACCGAGGAGACCATGCCGCAGCAGGCGGTGACCATGGGCATCAAAACCCTGACCGAGGCGAGAGAGATTCTGGTTCTTGCCGTTGGCGGCGACAAGGCGGGCGCCGTCTATCAGATGGTCTATGCCAAGACCACACCGTACATACCCGCCGCTTATCTGCAAATCCCGCTTGAGGTGACCGCGATTTTTGACACCGAGGCCGCCGGAGAGCTCTAAACAGGAGGTATAAAAAATGGGGAAATACTTTGGAACGGACGGCTTCCGCGGTGAGGCCAATGTGGGTCTGACCGTCGATCATGCTTTCCGCATCGGCCGCTGGCTCGGCTGCCACTACGGCAAAGACCACAAGGCCAAGATCGTCATCGGCAAGGACACCCGCCGCTCAAGCTACATGTTTGAGGACGCCCTCTGCGCAGGCCTGACCGCTTCCGGCGCCGACGCCTATCTGCTGCACGTTACCTCGACGCCCAGCGTGTCCTTTATTGCCAGGGCCGACGACTTTGACTGCGGCATCATGATCTCCGCCAGCCACAACCCCTTCTATGACAACGGCATCAAGCTGCTCAACGAAAACGGGGAGAAAATGGAGGAGTCTGTGCTGGAAGAGCTGGAGGCCTATTTGGACTCCGACGAGCAGCTGCCCTACGCCCTGCGGGACGAGATCGGCTGCAGTGTGGACTACGCCGCTGGCCGCAACCGCTACATCGGCTATCTCATTTCCCTGGCCACCCGCTCCTACAAGGGCTTTAAGATCGGCCTGGACTGCGCCAACGGCAGCACCTGGCAGATGGCCAAGAGCGTCTTTGACGCCCTGGGCGCGGATACCTATGTGATCGCAAACAAGCCAGACGGCCTGAACATCAACGTGGACTGCGGCTCCACCCACCTGAACAATCTCAAGAAGTTCGTGGTGGAGAACAAGCTGGACGTGGGCTTTGCCTTTGACGGCGATGCCGACCGCTGCCTGGCGGTGGACGAGAAGGGAAACGAGGTCAACGGCGACCATATCATGTACCTCTGTGCCAAGTATATGCAGGACCGCGGCACCCTTGGCGATTCCAAGGTGGTCACCACCGTCATGAGCAATATGGGCCTGTACAAAGCCCTGGACGCCATCGGCGTGGGCTATGAGAAGACCGCCGTGGGTGACAAGTACGTGGCGGAGAACATGCGCCAAAACGGCCATGTAATCGGCGGCGAGCAGTCCGGCCACATCATCTTCGGCCGCCTGGCCAACACCGGCGACGGTCTGCTGACCGCCATCAAGGTGATGGAGGCCATCACCGAGACCAAGGAGCCCCTGTCCGTGCTGGCCGCCCCCATGATTATGTATCCCCAGGTACTGAAAAACGTCATTGTCACCGACAAGGACGAGACCCTGCACTGTGCCGAGGTGCAGGCCGCGGTGAAGAAGGCGGAGGCAGAGCTGGGCAGCAACGGCCGGGTGCTCCTGCGCAAGAGCGGCACGGAGCCCCTGCTGCGCGTGATGAGCGAGGCCACCACCTATGAGCTCTGCGAAGAGAAGGTGGACGCCATTATCGCTGCCATGCAGGATGCCGGCAAGCTGATCCGCGTCAAGTAAGGAGGAGTACACATGGTAGAAATCAAGGATCTGCTGGATCTGGACAAGACGATCGCAAAGGACCTCTTCGCGGGCAAGACCTACCCCTGGGAGGTTCTGGACGAGATCAAGAGCTTTATCCTGAAGCTGGGCCCCACCCTGGACCCGGAGGAATTTGACCAGCCCTATGAGGGGGTCTGGGTGGCAAAAGACGCGAAGGTGTTCCCCTCCGCCTATCTGGGCGCTCCCTGCATCATCGACCATGGAGCAGAGATTCGCCACTGCGCCTTTATCCGCGGCAGCGCCATCGTCGG
>JBGUNL010000012.1:0-11363 GCA_045117295.1 Candidatus Limivicinus sp.
ATGAAGACCGTGATGGCCTGGACGCGCCAGGTTTCCCAGGTGCTGGACGAGATCGAGCGCACCGGCTCCTACCACGTGCGGGAGGAATATGTGCGCGCTAAAAACGGGGAGATCGCCGACTATTACCTGGAGCTCTACCGCTGGTACACCCGGCAGGCCCGGCGGCGGATCCAGATCCCCGAGGGCTATGATCTGCCCATCTGGCTGTCCCTGACCGAGGCGCAGAAGCTGCCCCCGGCCCCGGGCACCGTCTCCTTCACCCTGGAGATCCCGGAGGATTCCATCGTCATCGCCGACATGGACAAGTGGGGCTACCGCGTCAACTACATGTACGTCCCCCTGGACCCGGCCGACGAGCGCCGCCACAACGAGGAGCTGCAGCGCATGGGCATCGGCAACGAAGCCGCGCTGGTCAGCGGGCCGAAGGGGAACTTCTACCCCCTGATGAAGCAGAAGATCCTCAAGAGCTGGGATCGGGTCTTTGTCCCCTCGGAGAACATGGACAACAATGTGGGCACCATCTGGGAGATCAAACCCGAGTGGATCCGCGGGGTGGACCGCTATGTCTGAGCTGCTGCTGTACACCGCCCAGGCTCCCGTGGTCACGGAGGCGCTGGAGCGCGACGGGGTGTCCCGGGTCAAAAAAGCCTACGTGGACCAGAAATACGGGGAGACCGCCTGGGTCTTTCAGACGGCCTACGCCTTCTTCCGGCGGGAGATGGCCCTGCGCATCCCGCCTCCCCCGGGGGCGGAATCCCCGGTCTGGCTCTATGCGGACAGCCGCTGGTGCTTCATGGGGCCGGAATCCCGGCTGCTGTGCTTCCGCATTCCCGAAGAGCAGGTCCTGGTTTTCGACCAGCGGCTCTGGAACCGGATCTTGAATCTGGAATATCTGGGGCGGGACGAGGCCGACGAGGCGCGCTTTCAAAAGGAGCTTGCGGGCATCGGGCTGAATGGCACGCAGGCGGTCTTCTCCACCGCCTTCTATCCCCTGCAGAAGCGGAAGATCCAGGACAGCTGGAAGCGGCTCTTCGCCCCGGCGGAGATCCCGGAGGTCTACCGCCAGGCCGCCGTGTGGGAGCTTCGGCGGGAATGGCTCGCGGAGGCGCCGGAAACGTAAGCCCCGGCGGAACCTGTTTTTCATTTTAATTTTACATACAGGAGGAAACAAACCCATGAAGATCGTTATGTACGGCATTCGTTCCTGCCACGACTGCGTCGACGCGGTCAAGCTGCTCGACGAGAAGAAGATCGCGTATGAGTACCGCGACTTTGCCGCCGACGCCATCTACCTCAAGGAGTTTCTGCTCCTGAGAGAGCACGCTGACAACTTCGCCTTCGTCCGCGACAACGACTACATCGGCATCCCCTATTTTGAGCTGGAAGACGGCACCAAGACCTTCGACGTCAACGAGGTCGTGGCCAAAGCCCAGGCGTAATTCCCAGCAAAAAAGCCCCCCGCCTTTCGTCGGGCGTTCATAAGACAGTAAAAACAGAAATGAGCGGCAGACTGACGGGACAAAACAAGCAGAGCGAGCGTGCACAGGCGTGTGCACGCTCGCTCCGTTTTTCGCTGTATTGCTTGGGGCGATAACTGAAAAGGGTATCCGCCCATCTTTTCCGCGCTTGGGGGAGTGCCATCGACATCGACGATGCCCGGCGGGTTTTCTTTGGAAATCTGGTTCTCCGGGAAGCGAATCTTACAATTCGTTCTCCAGGCAGGGAGAAACCTTTGAGGAATCTTCCTGCTTTTTTGTCATGTTATAATGAAAGTGATGTAAAATAGCTTTCTGAATCCGTAGTATATAGGTGTACACGGAAAGAGGTGAACAGAATTGACCGACGAGGAAATCATAGACCTGTTCTTTGAACGTTCAGAACAGGCGATCTCCGAACTGGCAGAAAAGCACGGATGCGCAGTGAAACGAGTTGCATTCAATATTCTGGGTGATCTGGAGGACGCGAAGGAATGCGTCAACGACACCTGGCTCGGAACATGGAACTGCATCCCGCCTCACCGTCCCGCTCCGCTGAGAACCTTTGTCTGCAAAATCGCGCGCAATCTTGCGACGAAGAAATACCATGCCAACCTTGCGCAGAAGCGAAACAGCCAGTACGACGCTGCGCTCGATGAGCTCGCGGAGTGTATTCCGGACAGCAGCACGGTTGAAGATCGTATCGACGCAAATGAACTTGCCCGGACTATCAACGGTTTTCTTGATACGCTCCCTTATGAAGACAAATTCCTCTTTATGCGCCGGTACTGGTTTGCCGATTCCTTAGCCGACGCCGCAAAGATGGCGGGGATGAGCTATAACTCCGCTGCCGTTCGCCTTTACCGGGTCAAAGAAAAACTCAGAAAACAACTGTTAAAGGAAGGAGTGTCTGTATGAAACGGGAAACGATTTCTCTTGCCCTGAACAGGCTCGACGAACGCCACATCAGCGATACTGTAAACTATTCTGCCGGATCCATGCGGGACTCCCCGGAAAGGATCGTCTTTATGAAAATGAAAAAGAAAAGGATCATTTCTTTTGCCCTTGCTGCTGCGTTGATGCTTGCTCTCGGGATCTCTGCATACGCTATTTGGGGAGTCCCCAAATGGGCTGCTACTCACAACATGGAGAACACCGGGGAATATACCAGTTTAAGTGAGTTGCCGGAGGTTGAAGCAATCGTTGGTTATGATATTTGTCTTGTTGACAGATTTACAAATGGATTTGCTTTCTCCAAACTTCGAGTTGATGGTTGGGCGGACTATGATGAGGACTATAATGTTCTGAAAGAATACTATGGCGTAAATGCAGCCTATAGAGCGCCAAGCGGAGCTGAAATGATGCTTTCCCTCTCACCTGTAAGCAACAATTCAAATGCTCAGGAAACGCGTACTGTCAGTTCCGGATGTGTTATGGGAGAAACCGCGCTTCGTATTTACCGCGACCACTACAAATTTGTCCCTGAAGACTATGAAAAGACTCCCGAGGACATTGCTGCCGAAGCGGGCGGACACTACTATATCTCTTTCGGCGCGGACCGGATAGAAGAGCGAGATATTGTTTCGGCTGACATTGTTCTCAACAATGTGAATTACACTTTCTTCTTTGACAACGCAGCTGAATGCTCGGATGAAATGCTGATCCAGATGGCATCGGAACTGCTTGAAGCGGCCAAATAACAGCACCTGCACCGTTGTTTCTCATCCCGCACATTGAAGCGCCTCTTCGTGAAGGGGCGCTCTTTTCTGCCCGAAAAGAAACAGACACGCGATACACCCGGGCAGCACTTGCCCGGGTGCATCGTGTGTCCGTATCCATTTGCCCCGGAAAGGGGATCTTATCCTTCCGCATCTCACCCGCGCGGAACACAAAAAAGCGGCAGACATCAACCGTATAAGAGCAAATCCCGCCTTGTCCGGCATCCGTCCAAACAGCATGATCAGGCGCTGCGCTTGTCGGGGTTTTCGCTCTCGCGACAAATACATCCGGATTTGTCCGTCATCTGAAAAGCCCTCACCTTTCGGTGAGGGCTTCTTGGTTTAACAGTACTTATCGCGGTGGGGCTTGATCTGGCCCGCCAGAGGCCGGATGGCAAAATAGACCGCGTGGTTTTCCTCGATACAGGCGCGGGCGGCGTCGATGTCCGCCTCCTCCACCAGCAGCGAGATCCCGCAGCTCAGCTCCCCCTGGATGGCCCGGGGCGTGGGGGCGATGCGGTTGCGGATGTCATGTTTGTCCAGCAGGTCGTGCAGGGCCAGACCCTGCTCATAGTTGGCAAAGAGGATATACCAGCGGGTGATCTCAGCCATTGAGCATCTCGACGAAGGCGCCGATCCGGGTGCGCAGCTGCTCGGCGTCGGTGTCGGCGTAGTCGGTCTCCAGGCTCAGCACGGGCACGCCGGCCTCCTTGAGGGCGCGGGTGACGGCGTACTTCTCGGTGTCGTACAGGCAGCAGAACTTGAGATTGCAGTCGATGACGCCGTCCACCTTGTACTCCTTGACCAGGCGCAGGATGTCGTCGATGCGGCCGGTGTTGGGGGTGAAGCAGGCGCAGTTGGTCTTCATGTAGCGCTCGGACAGAGCCATGTACATGTCGTCCAGGGTGGTCTTGCTTTCGTCCACCAGGTTCTCGAAGTAGCGGGTGCCGGTGCACATCTCCTCGCAGACCACGGCGGCGCCGCTGGTCTCGATGATGTTGTGCAGCTTCCAGTTGGGAACGGCCAGCGGCGTGCCGGTGACCAGGATGCGCTTGGTGCCCTGGGGGACCACGGAGACGCCGTCCTTGATGCGCTGCTCCAGCTCGTCGGCCAGGCGGTTGCACATCTGGGCGCAGCGGACGGGATCGTCGAAGAAGGAGATCTGGATCATCAGCAGCACGTCGCGGCCGGAGATGGGCAGGCACTCGCTCTTGCGGCAGTCATAGACTCTCTGCAGGGCCTTGCGCTTTTCGTTGTGGATGCGGATGGACTCGGCCAGCTTCTCGGGGGTGATCTTGTTGCCGGTGAACTCCTCGACCTTCGCGGCAAAGGCCTTAATCTCTTCCTTCCAGCGGAGGATGTCGCACTCCCGCTTCATCTGGGGCACGTCCATGATGTACATGGGCACGTCCTCGCCCAGGATCTCGTAGGCTTTCTTCTTGCCGTCACAGGTGGTCTCGCCCACGTACATGTCGGCGATGCGGAAGAAGGGACAGGTCTTGCCCAGGCGGGCGCCGACGCTGGCCTTCACCAGAGGACACATGCTCTTGGGCAGGACCTTCTCGCCGTCGGGGACCCAGAACTGGGAGCCGCCGCAGAGGCCGGTGACGATGCCGTTGGCGGCCACAACGACCTCATCGGGGACGTACACGCAGAAGGTGCCGAAGACCTTGCGGCCTTCCTTCTGGGCGGCGATCAGCTCGGCGGGGCGGATGCCGTGGACCTCGGAGATGACCAGATCCCAGAAATCCATGGCCTTGGGGCGGTTTTCCTGGGAGAGGAAGACGTCGCCCACGGCGGTGGGCAGAACCTGACACAGCAGATCGTGGTTGGCCAGGTCCATCCCCAGCTCTTCCCACATTTTGACGTAGTCGGACATAGCTTGGTCTCCTTTGATCATATTTTGTTTTTCGCGTCCCCTCCCCCGGCAGGCAGCCACTGTCACGGGCGGGCGCGTTTTTCCGCGGCGGCGTTCAGCCTTCGCCGCCAAAAGTTCTCGCTGATTATATTCTAATCGCGGTAAGGGGACTTGTCAACACGGAATCGGCGGGCGGCGCCCTCCCCGGCGCTCTCTGCCCGCATGAAAATTTTATCCCCCCGGGGGGCTTGTGCGGGGGAAAAAGGGACGGTATACTGGCCACGATGCATCAAGATTCTTTCCTGAGAAAGAGGTGCTTTTCATGCATATGGCCGATGCCCTGCTGGCCCCCGCTGTCGCCGCGACCATGTATGTCGCCTCCGGCACCGCCGCCGGCATTTCCATCCATAAACTGAAAAAGGACGACGAGCCCAAAAAGCTCCCCACCATGGCGGTCACCGCCGCCCTGGTCTTCGCCGGGCAGATGATCAACTATACCATTCCCGGCACCGGCTCCTCCGGCCACATGTGCGGGGGCATGTTGCTCTCCGCCCTGCTGGGACCCCAGGCGGGCTTTCTGTCCATGATCGTGATTTTGGCAATCCAATGCCTCTTCTTTGCCGACGGGGGGCTGCTGGCCCTGGGGGCCAACGTCTGGAACATGGCGTTCTACGGCTGCTTCGTCGGCTACTGCCTGATCTGGCGGCCCATCATGCAGAGCAAGTGGTTCGGCACCGACCGGAAGGCTCAGCGGGCCCGCATCGTCGCCGCCTCCATCATCGGCTGCGTGGTCACGCTGCAGCTGGGCGCCTTCTCCGTGGTGGTGGAGACCTCCCTCTCCGGCATCACCGAGCTGCCCTTCGGCGCCTTCCTGGCGCTGATGCAGCCCATCCATCTGGCCATCGGCCTCGTGGAGGGCCTCATCACCTCCGCCGTGCTGCTGTTTGTCTATGAGTCCCGACCCGAGCTGCTGATGGACGTGGAGCCCGCGGAGGGCGCGGCCGCCAAGCGCTCTTTGAAGGCGACCATCGCGGTCCTCGCCGCGGCGGCCCTGGTGGTGGGCGGCGGGCTGAGCCTGCTGGCCTCCTCCAACCCCGACGGTCTGGAGTGGGCGCTCTTCGGCAACAGCGATGCGGGCTATGCGGAGAACATGGGTCTGGACGAGGAGAACTTCGGCGTCTCCTCCGCCGCGGCGGACACCGCCGCCGGCATCCAGGAGAAGACCTCCTTCCTGCCGGACTATGCCTTCCCGGGCAGTGAGAGTCCCGCGGGCACCACGGTGTCCGGCATTGTGGGCTCGGCCATGGTGGCGGGCGCGGCCCTGCTGATCTGCGCCGCGGGCGGCTTCTTCCGCAGGAAGAGTCACAAAGCGTAAACCCAGGTCATTTCCCGATAGGATTGAAGGGGCATCAGAAGATGCCCCTTGTCTGTCGTTTTAAACGCAAAGGATTTTGAGCCATGAACAAGATGGAAAAGGCCCTGCACGAGCTGGGCGAGATGGACGACCTGGCGGCCCGGGACTCCCCCATCCACCGGCTGCACCCGGCGGCCAAGCTGCTGGCCACAATTGCATACATTGTCCTCGTGGTCTCCTTCGACAAGTACGACCTGGACGGGCTGTTCCCCATGCTGCTCTGGCCGGTGCTGCAGTTCCAGCTCAGCGGCATCCCCGTGCGCACCTGCTTTCGCAAGCTGCGCATCGTGCTGCCGCTGGTGATGGCCGTGGGACTCTTCAACCCCTTCTTTGACCGGGCGCCGCTGCTGGCGCTGGGCTCGCTGCGCGTCTCCGGCGGCGTGATCTCCATGCTGACGCTGATGGGCAAGGGGGTGCTGTGTCTGATGGCCTCCTTCCTGCTGATGGCTACCACGCCCATCGACTCCCTGTGCGCCGCCCTGCGGCGGCTGCACGTGCCGAAGATGGTCGTGACGCTGCTGCTGCTGACCTACCGCTACGTAGGCGTGATGACCGAGGAGCTGGCCGTGATGACCGACGCCTATCATCTGCGCGCCCCGGGGCAGAAGGGCATCCACGTCTCGGCCTGGGGCTCCTTCCTGGGCCAGCTGCTGCTGCGGAGCATGGACCGGGCCCAGGAGCTCTACAGCAGCATGCTCCTCAGAGGCTACCACGAGCATTTCCATTACGCCGACGTGCGGGTTTTCGCCCTGCCCGACGGGCTTTACACCCTGGGCTGCATCGCGGTGTTTCTGCTGCTGCGCTTTGTGCCCGTGGCCCAGGCGGCGGGCAGTCTGTTTGTGAGGTGAGAGAGATGATCAAATTTCAGAACGTGAGCTTTGCCTATGAGAAGAGCCGCCCCGTGCTGCGGGATCTCTCCTTCTCCATCGCCGACGGGGAGAGCGTGGGCCTGATCGGCGCAAACGGCGCGGGCAAGTCCACGGTGATGAAGCTGCTGCTGGGTCTGCTGACGGGCGAGGGGAAGATCCTGGTGGACGGGATCGAGGTCAGGAAGGACACCCTGTCCCAGATCCGCCGGAAGCTGGGCTTCGTGCTGCAGAACTCCGACAACCAGATGTTCATGCCCACGGTGTACGAGGACATGATCTTCGCCCCGCTCAACTACGGTCTCACCCGCGAGCAGGCGGAGCAGCGGGTGGACCGGGTGCTGGCCGAGCTGGGTCTGACGGAGCTCAAGCACCGGCACAACCACCGCATCTCCGGCGGGGAAAAGCGCATGGCCGCCATCGCCACGATCCTGGCCATGGAGCCGGAGGTCATGCTGATGGACGAGCCAAGCTCCGCTCTCGACCCCTACAACCGACGCATCGTCATCAATACCATCCGTTCCCTGCCCCAGACCAAGCTCATCACCTCCCACGACCTGGACATGATCCTGGACACCTGCCAGCGGGTGATTCTGCTCTCCGACGGGCGCATCGCCGCCGACGGCCCGGCGGAGGAGATCCTGCGGGACAAGGCGCTGCTGGAAAGTCACCGCATGGAGCTGCCCTTCTGCCTGGCGGGAAGAGCATAAGCGCGAAAGATCTCCCCCTAAAGGACTAGGCGCTTCGCGCCGTCGCGACTTCGCTGCGCCCGCTGGAAATCTCAAACGCCGCCTGTTGTACAGACTTCGACGCTTGAGATCCTTCGGCTCGCTTTCGCTCGCTCAGGATGACACGTACGGACTTTGCCGACAAATGGAAGCGCCCGCTTTCGCGGGCGCTTTTTTCTTCCCTCTAGGCAAATCGGCGCGGGCGTGGTATACTGAGGAAAAATTGCGGGATGGGAGGAAATGGTCACGGAAGCGCTGGTTCCCTACGAGGGCGCGGAGCCCTACGTCTTCATCAGCTACGCCCACGCCGACGCGGAGGCCGTGCTGGCCGTCGCCGGGCGCCTGCAGCAGGCGGGCTATCGCGTCTGGTACGACGCCGGTATCGAGGTCGGCAGCGAGTGGCCGGAGTATATCGCCGCCCATCTCAAGGGCGCGGCCATGATGCTGGCCTTTCTCTCCAACGCCTACGTCCGTTCGGACAACTGCCGGGCGGAGATGCACTACGCGCTGACCAAAAAGATCCCCTCCGTCAACATCTTTCTGGAGCGGACCGAGATGACCCCGGGGCTTGAGATGCAGCTGGGGCACCGCTTCGCCCTGATGAAATACGAGATGGGCGAGGAGCGCTTCTGGGACAAGCTCCTCGCCGCCCCGCCCCTTGCCTCGCTGCTGCCCGCGGGCGGCGGGAAGACTCCCTTCCGCGCTGCCGCGGAAGCCGCAGCGGCGCCCCGGCGGCGGATCTGGAAGAAGATGCTGGCCCTGGTGCTGGCGCTGATGCTGCTGGGCGGCCTTGCCGCCCTGGGCATTGTGGGCTGGTCCACGGGTCTTGCGGAGCGGCTCCTCATCCGCAGGAGCCTGCCGACGCCCAGCGCGCCCCCCGGGGAGACGGTGATCGCCTTTGCAGATCCCGCGGTGGAGAAAGCGGCCCGGGTCTTCTGCGGCAAGGCCGACGGCGCGGTGCTGGTCGCGGATCTCACCGGCTGCGCGGAGCTGCGGCTGGAGGAGGCGGCGGACCTCTCGGACCTGGCCTTTTTCCCGGATCTGCGGAAGCTGACCCTGGCCTGCCCGGAGCTGACGAGTCTGGAGACCCTGCCCCTCTGCGCGCTGGAAGCCCTGCGGCTGGAGGGCTGCCCCGTCACCGATCTCACCGGCATTGGCCGTCTGCCCCTGCTGCGGGAACTGGAGACGGCGGGCTGTCCCATCCGCTCCCTGGGGGATCTGGAAAACTGCCTGCAGCTGAGGCGCCTTTCCCTGGGCGGGGCCGACGTGGCGGACTTTGCCCCGGTCAAGCCGTTGACGAAGCTGGCCGAGGCGGAGATCTTCAACTGCGGCATCAACGAGCTGCAGCCCCTGCTGGGGCTGAGCAGCCTGACCGATGTGTGTTTTACAAACTGCGATCTGCGGGGCGGCTTCTTCCTGGCCTTTGACCGGGAGAGGAGCCTGGTGCGTCTCTCGCTGGTGGACTGTGAGCTCAACTCCACCCGGAACCTCGAGGACTTCCGGGGCTTGACCACCCTGAATCTGATCCGCAGCGGGGCGCTGCTGGACTGGTCGGCGCTGGCGGAGCTGCCCGCCCTGCGCACGGTCACCGCGGACGAGAGCATGGAAAAGGTTTTACGGGAAGCGCTGCAGGACAGCAAGGCGGAACTGACTGTGACAGGAGGCTGAACAAACATGAAAATCGTCATTCTGGACGGATACACGGAAAACCCCGGCGATCTGAGCTGGGACGGACTCCGCGCTTTCGGGGAGCTGACGGTCTATGACCGCACCCCCTACGAGACAGCGGAGATCGTCCATCGCATCGGCGGCGCCGAAATCGTCATCACCAACAAGGTGCCCCTCTCCCGCGAAGTGCTGGACGCCTGCCCTTCCATCCGCTTCATCGCGGTGCTGGCCACGGGCTACAACGTGGTGGACGTGAAGGCCGCCCGGGAAAAGGGCATCCCCGTCTCCAACGTCCCGGCCTACGGCACGGCCTCCGTGGCCCAGTACGCCATCGCCCTGCTGCTGGAGATCACCTCCCGGGTGGCCCACCACTCCGAGGCGGTGCACGCCGGGCGCTGGGAGCACGCGGAGGACTGGACCTTCTGGGACTACCCCCTCATGGAGCTTGCGGGCAAGACCATGGGCATCATCGGCTTCGGCCGCATCGGCCAGACCACGGGAAAGATCGCCAAGGCCCTGGGCATGACGGTGCTGGCATCCGGCAGCCGGGAGACCGAGGCGGGCCGCGCCATCGCGGAGTACGTGGATCTGGACACCCTCTACGCCCGCGCGGACGTGATCGCCCTGCACTGTCCCCTCTTCCCGGAGACGAAGGATATGATCAACCGGGAGAGCATCGCCAAAATGAAGGACGGGGTCATCCTCATCAACAACAGCCGCGGCGGCCTCATCGTGGAGCAGGATCTGGCCGACGCCCTCAATTCCGGCAAGGTGCTGGCCGCCGGGGTGGACGTGGTCTCCACCGAGCCCATCCGGGGCGACAATCCCCTGCTCACGGCCAAGAACTGCTTCATCACCCCGCACATCTCCTGGGCGCCCATCGAGGCCCGGCAGCGGATCCTGGACTGCACCGAGGCCAATCTCCGGGGCTTCCTCGCGGGCAGCCCCGTCAATGTGGTAAACTAAGCCGCGTCTCCCTCGTTCTCTCCGCGGGAGCGTCCCGCGTACTATAAGGAATTGGAAAGAAGATGATACCTTGATGCAGCGCAGCAGCGGCGTGCTCATGCCCATGAGCTCTCTCCCCTCCCCCTACGGCATCGGCAGCATGGGGAAAGAGGCCTTCCGTTTTGTGGACTTTCTCAAGGCGGCGGGCCAGACATACTGGCAGCTTCTGCCCCTGTGCCCCACCGGCGCCGGGGACAGCCCTTATTCCTCCTTCTCCACCTTTGCCGGCAACCCCTATTTCATCGACCTGGACACTCTGGTCAAGGAACGGCTGCTGAAGAAGGCGGAGGTCGAGGCCGTGGACTTCGGCAAAAACCCGGAGCGCGTGGATTACGGCAAACTGAACGGAGGCCGCGCCCCTCTTCTCCGGAAGGCCTTTGAACGGGGCCGGGACCGCTATGCGGAGGAGCTTGAAGCCTTCCGGCGGGAGAACGTATGGGTGGAGACCTATGGTCTGTACATGGCCCTCAAGGAGCACTTTGAGATGCTCCCCTGGACCGAGTGGCCCGATGCGGACATCCGCATGCACCGGCCCGACGCCGTCCGCGCCTGGCGCGAGACGCTGCGGGAGGAGATCGATTTTTACATCTTTGTGCAGTTTCTCTTCTTCCGCCAGTGGGAGAAGCTGAAG
>JBGUNL010000013.1:0-4428 GCA_045117295.1 Candidatus Limivicinus sp.
ATAGGACAGCTCCACCGCCGGATTGAAGGCGATGCGGCCCTCATCCACTTTGGCGAGAAGCTCCGGGATGAGACTCGTCAGGCGGATGTAACGCTGGACTTGGGTTTCACTTGTATTGGCATCGTTAGCTACAACGCTTCGCGATGACTTCTGTCCAAGTTGGACAGAAGTTTGGCCTTGGTGCGAAAGAGCTTCCAACTTCATCTTATAGGCAAAGGCCTTTTCGCTGGGAAGGATGTGCTCGCGTTGGAGGTTGGCGTCCACCATGGCGATCACAGCCTCGTCGTCCGTCATCTCCCGAATGACCACCGGCATATCCTCCAGCCCCAAAGCCTGGCAGGCGGCAAGACGCCGGTGGCCGGACACCAGCTCGTAGCCGCCGTCCTCCAGCGGCCGGGCCAGGCCGGGGGAGAGGACGCCCACCTTGCGGATGCTCTCCACAATCCGCTCCATCTCCTCGTTGCTTTGTACCTTAAAAGGGTGATCCTTGAAGGGGCGAAGCTCGGTCAGCGGAATCCGCTGCACCTTTTCCAGCTGCGCCTCGTCCCGTTCCTGCTGGGTGGTGAACAGCTCGTCCACGCTGGTGAGTAAACTGCTTGCGCTTCGTTTCATATTTCTTTAACATGACCTCTCTTTCTTTCCTTGGTTTTCTCCGGCCGGTACAGCTCCCGCCGCATGGTGAGCTCCGCCCGGAGTTTGTCCTGAATCTCTTCCTGACTGTCCAGCACACCCTGGGCAGTCTTTCGTTCTTTCCGCAGCGCTTTCAGCTGGGCGGTACAATCGTCCCGCCGGGATTTCAACTGCTCCAGCTCCACCGGATCCTGACAGCGCCGCATGCGGTTGTAGAGCTTGTCCCGCCGGATATTGACGGTATGAATCTCCCGGTCTGTGCGGCGGATAAAGTTTTCCACAGCGGGGATGCTGTCCAGCTTGTGCCGGACCAGGAGCTTTGCCTGGGCGGAATAGCGATCCATGCGGCGGACTGCTTCCCGCATTTCCGGCGACAGGGGACGGTGCGGCTTGTCCCTGGGCAAATAGCCCAGCAGATAGCAGTAGTGCAGGTACAGCGCCCGGAGGCCGGTGGCCTTTTTCACGCGGCGGACGCTGCCGCTGAGACGCATCTGCCGGGGCCAGCGCTCTTTCATCCTTGCCTGCTCCTGCCAGAAGGCCCGGTTGCCCTGAAAGCGCTGAGGGCTGGAATCCGAGCAGATCCTCTCCATGATGGATTTGTTGTCGTAACCCTCGCCCAGCCGCGCCATGCGTACGGGCTTTTTGCTGTCCACAGAGCGGATGGTGAAGTACTTGCGCTTCTCGTCCAGGGACACCACATAACCCTTGGCGCGCATGATGGCGTCAAAGTCCCGGGCCGTCCGCGCAATGGCCGCCGCCTCGTCGATGGCCTCCCGCATGAGATTGTAGCGGGTGGGCTCACCGTTTCGCTCGGCAAAGTAGATGGCCCGCGGCGTCTTTCCGCCGGGGTTTTGGATGACCGAGAGCCCATGCTCGGCACACAGTTCGTCCGACAGGCGGCGCAGCTCGTAGTAGGTCCGCTTGCTGCAGTTGAACTTCTTGCCGTCCCACATGTTCACGGAGTTGATCACCAGATGGTTGTGGTAGGTGCCGGTGTTGAAGTGGGTGGCGACCAGCACCTGGTGGCCGTCTCCCCACATTCGCCTGGCCAGCTCCACGCCCAGCTGATGGCAGAGCTCCGGTGTGACCTCACCGGGCTTGAAGCTCTGGTAGGCGTGGTAGGCCACGTTCCCATCGGTCTTGCCGAAACGAGACTGCACGGCCTGCATCTCCCGGAAGGCACCTCCGGCAGTGCAGTTGACGCCGGTGACGTACAGGGTCTTCTCTTTGCCATGTTCGGTCTTCTCGGCATTGGCTGCGTAGTGGAGCACGGTTCTCAGATCGGTGTACTCGGTCTTGGCCGGGTTCCGGGCGTAGTCCACCACCCGGCGCAGGCTGTTCTTAATGGGCCAGATCTTCGTAACTGCCATCGTCACCGCCTGCGGTGCAGACGCGGTAGAACTGCTCCGTCAGTGCTTCAAACTGCCGCTCGATCCAATCGGGGTCCTGATGCTGGTACTCACTCCGCAACCGCAGGAGGCCGCGGTAGAGGGTGTACAGCTCGTCCATGGGCAGGGGCTGCAGCTTCTTGCCCAGACCTACGGTGCGAAGATAGGCCGAGAGGCTCATACGGCAGGCGCGGGCGTTGCGCTGCAGCCGCCGCTTCTCACCCTCGGTCACGCGGATTTGAATGGGGATTTCTCTTGTTCTGTGCAAATGATTTCTCCTTTCTAATTTGGGGTTCCAGGGGCAGCGCCCCTTGCGGTGTGTACCGCTCCGGCTTTGTCAGTACAAAGCCTATGCTCGTTAAACCTCCGGACAGGCATCCTCTGTAATGCTAGGCTCACCCAGCAGCTTTTCGAACGCTTCCTTGGGGTCGGTCTCATCCGGGAGCCACTCCGCATAGATGAGGCGGCCGCGCTCTCCGTCCCTGACAGCCAGGATCTCCAGATCCACAATGGCGCCGATGGGAATGTCCATGAAGCCCATATACGGGACGCCGGTGGGGTTCTGCTGAAAGACCGGGGTGATGATCTTGTCCCCGCGGTCCAGAGTGAGGTAGACGAACATGCAGTGTCCGCCCCAGCGCTTGCAGTCGAGACGGCCGCAGGCAGCACCAAAGTCACTTCCCTTGAGCATGCGGTAGGGGGAAGTGTCAAAGCCGAGAGCGGCAAATTGCCGCTTGGTGTAGGCGTGAAAACCCATTGAATTCCCCCTTTCTTTTACTGACTGACAGAGCTGTCTGCCGTCAGCTCCTGATGCAGGGCATCCAGCAACTTCCGGCTCTCCGCATCGTTGAGGGTGATGCCCTTGCTGGGCTCGCCCTCCTTCCAGCGGCGGATGTCGATCTGCGGCGGCATGAAGCCCCAGCGGACGATGTTCAGCTCCTTGGTGGTACCGCCCTCATGTCCGCCGAGGACGGCGATCTTGCGTACAAGTTCATAGGTTTTTGCCATGTGTGTTTTCTCCTTTCTAATTTCAAATGATAAGTGTGACGGTTATGACGGCTGTGACGGCGCTGACTATATATCCCGATTGCCGTCATGGCTGTCACAGCTGTCATGGGTGAAATGCAGCAGGCGGCTCTGGCCGGTGCGTCTGCTGCGGTAACGGATGCCCGCCGGCCATAGGATTTCTTCGGCATAGCGGGCCAGGTACTTGGTGACGACATTGCCGGGGGTCTCGCGATCGCCCAGTGCGGCCAGCAGCTCGGTTGCCGTGCCGGTCCACTCCCGGCGATCCTTCAAAAAAGCGACCAGCCGGAACAGTACCGGCGGGATCTGTTCCCGAAAGATCTCCTCGCTGCCGCTCCGCTCCACCAGCTGCCAGGTCAGATTCTCAAAGCGCAGGTGCAGCTGCTGATCGTCCACATCCCGCCCGGTGACCAGAAGCGTGGCGGTGTTGGAGCCGCGCAGACGCTGGAGCACCATGTTGGTGTCCGCCGCACCTGTGATGCCCGTGGAGCCAGAGAGCTGGTTGAAGGGGTCGCTGCTGTCCTGTTGCTTGCGCAGGTGGTGCACCAGCACGATGGCGATCTTCTGGCTGTCGGCCAGATCCTTCAGGGCAGACATGTCATCGTAGTCCGCCGAGTACAACCCGTTCTTCCCGGCAGCGCTGCGGGAGTCCCGGGCCTTCTGCAGGGTGTCGATGATGACGAGCCTCGTCTCCGGGTAATCCCGCAGAGCCTGCAGGATCTGCTCCTCCAGCCCGCTGCCCAGCTTTCCGCAGGCGGTGGCAAAGCGCAGGCCCGCGGGCGCCTCGTCGGTCAGGCGGTAGAGCCGGTTCTGGATGCGGCCCATGGTGTCCTCCAGGCAGAGGTAGAGCACGTCGCAGCGGTGGGTGGCCATGCCCCAGAGCGGATCCCCGCGCGCCACCTGCAAGCCCAGCCAGAGCATGAGCCAGCTTTTGCCGATCTTGCTGGAGCCGCCCAGCAGGGTCACGCCCATGGGGATGAGGCCGTCCACGACGAAGGCGGTCTTCTCCAGAGGCGTGGAGAGCAGCGTGTCGGCGTCCACAACTCTCAGCTTCTCCGTGACCCTCATCCGAAACCACTCCAATCCTCCCAGTGGGAGCAGGTTTTGTTCATAGCTTCACATTCCTCCTTTCTGCTATGAATTGGTTTGATGACTGCTGTCGTTCTTCCCGGATGCCGTTCCTGCCCCGTCGCTGCTGCGGCGTATTGCTCCTTTGGTGCGCTCACTGCTTTTCAGCAGGTCCCGGCACACTTTGCGGGGAGCATATCCCATCCGGCCGATCATTCAATTGTGATATAGATTTCAACGCCTGATCAGTCGTGAAACTATCGTAGCTAATTGGCAAGTGACTTTCCAGACCAAAATCCGCCTCAAAATTTGGAGT
>JBGUNL010000014.1:0-15029 GCA_045117295.1 Candidatus Limivicinus sp.
TCGATCAGCTCCGTGCGGGAGGTGGGGATGTTCTTGCCCACGAAGTCGGGCCGGATGGGCAGCTCCCGGTGGCCCCGGTCGATGAGCACCGCCAGCTGGATGCTCCGGGGTCTGCCGCAGGAGAAGAGGGCCTCGATGGCGGCCCGCACCGTGCGCCCGGTGTAGATCACGTCGTCGATGAGCACCACGTCCCGGCCGGTCACGTCAAAGGGCAGGGAGGTCTGCTTCACCCGGGGGCTTTCCTCCAGGTGGGTCAGATCGTCCCGGTAGAAGCGGATGTCGATGCTGCCCACGGGGAGGTCCCGGTCCTCGATTTTCCGGACGTTGTCCCGGATGCGCCGGGCGATGGTCTCGCCCCGGCGGAGGATGCCCGCCAGCACCACGTTCTCCACGCCCTTGTTCTTCTCGGTGATCTCGTGGGAAATGCGCATCAGCGCCCGGTTCAGGGCAGCCTCGTCCATCAGCTGTGCTTTTTGTTTCACGGCGCTCACCCCGCAAAAAAATGCCCTGCCGAGCTTCGGCAAGACACCACAACGCAGACCGCTCCCCGCAGTCTGCCCGCTATGACGATCTTGCCGGTCTCACAGTACCGGATTAAAAATCTGCTTCTGGATGAGATTATAGGAGCGCGATTCTGAAATTGCAAGCGGGAAAAGAACTTTCATGGCTGTGCAAAAAAACAGACAAAAACCGGGGGAGATTTTTGTATAAGTTTTTTTAACACAAATGCGGTTGACTGTCCCTGCCGGGGATGTTAGCATCAGGGAAAGAAAACTTTTTCGGAGGAACCTGCCATGAAACGTTTTGCCGCGCTGCTTGCGGCGCTTTTGCTGCTGCTCTCCCTCACGGCCTGCGGGAAGAAGGCGGAGCCGGCGCCCTCCGCCGCCCCGGCGCCGGAAACCGCCGCGCCCACGGAGATCCCCGCACCCACAGAAACCCCGGTCCCCACGCCGCCGCCCACCCCCGTGCCCCTGATCCCGGAGCTGCCGGAGGTGCACGATCCGGCGCTGGAGGCGATTCTGGCGGACGTGCTGACGGTCTATCCCGGCACGGCGGGCTCCTCCCTGCGGGGGGCGGCCTGCGCCGCGCGGCTGCTGGACTGGGGCATGCAGACGCCCCTCAACGACGATGAGATCTATTCCGCCACCGGCTGCTTCCTGGACACCCTTTCCGACCAGGATCTGCTGCTGTTCTTTGAGAGCCTGGACACGGTCTACAACATGGGTTACGACCTCAAGGGCGAAAACGCCGAGGGTCTGCTCTCCGACGCGGGGGCGACAAACAGCGCCTGGCCCTGGAACGACCAGGCCTTCCACGCCATGGAGATGGTGTATCTGGGCTGCGGCGCCCGCTGACAGACGGGAGAGAACCATGGACGAGAGCTTTATCCGCTTTGAAAACGTCAAAAAGATCTACCGCTCCGGGGAGGTGGAGGTCACCGCCCTGCACGACGTGAGCTTCACCGTGGGACAGGGGGAGCTCTGCGTCATTGTGGGGGAGTCCGGCGCGGGCAAGACCACGCTCTTGAACATCCTGGGGGGCATGGACACCCTCTCCGGGGGCCGGGTCCTCATCGGCGGGGAGGAGCTCTCCGCCTTTGACAAGAAGCGCCTGACCGCCTTCCGCCGCACGGAGGTGGGCTTTGTCTTCCAGTTTTATAACCTGATCCCCAACCTGACGGCGCTGGAGAATGTGGAGATCGCGGCCAAGCTCTGCAAAGACGCCCTGGATCCCGCGGAGGTTTTGACCCGGGTGGGTCTTGCCGAGCGTCTGCAGAACTTCCCCTCCCAGCTCTCCGGCGGGGAGCAGCAGCGGGTGGCCATCGCCCGGGCTCTGGCCAAGAACCCGCGCCTGCTGCTGTGCGATGAGCCCACCGGCGCCCTGGACTACCGGACCGGCAAGGCCATTTTGAAGCTGCTGCAGGACGCGGCCCGGAGCCACGGCATGACCGTGGTCATCATCACCCACAACAAGGCCCTCTGCGCCATGGCCGACCGGGTCGTCCGGGTCAAGAGCGGCACCGTTTTGTCGGTGGAGCGCAATGACGCCCCCACCGATATCGAACAGATTGAGTGGTGAGGGCATGAACCGCTGTACCTTCCGCCTGCTGCTGCGCAGCGTGCGCAGGAGTCTGGGGCGGTATCTGGCCATTCTGGCCATCGTGGCCCTGGGCGTGGGCTTTTTCTCGGGGCTCAAGAGCTCCTGCCCCGCCATGCTGGGCACGGCGGACGCCTATTTTCACCGGCAGCGCTTTGAGGATTTCCGCCTGCTGTCCTCCCTGGGTCTGACAGAGGAGGACGCGGCGGCCTTTGAGGCCCTGCCTGGGGTGGCGGCCGCCCAGGGCGGCTGCTTTGCCGACGCCTGGGTGGACGTCGGCGGCGGGCAGGAGGTGCTGCTCCTGCTGACTCTGCCGGAGAAGGTGGACCTGCCGGAGCTCACCGCCGGGCGCATGCCGGAAAACGCCGGGGAATGCCTGGCGGACAGCCGTTTCTTTGACGAAGAGGACCTGGGCAGGACCCTCACGGTATCGCCGGACAACGAGGAAGACACCCTGGACCTGCTGCGGAACAAAGACTTTACCATCGTGGGGCTGGCCCGCTCTCCCCGCTTTATCAGCGAGAGCCGGGGGGATACCTCCCTGGGCTCGGGGAAGATCGCGGGCTTCGTGTATCTGCTGCCCGCCGCCTTTGACAGCGAGGTCTGCCACGAGCTGACCCTCTGGTGCGACCTGCCGGGGGAGCTGTACTCCGCGGAGTACGAGGCCGCCCGGGACCGGCTGAAGAGTTCCGTGGAGCGTCTGCTGAACCTGCGGGGGAAGATGCGCCAGGCTGAGCTGAGAGCGGAGGCGGACGAAGAGTTGGCCGACGCCCGGGACGAGCTGGACGACGGCTGGGACGAATACCGCACGGAAAAGGAAAAGGCGGAGCGGGAGCTGGCCGACGCCCAGGAGAAGCTGGACCAGACCCGCCGCCAACTGGACGACAGCGAGCGGCAGATCGCCGAGGGCTCCAGGGCCCTGGAGGACGGCATGCGTCAGATCCCCGCCGCGCGACAGCAGATCGCCGCCGGGCGGCAGCAGCTGGACGCCTCCGCCGGGGAGCTGGACGCGGCCCAAACGCAGCTGGACGCGGGCGCGGCACAGCTGACGCAGCAGGAAGAGGATCTTGCCGCCGGGGAGCAGGCGCTGGCCGCGGCAAAGGCCCAGGCTCTCGCTCCGCTGCAGCAGCTGCTGCAGGCGGCTTTAGAGGCGGAGGATCCGGAGGAGGCGGCCCGATGGGAGGCCGCCATCGCGGAGGCGGAGGCCGGCTTTGCCCCGCAGGAGGCGGCGCTGGCCGCCGGACGGGAGGCCCTGAACGCGGCCCGGGCGGACCTGGAGAGCCAGGCTGCCGCCCTGAATGCCGCCCGGGCGGAGCTGGACGCCGGCTATGCGGAGCTGGACGCCAGAACGGCGGAGCTGGACGAGGCGGAGGCCAAGTATCCCGCCCGCCGCCAGGAGCTGGATTTTGCGGGCGGCCAGGTGCTCAACGGCCGCTACGAGGTGGAGCAGGCCCAGAAGACCCTGGACGAGGAAAAGGAGAAGGCGGAGCGGGAGCTCAAAGACGCCGAGCAGGAGCTTCTGGACGGCGAGGCGGAATACGCCGACGCGGTGCGGGAGGCGGCGGAGCAGCTGGAGCTGGAGCTCTTCACCCTGGACCGGGACGCCAATCCCGGGGCCGTGACCTTTGAGAGCGACACCCGCATCATCGACGGCCTGGCCAACGCCTTTCCGCTGTTCTTTGTGCTGGTGGCGGCCCTGGTCTGCGCCACCACCATGACCCGCATGGTGGGCGAGGAGCGCACCGAGATCGGCACCATGAAGGCCCTGGGCTATTCCGACGGGGACATCATCCGGAAGTATCTGCTGTACGCGGGCTCGGCGGCCCTGCTGGGCTGTGTGCTGGGCTTCTTTTTGGGCACCGCCGTCATCCCCCGCATCGTCTGGTACGCCTACGGCATCATCTATGACTATGCCAATCTGAACTTCTATTTCAGCCCCCTGCTCTACGGGGCCAGTCTCGCCGCGGCGGTGTCCGCCGCGGTGCTGGTGACCTGGCTGGCCTGCCGCCGGGAACTGACGGAAAAGCCCGCGGAGCTGATCCGGCCCCGGGCCCCCAAGGCGGGCAAGCGTCTGTTTCTGGAAAAGCTGCCCCTGTGGCGGCGGCTGCCCTTTTTGAGCAAGGTCAGCGTGCGCAACGCCTTCCACTACCCCCTGCGGGCGGCCATGCTGCTGCTGGGCATCGGCGGCTGCACGGCGCTGATGGTGGCGGGCTTCGGCGCGCTGGACTCGGTGGCCAATATCTCCGACGACCAGTACGGCAGCGTGTTCTTCTACGATCTGGCCGTGACGCTGGACACGGAGGAGCCCAGCTCCGACGCGGCGGCCCTCTGGGCCGGGCGGACGGACCGGCAGGCCCTGACCTGGCAGGACGCGGTCACCCTGCGTTTTGGCGGCCGGGAGAAGAGCACCCGGGCCATCGCGGCGCAGCCCGGCGCCCTGGAGGGGCTCGTGAGTCTGCACGACAAGACCGGCGAGCTGCCCTTCCCCGAGCCGGGGCAGGCGGTGGTGACCGAGAAGATCGCCCAGGTGCTGAAGCTCTCCCCGGGGGACGCGCTCACCCTGGAGACCGAGGACGGGGAGCAAGCCGCGCTCACGGTCTCCGGCGTGTGCAAGAACTACCTGGGGCACTATGTGTTTCTCAACGCCGCCTCCCTGGGCGCGCCGGAAAACAACACGGCGCTGCTGCGCGTGAAGGAGGGGGAGGACGCGGCGAGGCTGGGGGCTTCCCTCCGCGCCGCGGAGGGCGTCAGCTACGTCACGGAGACGGCGGAGGAGCGGGCGGTGATGGAGCAGTCCATGGCCAGTCTCGACCTGCTGGTGGTGCTGCTGATCGTGTGCTCGGCGGCCCTGGCCTTCATCACCCTCTTCAACCTGACCAACATCAATATCATGGAGCGCGTCCGGGAGATCGCCACGGTGAAGGTGCTGGGCTTTACCCCCTGGGAGACCGCCTCCTACGTCCTGCGGGAAAACCGGCTGCTGAGTCTGCTGGGGGCCCTGCTGGGCTTGGGCCTGGGCAAGGGTCTGCACACGGTGGTGATCCGGGCCATCGTGGTGGACAACATGTCGATCGACGCGCGCATCCGTCCCATGAGCTACCTGGTATCCTTTGCGGCCACCATCGTCTTCACCCTGCTGACCAACGCCCTCATGCACGGAAGGCTGGAGAAGATCAACATGGCGGAGTCGCTCAAGTCTGTAGAATAAGCGGCCGGCGCCGCCGGTGGCGGAAGAAGCCGGCCGCTTATTCCGCAGCGGTCGAAAAACGCGAGGAAAGGCGAAAGCCCGAAGCGTTTTTCGGGCACCGCAAGGCGGGAAACATATGGCCCGGCGCCGCCTCCGGCAACACGTCATTGCGCGCCAGTGCTCACACTGGCGCGGCAATCCGGACTCTTTCGGGCGGCCCAGGGGCCGCCCCTGCAAGAGCAAACCGGAATTTCTTCGTAGGGGCCGACGCCTCGGCGGCCCGCCTATCCTGCCCCTTCCGCAAAGCCTCCCTTTCGTAAAGGGAGGTGGCGCGAAGCGCCGGAGGGATCGAAAGACAAGAGAAACCGCCGATCCCCCACCGCTTCGCGGAAACAAGCAAGGATCGCGTCGCACGCTTCCCGCGCGTCGCGTTGCCCCCTTTCCGAAAGGGGGCCATCATAAACGGGCGGCCGGGGGCGTCCGCCCCTACAGGGGAAACCAGCATTTTTCCATACAATAAAACAGCCTGCCGTTTGGCAGGCTGTTTTTGATATATTGTTTGGAATCTTACCACTCCAGGTTCTTCTCGGTCTCCTTGGAGAAGACGTGGGCCACATTGCCGGTGAAGGTGAAGTGCACCTGATCGCCGATCTTGTAGTGCCCCTCCATGTCGATGGTGGGGACAATGATGATCACGTCGCGGCCGGCGGCGGAGACGTGCAGATGCACGGAGGAGCCCATCATCTCGCTGACATCCACCTTGGCGGGGACGCCCTCCCTGGCCAGCTGCGTGTGCTCGGGGCGCACGCCCAGGGTGACGGTCTGGCTCTGGACGTCGTTTTTGAGCAGGCGGGCCTCCTTCTCGGGGGCCAGCTCCACCTTCACGCCCTCCAGCTCCACGAAGAACTTCTCGCCCTCGCGCTTGAGCTCGGCGTCAAAGAAGTTCATGACGGGCATGCCGATGAAGCCCGCGACGAAGAGGTTTGCCGGGTGGTTGAAGACCTCCTGGGGGGTGCCGATCTGCTGGATGTAGCCGTCGCGCATGATGACGATGCGGTCGCCCAGGGTCATGGCCTCGGTCTGGTCATGGGTGACGTAGATAAAGGTGGTGTTGATGCGCTCGCGGAGCTTGATGATCTCGGCGCGCATCTCGTTGCGCAGCTTGGCGTCCAGGTTGGAAAGGGGCTCGTCCATGAGCATGACCTTCGGGTCGCGGACGATGGCGCGGCCGATGGCCACGCGCTGCCGCTGGCCGCCGGAGAGCGCCTTGGGCTTGCGGTCGAGGTACTGGGTGATATCCAGAATCTCCGCGGCCTCGCGGACCTTCTGGTCGATGACGTCCTTGGACTCCTTCCGCAGCTTCAGGGAGAAGGCCATGTTGTCATACACGGACATGTGGGGGTAGAGGGCGTAGTTCTGGAAAACCATGGCGATATCGCGGTCCTTGGGGGCCACGTCGTTCATGAGCTTGCCGTCGATGATCAGCTCGCCGTCGGTGATCTCCTCGAGACCGGCGACCATGCGCAGGGTGGTGGACTTGCCGCAGCCGGAGGGGCCGACCAGGACGATGAACTCCTTGTCCGCGATGTCCAGGTTGAAGGCCTGCACGGCCACGACGCCTTCGTCGGTGATCTGCAGATTGATCTTTTTCTTTTCCGGCTCGTCGGCGTTCTTTTTCTTGCTCTTTTTCTGCTCGCCGCTGATGAAGGGGTAGACTTTCTTGATGTTTTTGAGCTGAACAGTTGCCATGTTTTCCGGCTCCGAACGCCCGGCCTCCGCCTGAGCGCCCTCACGGCCGACCGCTTTGGATCGCGCCGCCTTACGACAGGTCTCCACGCTGCCGCACCCCGAGCCCCGGGGATGAACATTTCCTCCTTATACAAGCTGTGCGCGGCATTGTTGTGGAGTGCCGGGCACGCAGTCAATTTTTGGGCGTAAAAACCCGCAAATATTATAGACAAACATTTGCCCCTTGGCAAGGCCGGGCCGGAAAATCGGAAAAAGCGCACGAAAACACGTGCGCTTTTTTATGCAGTTTATCCCGCTTCATGAAAATGCACCGCCGGGGTGTCGGGCTCGATGCGGGCGAAGGTGTAGCCGTTTTCCAGGGCCCAGGAGATCATCTTGTCCAGAGCCGCCACGCTGAAGAGGCGGGTGTCGTGCTGCAGCACCACATAGAAGCCCTCCGGCTTCAGGGCGCCGGCGAAGTCCCGGATGGTGCCCTCGGTGGTCTTGGTGGAGGATTCCGGCTGCACGTTCCAGTCAAAGGAGCTGACGCCCATGTCCCCCAGAATCTGGTAGAGCTCCTCATATCCCCCGTCCAGGGACCCGGCGAGGTAGCTTGCGGTGTTGCCGCCGCCGGGGAAGCGGGCGCAGAAGGCGTAGGTGCCGGTAGTATCGTGCAGGATGCGCTGGGCCTCCAGAAAGTCGGTGAAGTAATTCACCTCGTTTTTGTACAGCCAGGTGTAGTTGTCGGAGGGGTGGTAGTGGGCGTGGATGCCCACGGTGTGGCCCCCGTCCAGAATGTGCTGCAGCTTGTCCAGATATTTGGTCTGGCTGGCCACGATGAAGAAGGTGGCCTTGACGCCGTACCGGTCCAGGATCTCCAGCACCTCGTCGGTGTTCTCACAGGGGCCGTCGTCAAAGGTGAGGTAGATGGTGCCCGGGGCGGGCGCCTTCGGTGTCGGCAGCCCCTGGGGCACGATACGCACCCGGCGCTCCGCGGAGGCGATCTCCCCCTGCTCGTCGGCGAGGGTGTAGGTCAGGATCTGCTCGCCGGCGCGCCACTCGCGGATCCGGCCCTCCACCCGGACGTTCTGGCTCAGATCCTCCCCGTCCCGGCCGTAGGCCGTCCAGCCCGGATCATCCCAGGGCACGCCGCAGAGCCATTCCAGCTCCTCCCCCCGGTTCAGCACGATGGCGCTTTTGGGCGTGGGTGTGGGCGTGGGCGCCGGGGTCGGGGCGGGCGTGGGCGCGGCGGTGGGCGCCGTGGTGGGAGCGGGTTCGGCCGCGCCGCAGGCGGGCAGCAGGGCCAGCAGCGCCAGGGCGCAGACAAGGGCGGCAGCTTGTTTGAGGCGGTTCATGAGGTATCCTCCGGGCGTTTGTTCATTCCCCGCCATTTTAGCACCGCTCCGGCCGCTTGTCCACGAAAACCGCGCATATTCGCCCCCGGGCGGGCGTAGAATCCAGGGAGAACAAAGCCGCAGGGAGGGAAAGGCATGAGAATCTTACGCATGGGCAGCGACGGCCCCTCGGTGCAGCTGCTGCAGCTGGCGCTGAACCGGGCCCAGGCCGCGGGGCTTGCCCTGGACGGGAGCTTTGGTCCCGCCACCGAGGCGGCGCTGCGCCGCTTCCAGGGGGCGGCGGGTCTGCGTCCGGACGGCGTGGTCGGACGGGAGACCCACCGGGCGCTGCTGCCCTGGTACACGGGCTATCTGGTGCACCAGATCCGGCAGGGGGACACCCTCTGGGCCCTGGCCCGACGCTATGACACCGGGGAGGAGGCCATTCGTCTGGCCAATCCCGGCCTCCGGGCGGAGCATCTGGAGATCGGTACGGGGCTGGTGGTGCCCCTGGGCTTTGCGGTGGTGCCCACGGAGGTCCCCTTTTTTGCGGGGCTGACGGGCTACTGCGTCCGGGGCCTCGCGGCCCGCTACCCCTTTCTCTTCACCGGGGAGATCGGCAAGAGCGTTCTGGGCCGCCCCCTGTGGCTGCTGCGCCTGGGGACCGGGGAAAACCGGGTGCTCTTCCACGGGGGCATCCACGCCAACGAATGGATTACCACGCCGCTGCTGCTGAAATTTGCCGAGGAGCTGGCCGCGGCCTTCGCTTCCGGCGGGCAGATTCTGGACCGCAGCGCGGCGGAGATTCTGGACTACGCCTCCGTCACCCTGGTGCCCCAGGTCAACCCCGACGGGGCGGATCTGGTCACGGGCGAGCTCAGGCAGGGGGAGGGCTATCGCCAGGCCGCAGCGATCGCGGCGGACTATCCGCGCTTTCCCTTTCCCGACGGATGGAAGGCCAACCTCCGGGGCACGGATCTGAATCTCCAGTTTCCCGCGGGCTGGGAGGCGGCGAAAAAAAACAAGGCGGAGCAGGGGATCGTCTCCCCCGCCCCGGCGGACTATGTGGGCCCCGCGCCGCTGTCGGCCCCGGAGAGCCGGGCGCTGTACGACTTCACCCTGGCGCTCCAGCCCCGGCTGACCCTGAGCCTGCACACCCAGGGAAGAGAGATCTACTGGCGCTACGGGGACTGCGAGCCCCTGGGCAGCCGCCAAATCGGGGGACTGTTTGCCCGCCTTTCCGGCTATGCCCTGGCCGATCCGCCGGGGGAGTCCTCCGCCGGGTACAAGGACTGGTTTCTCGACGCCTTCTGCCGCCCGGGCTACACCATAGAAGCGGGGCAGGGGACGAATCCCCTGCCCCTGACGGACTTCGATGCGATCTATCGGGACGTCCTCCCGATCCTGGTCACCGGCGCGCTGGTGACGTGAAAAACGGGAGGCCCAAGGGCCTCCCCTACAGGAAAACCAAACATTTCTCCGTAGGGGAGGGGCTCTGCCCCTCCCGCACTTTGTTGATTATTCCAGCTCGAACGCGCCGGTGTAGAGCTGGTAATAGGTGCCCTTCTCGGCCAGCAGCTTTTCGTGGCTGCCGCGCTCGATAATGCGGCCGTGGTCGAGCACCATGATGACGTCGGAGTCCATGACCGTGGAGAGCCTATGGGCGATGACGAAGACCGTCCGCCCCTCCATCAGCTTGTCCATGCCCTTTTGCACGATGGCCTCGGTGCGGGTGTCGATGGAGGAGGTCGCCTCGTCCAGGATCATCACCGGGGGATCGGCCACGGCGGCCCGGGCGATGGCGATCAGCTGGCGCTGGCCCTGGGAGAGGTTGGCGCCGTTGTTGGAAAGCTGGGTCTCGTACCCCTCGGGCAGGCGGGTGATGAAGTCGTCCGCGCCGGCCAGGCGCGCCGCCTCGACGCACTCGGCATCCGTGGCGTCCAGGCGGCCGTAGCGGATGTTCTCCATGACCGTGCCGGTGAAGAGGTTGGTCTCCTGCAGCACGATGCCCAGGGAGCGGCGCAGATCCGCCTTTTTGATCTTGTTGATGTTGATGCCGTCGTAGCGGATCTTGCCGTCGGCAATGTCGTAGAAGCGGTTGATGAGGTTGGTGATGGTGGTCTTGCCCGCGCCGGTGGCGCCCACGAAGGCCACCTTCTGGCCGGGCTCGGCGTAGACGGACACGTCGTGCAGCACGTCCTTGCCCTCCTCGTAGGCAAAGTCCACGTCCACCAGGCGCACGTCGCCCCGGAGCGGGGTGTAGGTCAGCGTGCCGTCTCCGTGCGGGTGCCGCCAGGCCCAGTGCCCGGTGCGCTCTTCGGTCTCGGTGAGGGTGCCGTCGGGGTTCTCCGTCACGTTTACCAGGGTGACGTAGCCCTGATCCACCTCGGGCTCCTCGGCCATGAGGGAGAAGACTCTCCCCGCGCCGGCGGAGGCCATGACGATGTTGTTGATCTGCTGGGCCAGGGTGTTGACGTTGCCGGTGAACTGCTTGGACATGTTCAGAAAGGGAATCAGCACGCTGATGGAAAACGCCTTGCCGGACAGAGAGACATTGGGGATGCCGGAGAGCAGGAACAGGCCGCCCACCAGGGCCATGGAGACATAGAGAATGTTGCCGATGTTGTTCATGATGGGGCCCAGGATGTTGGCGTAGGCGTTGGCGCGGCGGGAGTTTTCCCGCAGGGCGTCGTTGAGGCGGCTGAACTCCTCGATGGCCTGCCGCTCGTGGCAGAAGACCTTGATGACCTTCTGGCCGTTCATGTACTCCTGGATGATGCCCTCGGTCTCGCCCAGGGCCTTCTGCTGCTTGACAAAGTAGCGGGCGGAGCCGCCGCCCACCACGCGGGTGACGAAGAACATGGCCACCACGCCCACCAGCAGCACCAGCGTCATCCAGACGCTGAAGTACAGCATGATGGCGAAGACCACCAGCACAACGGCGCCGGACTGGATAAAGGTGGGCAGGGACTGGGAGATGAGCATGCGCAGGGTGTCGATGTCGTTGGTGTAGTAGCTCATGATATCCCCGTGCTGATGGGTGTCGAAGTAGCGGATGGGGAGATCCTGCATCTTGTCAAAGGTCTCCTGCCGCAGCTTGTTGAGATAGCCCTGGGTCATCACAGCCATGAGCTGGGTGTAGGTGGTGGAGGAGGCCAGCGCCAGCACGTACAGCACCGCCAGCACGCCCACGTAGCGGAAGACCTCCGGCCGGGCGGCGGCCCAGTCGCCGGTCTTGTACCAGCGCTCGATAACGGCGATGACGTTCTGGATAAACAGCGAGGGGATGGAGGAGACCACGGCGGAGAAGAGGATGCAGGCCATGGTCAGCGGGGCCATGCGGGGGTAGTAGACGAACAGGCGCTTGATGGCCTTCCCCAGGGCGGAGAAGTCCGCCTTGGGCCTGCCGCCCGCGGGCATGGCCTTGCCGCCCCGGCCGAAGCTGGGCTGTCTAGGCATGCTCCTCACCTCCCTTGGTCTGCTGGGTGTAGATTTCGCGGTAGATCTCGCTGCGCGCGAGAAGCTCCTCGTGGGTGCCCCGGTCGGCAATGCGGCCGTTGTCCAGGATGAGGATCAGGTCCGCGTCCATGACGGAGGCCACCCGCTGGGCGATGATGATTTTGGTGGTCTCGGGGATGTAGCTCCTGAAGCCGGCGCGGATGAGGGCGTCGGTCTTGGTGTCCACGGCGCTGGTGGAGTCGTCCAGGATCAGGATCTTCGGCTTTTTCAGCAGGGCCCGCGCGATGCAGAGCCTCTGCTTCTGGCCGCCGGAGACATTGGTGCCCCCCTGCTCGATGCGGGAGTCGTACCCGTCGGGGAAGGAGCGGATGAAGTCGTCCGCCTGGGCGAGCCTGCAGGCCTCCTCGATCTCCGCGTCGGTGGCGTTCTCGTTGCCCCAGCGGAGGTTTTCTTTGATGGTGCCGGCAAAGAGGGTGTTCTTCTGCAGCACCATGGAGACCGCGTTTCTCAGCGCGTCCGTGTCGTAGCGCCGCACGTCCACGCCGCCCACCTTCACGCAGCCCTCGCTCACGTCATAGAGGCGGGGGATCAGCTGCACCAGGGTGGTCTTGCTGGAGCCGGTGCCGCCCAGGATGCCCACGGTGGCGCCGGAGGGGATGGTGAGGTCGATGTCGTACAGGGCGTAGTTTTTGGCGGTTTCGGAGTACTTGAAGCTCACGTCCGTAAACTCGATGGAGCCGTCGGGCACCTCCGTGATGGGGTCTTCGGGGCTCAAGAGGGTGGGCTCCTCCGCCAGCACCTCACTGATGCGCTTGGCGGACTCGGCGGAGATGGTGAGCATCACGTAGATCACCGACAGCATCATCAGACTCATGAGCACCTGCATGCCGTAGGTGAGCATGGCGGAGATCTGGCCCACGTCGATGAGGGTGCCGGAGGAGGAGATGATGAGCTTGGAGCCCACGGTGAGGATGAAGAGCATGTTGAAGTACATGCAGAACTGCATCAGCGGGCTGTTGAGGGCGACGATGCGCTCGGCCTTGGTAAAGTCCCGGCAGATGTTGTCGGCGGCGGCGCCGAACTTCTGCTTCTCAAAGCCCTCCCGGGCAAAGCCCTTGACCACGCGCATGGCGCGGACGTTCTCCTCGATGGACTCGTTGAGCTTGTCGTACTTGCGGAAGACGGAGCGGAAGGCGGGCATGGCATGTTTGGCGATGTTCAGCAGGCCGAAGATCAGCACCGGCACCACCACCACGAAGGTGAGAGCCAGTCTGCCGCCCATGAGAAAGGCCATGGTGATGGCAAAGACGAACATCAGCGGGGCGCGCACCGCCGTGCGGATGACCATCATGAAGGCCATCTGGACGTTGGTCACGTCGGTGGTCATGCGCGTCACCAGGGAGGCGGAGGAGAAGCGGTCGATGTTCTCAAAGGAGAAGCTCTGGACCCGGGTGAACATGTCCTGCCGCAGGTTGCGGGCAAAGCCCGTGGAGGCGTCGGCGCAGGTGCGGGCGGCCCCGGCCCCGAAGAGCAGGGACAAAACGGCCATCCCCACCAGCTTCAGCCCCAGGACCGTGACCTCGCCCAGGGGGGCGCCGGCCTTGATCATGTTGACCATGTCGGCGGTGAAGAAGGGGATCAGGACCTCAAAAAAGACCTCTCCCGAGATCATGAGCAGCGTCAGCAGCGAGGGCTTTTTGTACTCCCGCAGGCTCTTGACAAGGGTTTTCATCACAGCGTGCATCGCTTCCTTTCTTCCGGAGATTTGCGGCGTGCTTGCCGCCTTCCGATGCGGTGTAACTATATAATTTTATCATCTGCGCTTTTCAAGTCAAGCAGTTTTTTGTAAACCATTTTCATTCCCGCTTGACAGCCCGGTCTTTCCTCTGCTATAACTAAATCTCCGCACGCAAGAGAAACTCGTGTCTGCAAAACCCTGTTATACCCGAAGAAAAAGGCGGTGAAGCACATGGACGTACAGTCGGCCCGGCGCCGGGCGCGGGAGAGCGCGGCGCTCTGCCAGAGCCCCGGCAGCGAGGACGAGCTCTGGGACGTATACGACGCGGCGGGGAAAAAGACCGGCGCTCTGCACCGGCGGGGCGACCCCCTGGCCCCCGGGGAAAAGCACCTGTGCGTGCATGTCTGGATCCAGAACGCCGCCGGGGAATACCTCATCACGCAGCGTGCCCCGGGCAAGAGCATGCCCGGCCTCTGGGAGTGTACCGGCGGCTGCGCCCTGGCGGGGGAGGACGGGCTTGCCGCCGCCCTGCGGGAAGTGCGGGAGGAGACGGGCATCGTCCTGGCTCCCTCGGAGCCGGAGCGGCTGTTTCGCTGGACGGGGGAGTTTTTCCTCTGCGACGTGTTTCTGGTGCGGCGGGCGTTTGACCCGGATGCCCTCACCCTCCAGCCGGCGGAGACCGCTGCGGCCCGCACTGCCTCCCTGGGGGAGATCCTGGCCCTGGAAGCGGCCGGGCGCTTTGTCCCCTGGGACTATCTCGATCAATTGCCGGGCAGCCGGTAAGCATACAGGAGCAAAACATGGACATTCGCCTGATCGCCTTCGATCTGGACGGCACCTTTTTGGACGACAACAAGAACATTCCCCCGGAAAATCTCCGGGCCCTGGAGCGGGCGGCGGAGAAGGGCGTGCTGGCCGTCCCGGCCACGGGCCGCATCTACGCGGGCCTGCCGGAGCCGCTGAAGACCCTGCCCTTCCTGCGCTGGTACATCACCGCCAACGGCGCCTACGTCTACGACGCCAAAGAAGACCGGGCCGTGGCCCGGGCGGAGGTGAGCGCGGAGCGGGCTGTGGAATTTTATTCCCACGCGGACACCCTGGGCGTGCTCTACGACTGCTACCAGGACAACTGGGGCTATATGACCGCCTGGATGCTGGAGGAGGCCATGCGCGTCATCCCCGACCCCGGGGTGCGCAGGCTGATCGCGGATCTGCGCACCCCGGTGCCGGAGCTGAAGGAGTACCTGCGCAAAAAGGGAACCGGGGTGCAGAAGCTGCAGCTGTATTTCACCGACCCGGAGCAGCGGCGGCGGGAGCTGGAGGCGCTGCCCGGGCGCTTTGACGACCTGAGCTTTTCCACCTCCATGCCCTTCAACATCGAGATCAACGCCCGGGAGGCCACCAAGGGCCAGGCCCTGCTCTCCCTCTGCCGCCATCTGGGGCTTGACCCGGCCCAGACCCTGGCTCTGGGCGACGGCACCAACGA
>JBGUNL010000015.1:0-1759 GCA_045117295.1 Candidatus Limivicinus sp.
TTTATTGTACTCGAGGCGGGCCTTGCCCCCTCGAGCTCCCCTGCGGCTCTATCGTCCTTCATAACCGCAGGTTTTTTGACAGTCTCACAAAACCGCCCGGCTGATTGCCGGGCGGTTTCGACTGTTGACGAACCTCTCTGTATGTCATTTCGAGCGCAGCGAAGCGGAGTCGCGACGGCGCGAAGCGCCTAGTCCTTTAGGGAGAAATCTCAGCCATCGCCCACTGTATAGACTTCCACGCTTGAGATCCCTCGACTCGCTGACGCTCGCTCAGGATGACAAAAACGGACTTCGTTGACCCCTTGAACGGCCCGGCTGATTGCCGGGCGGTTTTGTCGCTGCCCAACCAAAAAACCAGCGCCCGATGGGCGCTGGTTTTTTGTGGCTTAGTAGTACCGCTTATTCTTGTTCTTGCGGGCTGCCTCGGATTTCTTGCGGCGCTTGACGCTGGGGCTCTGATAGTACTCTTTCTTTCTCAGATCGGCCAGGACGCCGGACTTCGCGCAGCTGCGCTTGAATCTCTTAAGAGCGTTGTCCAGAGACTCGTTTTCCTTGACGTAGATTTCAGACATGTATTTCCCTCCCTCCAAATACGCCTTGCGGCGCTTCAAGGGCCAATGAATTGGCTTGTTTAACAGGGATATTATACAGGCTGAACCGAAAAATGTCAACGATTACTTTGCCGGTTTCAGGATCAAATTGATGATCTTGTTCTTGACCACGATGGTCTTGACAAGCTGCATGCCCTGCATCTGGCGCTGAATCTTCTCGTCGGCGCAGGCCGCGGCGATGACGTGCTCCTCGTCGGCGTCGGCGGGCACCGTGATGGTGGAGCGCAGCTTGCCGTTGACCTGCACGGCCATCTCCCGCATGGCGTCCACGGTCTTGCTCTCGTCGTACCGGGGCCAGGGCATCTGCATGGCCATCTTGCCGTGCTTGGCGGCAAAGCCCAGCTGCTCCCACATCTCCTCGGCCAGGTGCGGCGCAAAGGGAGAGAGAAGCTGGCAGAGGACCCCGAGATCGCCCCTGGTGCAGCCGTTGGCGTAAAACTCATTGACCATGGTCATGAGCTGGGCGATGGCGGTGTTCATCTTGAGGGTGTCGATATCCTCGCCCACCTTCTTGATGGACTTGTGAATGATGGCCTCGTTCTTGGGGCTGACGGCCTCTTCATCCCGCGCCTGCTCCACCAGATTCCAGCAGCGGTCCAGGAAGCGCTTGGAGCCCTTGACGGCCTCGTCGGACCAGGTGGCGGTCTTCTCAAAGTCGCCGATGAACATGATATACACGCGCATGGTGTCCGCGCCGTAGGCCTTGACCACGTCGTCGGGATTGACCACGTTGCCCAGGGACTTGGACATCTTCACGCTGGTGCGCAGGGCCTCGCTGCCGTAGCGGGCGATCAGCTCCTGCTTCTCCTCCTCGGTCTTGGCGTTGCCCACGTAGTGGGGGTTCTTGCCCAGGATCATGCCGTGGGAGGTGCGCTTGGCGTAGGGCTCCTTGGTGTGCACCACGCCGATGTCATACAGGAACTTGTGCCAGAAGCGGCTGTAGAGCAGGTGCAGGGTGGTGTGCTCCATGCCGCCGTTGTACCAGTCCACGGGGCCCCAGTAAGCTTCGGCCTCCGGGCTCACGGCGCAAGTGTCGTTGTGGGGATCCATGTAGCGCAGGTAGTACCAGCAGGAGCCGGCCCAGTTGGGCATGGTGTCGGTCTCGCGCTTGGCGGGCCCGCCGCAGCAGGGGCAGGTGGTGTTGACCC
>JBGUNL010000016.1:0-16150 GCA_045117295.1 Candidatus Limivicinus sp.
CGGCGGCGTCCAGGCGCTGGACGACTGCTCCCTCTCCATCGGCAAGGGCGAGGTGGTGGCCATCATCGGCCCCTCCGGCTCCGGCAAATCCACCATGCTGCGCTGCCTGAACCTTTTGGAGCAGCCCACTTCCGGCAAGGTCTTTGTGGATGGGGTGGACATCACCGGCGAAAAGGTGGACCTGGACCTGCACCGCCGGAAGATGGGCATGGTCTTCCAGCACTTCAACCTCTTCCCCCACATGACGGTGAAAAAGAACATCACCCTTGCCCCGGTGCGCCTCAAGCTGAAAACCCAGGCGGAGGCGGACAAGGCGGCCATGCAGCTGCTGGAGCGCATCGGCCTGGCCGACAAGGCGGACACCTATCCCGCCATGCTCTCCGGCGGCCAGAAGCAGCGCATCGCCATCGTCCGGGCCCTGGCTATGGAACCGGAAGTCATGCTCTTTGACGAGCCCACTTCCGCCCTCGACCCCGAGATGGTGGGCGAGGTGCTGGACGTCATGAAGGAGCTGGCCCGGGACGGCATGACCATGGCGGTGGTCACCCACGAGATGGGCTTTGCCCGCGAGGTGGGCGACCGGGTGCTCTTCATGGACAGCGGCAAGATCGTGGAGGTCAACACCCCGAACGAGCTCTTCGATCACCCCCAGAGCGAGCGCACCAAGCTCTTCCTGTCCAAGGTGCTGTAATCCCCTTCCCGTGACAAAAGGGGCTGTCTCAAAACTCCGTGTCATTCTGAGCGAAGCGAAGAATCTTTTCTTGAAGGTTTGCAAAAAATCCCTCAAAAGAAAGATCCTTCGTCACTTCGTTCCACAGGATGACAAAACGGGAAACGTTTTGAGACAGCCCCTTTTTTGCGGCAGGCCCTTGCAAGTTGCCGCCCGATCGTGTAGAATAACTGCGTTTTCCGCGGGGCCGCCGGCCGCCGCGAGACTTTCACGGGATCAGGAGAACAAACTATGGTAGACCCGAATATCGCCCCCCAGGTTGAGCACATGCTGGACGTCTTTGCCAGACACTGCGGCATCGAGCTGCAGGATCTGAGCGGGGGCACCTGTACCCTCACCGTGCAGCTGAAGCCGGAGCATCTGAATCTCTACGGCTTCGTGCACGGCGGCATGATCAACACCATCATGGATAACGCCGGCGGCATTGTGGCCGCCTTCGCCCACGGCCCGATCCGCCCGGTGGTCACCGGCAGCGCCGACGCGCATTTTCTCCGCCCGGTCTGCGGCTCCGTCATGAAGTGCGTGGCGACCCTGGTAAAGGCCGGCCGCACCATGGCACGGGTGCAGCTGGGCGTCTACGACGAGAACGACAAGCTCTGCACCGTGGGCTTCAACGAATACGTCTATACCGACAGGTGAACCACGCGCAAAAGCGGCGTGTCCAAAGGACACGCCGCTTTCTTTTTCTTAAAACAGCAGGCCGATGACAATGCCGCTGACGGCCGAGAGCACATAGCTGATGCCCACGACGGTAAAGTTTTCCCGCATGTCCCGGTTGCTGCGAAACAGCACCAGCATGCCGATGCCCGCGTTGGCCAGCAGCCCCGCGAAAAGGCCGCCCAGGCGGATGATGCCGCTGAGGTAGGCCTGAGTGATGATCACCGAGACGGAGCAGTTGGGGATCAGGCCCAGCAGGGCCAGCAGCAGCTCCCCCACCACGGGACGGGAGAAGAGCGTGGCGCTGAGGCGCTCGGCCCCCACCAGCTCCAGAATCAGATTCAGGGCAAAGTTTACCGCGATCAGCATGGCCGCGATCTTGAGGGTGTGGACCAGGGCCGCGTGCAGGGCGCTGCCCTCCTCCTCGTCGCAGTCGCAATGCTCCCGCTCGCAGAAGGAGTGGATGTCCTTTCCCAGACGGAAGAAGCGCCTGCCCACCAGGTCCACCAAATAGCCCAGCGCGACGCCCAGGGCGGCCTTGGCCGCCACGATGCGCAGAATGCTCCCGGGAGCGATCCCGTTTCCGTCCGTCATGGAGGAGAGCATCACGGGCAGCATCTCGTCCGAGGTGGCAAAGAACACCGCCAGCATGGTGCCCGCCGTGATGGTCCCGGTAGAGAAGAGCGTGGCCGCCGCGCCGGAGATGCCGCACTGTGGGATGGCCCCCAGGACGCCGCCGATGGCGGGGCCAGCCTTGCGGGAGTAGGCGTGCAGGATCGATTCGTCCAGCTTCCGGCTGCGCTCCAGCAGCTCCATCAGCAGATAGGCCAGAAAAAGGACGGGGATGCTCAGCGCGCCGTCCTTCAGCGCGTCAAGAATACAGTCCAGAATCAGCTCCATGCGGCTCCTCCTCCCTTCGGTAAAGTCAGTTTTTGTATCATATATGCAGCGGCGGGTATTTGTCAAGACTAACTTCTTTGCAAAGACTTCGCTTTGTGCTATAATAACGCCACTTGTGCCTGTCCGGAGGAAATGGGAATGAATATCTGCGTCTACGCCGCATCCTCAAATATGCTCGCGCCCGCCTTTTATGAAGAGGCGGAGAAGCTGGGCCGTCTTCTGGCCGAGGGCGGACACACCCTGGTATTCGGCGGCGGGGCCGAGGGGCTCATGGGCGCCTGCGCCCGGGGCGCGCGGCAGGCCGGCGGGCACCTCATCGGCGTGGCGCCCCGCTTCTTTGACGAGCCGGGCATCCTGCTCAAGCAGGACATTGACCTGGTTTTCACCGACACCATGTCCGAGCGCAAGGCGGAGATGGCGCGGCTCTCCGACGCCTTTATCGCCCTGCCAGGCGGCATCGGCACCTATGAGGAGTTCTTTGAGACGCTGACGCTCAGGCAGCTGGGCCGCCACCGCAAGCCCATGGCGCTTTTGAGCACGCTGGACTACTACGCCCCCTTTGAGGCGCTGCTGCAGCATACCGCCCGGGAGGGCTTTATGAGCGGCGCGGTCCTCTCCCTCTTTGCCGTCTGCCGCACCCCCGGGGAGGCGCTGGCCTACGTCACCGCGCCCGTGGAGGAGCCGGACGCCGCCCCCTCTCTCGCCGCATACAGCAGATAAGCTTTCCCGAAACGCGTTTTCCGCCGGAAAATGCGTTTTTTCCTTTCCCCGCTCTTGCATTCAATCCATGATTTTGCTATCATAAGTTATTAATAAAAAAAGAAAAGTTGAAACATGATATGAAGAAAATGGACTGGAAAATCCCATACGCCAGGCCCTGTGTTTCGCGCGGGCTTCTGGAGGCTGGGCTCTCCCCTCTGCTGTGCCGGGTGCTCTCTCTGCGGGGCGTGAACACCCCGGACGAGGCCCGCGCCATGCTCTACGGCGGGACCGAGTGTCTCCATGATCCGCTGCTGATCCTCGGCATGAAGGACGCGCGGGAACGGGTCCTGCGCGCCATACGGGAGAAGGAGACCGTGGCGGTCTACGGCGACTACGACGTGGACGGCATCACGGCCACCTGCCTGGTCACGGACTGGCTCCGGGGCCGTGGGCTCACCTGTTACCCCTATATCCCCGACCGGAACGAGGAGGGCTACGGCCTCAACTGCGCCGCGCTGGACACCCTCAGGAGCCGGGGCGTGAGCCTGGTCATCACCGTGGACTGCGGCATCACCGCCGTGGAGGAGGCCGAATACGCCGCCTCCCTGGGCATCGACATGGTCATCACCGACCACCACGAGTGCCGGCCGGACGCGCTGCCGCAGGTCGCCGCCCTGGTAGACTGCAAGCGGGGCGGGGACGATTACCCCAACAAGAATCTGGCCGGCGTGGGCGTGGCCCTGAAGCTGGTCTGCGCCTGCGACGGAGACGCGGAGGAGATGCTGACGCGCTACGCCGATCTGGTGGCCATCGGCACCGTGGCGGACGTGATGCCCCTGACCGATGAAAACCGCTTTCTGGTGCGGCGGGGTCTGCAGCAGATCGCGGACGCCCCCCGGCCCGGCATCGCCGCCATGCTGAAGGAGTCCTCCATCGAGCCCGGCCGCCTCACCGCCTCCACGGTGGGCTTCTCCCTGGCGCCGCGGCTCAACGCCGCCGGGCGTCTGGGCAAAGCGGGCATCGCCCTGGACCTCATCATGTCCCGGGACATGGACACCGCCGCGCGCCTTGCCCGGGAGCTCTGCGAGCTCAACCGGGAGCGCCAGCGCATCGAGAACGAGATCTGGAAAGAGGCCAACGCCATGATGGCCGGCGCCGTGCCCGACGGGCCCATCGTCCTGGCCAGCGACAGCTGGAACCAGGGGGTCATCGGCATCGCTGCCTCCCGGCTGGCCGAGCAGTACTCTCTGCCCGCCATCATCGTCTGCATGAACGGGGACGTGGGCAAGGGCTCCTGCCGCAGCTACGGCGGCTTTAACCTCTATGAAGCCCTCTCCGCCTGCTCCGGGCATCTGATCGGTTTCGGCGGCCACGCCCTGGCCGCGGGGCTGAACGTGCACCGGGACAAGCTGGACGATTTCCGCGCCGCCCTGCAGACCTACTACCGGCTGAACCGCCCGGAGGCCGTGCCGGAAGTGCAGTGCGATCTGCTGATCACCGATCCCGCGCTGCTCTCCCTGCCCAACGTCCGCTCCCTGGATCTGCTGGAGCCCTACGGCAACGCAAACCCCAAGCCCGTCATGTGCGTCAGCGGGGTACGGCTGGAATCCATCAGCGAGGTGGGCGGCGGCCGCCACTGCCGCATGCGCATCCGCATGGGCACGTCCCATTTTGAGTGCATCTTCTTCTCCCACAGCGCCGCCGAGGCCGGTGTGCGCGAGGGGGAAAAGATCGATATGGCCTTCACCCCCCAGGTCAACGAATACCGGGGCAGCACCACCGTGCAGCTGGTGGCCTCGGCCGTGCGGCCGCATGACCCTTCCGCCCTCTGCGCGCACATCCTGCGCGGCGACCGGGAGACTGACTGGGCCGCCGCCGTCTACTGCCCGGAGCGGGCGGACTTCGTGCGCGTCTGGCGGTCCCTGCCGCCGGACTATTGCTGCGGGGCGGACGACGCGGCCATCCTGGCCCAGTGCCCCCAGGGGATGGATCCCGAAACATACTGCCTGTGCCTGATGGTGCTGCGCGAGGCGGGACTGCTTGCCGGTCCCGGCGGGGGCATTTACTCCGCCCGCTGCGCCAGCATTTCGGGCAAGGCCGATCTTGAAGCGACGGGGCTGGTTCAAAGCCTGCGCCGCTGCAGACAGGAATAATGGGAGAACAGCATGGACACGCAACAGGAACAAAAAAACACCCTTGATCCCGATCTTCAATTTGAGGCGCTGCTGCAGAAAATCCGGGAGAATACCCACGGCATGGATCTGGGCCGTATCCGCGCGGCCTACGACATGGCAAGGGTGGCCCACTCCGGCCAGCTGAGGCGGGACGGCTCCCCCTATGTGACCCACTGCATCGCCGCGGCGGATATCAGCGTGGACATCGGCCTGGACGAGGACTCCATCATCGCAGCCCTGCTGCACGACGTCATCGAGGACACCAACCTCACCCACGAGGATATCGCCCGCCAGTTCGGCCCCGCCGTGGCCGACATTGTGGAGGGCGTCACCAAGCTGACGCGGGTGCAGTACACCAGCAAGGAGGACGAGCAGGCCGAGAACCTGCGCAAGATGCTCATGGCCATGGCCAAGGACATCCGCGTCATCCTCATCAAGATCGCCGATCGCCTGCACAACATGCGCACCATGGCCTACCAGAGTCCGGAGAAGCAGAAGATCAAGAGTCTGGAGACCATGGAGATCTACGCCCCCATCGCCCACCGGCTGGGCATGCAGCGGGCCAAGTGGGAGCTGGAGGATCTGGCCCTGCAGTACCTGGACCCCCAGGGCTACAAGGAGATCACCGACAACCTGACCCGGCGCATGCCGGAGCTGGAAAAATTCATGGCCAGCATGAAGCAGAAGATCCAGAACCGTCTGGAGAGCGAGAACGTGCAGGCCACCATCTATTACCGCATCAAGCACGTCTACTCCATCTACCGCAAGATGTACGCCCAGAAGCTGGATATGGACGGCATTTTCGACCTTTGCGCCTTCCGCGTCATCGTCGACTCCATCCCCGACTGCTACAACGTCCTCGGCATCATGCACGACATGTTCAAGCCCGTGCCCGGCCGCTTCAAGGACTATATCTCCACCCCCAAACCCAACATGTACCAGAGTGTGCACACCACGGTCATCGGCTCCGAGGGCATCCCCTTCGAGGTGCAGATTCGCACCTGGGACATGCACTACACCGCCGAATACGGCATTGCCGCCCACTGGAAATACAAGATGGGCGCCTCCGCCGACACCTCCCTGCGCGCGGGCGACGAGGACAAGTTCGCCTGGATCCGCCGCTTGCTGGAGAGCCAGCAGGAGTCCGACGCCTCGGACTTCTTCCACAATCTCAAGGTGGACATGTTTGCCGACGAGGTCTTCGTCTTCTCCCCCAAGGGGGACGTGATCAACCTGCCCGCCGGTGCCACGCCCATCGACTTTGCCTACTCCATCCACTCCGACATCGGCAACCACATGGTGGGCGCCAAGGTCAACGGCCGCATCGTCACCTACGACTACGTGCTGCAAAACGGCGACATTGTGGAGATCCGCACCTCCAAGTCCGCCCCCGGCCCCAGCCGCGACTGGCTCAACGTGGCCAAGAGCGGTTCCGCCCGCACCAAGATCAAGCAGTGGTACAAGAAGGAGCGGCGGGAGGAGAACGTGCTGCGCGGCCGCTCCATGCTGGAGGAGGCCCTGCGCGAGGACGGGCTGACCCTGGACGACGTGCTGGACGAGGCTGTGGTCACCCCCATCCTCAAGCGCTTCTCCTTCGGCTCGGTGGACGACCTGTACGCCGCCATCGGCTACGGCGGTCTCACCGCCACAAGGGCCGCCAACCGCCTCCGCGACGAGGCCAAGAACCAGGAGCCCAAGCGCAAGACCGCTCTGGACAAGGTCTCCGAGGCCGCCGAGCGCCGGGAGATCCAGGCCGCCAAGAAGGAGGGCAAGGCCGTCCACGGCATCCTGGTCTCCGGCCTGTCCAACTGTCTGGTGAAGTTCTCCCGCTGCTGCACCCCCGTCCCCGGGGACGACATCATGGGCTTCATCACCCGCGGCCAGGGCGTCTCCATCCACCGGCGGGACTGCGCCAACTGCCAGCAGCTCTTAAACCAGCCGGAGAACGCCGGCCGCTGGGTGGACGTCAGCTGGGCCAGCAAGATCAGCGACAGCTACGTCACCACCATCATGATCAGCGCCAAGGACCGCTCCGGTCTGGTCATGGACGTGGCCACGGTGCTCAACGCCATCAACGCCAAGGTCCGCTCCCTCACCGCCCGCACCACCGGCATCAACATGGCCGTGGTCTCCGTCTCGCTGGAGGTCAAGGACGCGGGCGAGCTCCGCTATATCATCACCCGCGTTTCCTCCGTCCCCGGCGTCAGCGCCGTGACGAGAAACGGAAAGTAAGGAAGGAAATCTGTTATGCGTGCAGTTGTTACCCGCGTCAAGTCCGCCTCGGTGGAGATTGACGGGAAGATCCACGGCGCCATCGGCAAGGGCTTTCTGGTCCTGCTGGGCGTTCACCAGGAGGACACGGAGGCCGAGGCCCTCAAAATTGCGGACAGGATCTGCGGCCTGCGGGTCTTTGAGGATGAAAACGGCAAGATGAACGTAAACCCCGCCGACGCCGGGGCCGCGCTTCTCATCATCAGCCAGTTCACCCTGTTTGCCGACTGCAAGTCCCGCCGCCCCGGCTTCTCCAAGGCCGCCCGGCCGGAGACCGCCGTCCCCCTCTACGAAAAGGTCATCGCCGAATGCCGGGCCAGGGGCTTTCCCGTGGAGACCGGCGTCTTCGCCGCGGAGATGCAGGTGGCCTCCGTCAACGACGGGCCGGTCACCATTCTTCTGGACACAAAGGAGCTTTGATCCATGTTAATCAAGACCATCCCCGTCGGCCAGCTGGAGACCAACTGCTATGTGGTCACCAACGAGAACACGCTCCAGTGCGTGGTCATCGACCCGGGCGACGAGGCCAACACCATCCTGGACTATCTGGAGTCCAACCACCTCATCTGCGTCGCCATCATGCTGACCCACGGCCACTTTGACCACGTGGGCGCCCTGCGCGCCGTGCAGGAGGAGACCGGCGCCGCCGTCTACATGAACCGGCGGGACGACGCCCGCTTCTCCACCGATGAGCACATGCGCCTGATCCTGAACAAGGACGATCACAACTACGATGACGGGGACGAGATCGAGGCCGCGGGCCTGCGCTTTTTCGTCATGGCCACCCCCGGCCACACCCCCGGCGGCGTGACGCTCCGCTGCGAGGACGCCCTCTTCACCGGCGACACCCTCTTCAAGGGCAGCTGCGGCCGGACCGATCTGCCCGGCGGCAACATGGAGCAGGAGCTGCGGTCCATCCGCCGCATCTGCGAGCTGCCCGGGGATTACGAGGTCTACCCCGGCCACATGGATTCCTCCACTCTGGAGCGAGAGCGGAACTTCAACTATTATTGCCGCATGGCCATGCGCGGCTGAAACATCTGACAACAATCAAAAAGGGAGGGTTTCTATGAAAAGAGCAACGCGCGTCGGTCTCGTCACCAGCGGCGGCGACTGCCAGGGTCTCAACGCCGCCATCCGCGGCGTGGGCAAGGCGCTGTTCCAGCGCGTCGACAACCTGGAAATCTACGGCATGTACGACGGCTACCGCGGTCTGATCGAGCGGGACTACAAGTTCATGGAGAGGAAGGACTTCTCCGGCATCCTCACCGAGGGCGGCACCATTCTCGGCACCTCGCGCCAGCGCTACATCCCCGGCAAGGACATTGTGGACGATGAGGGCAACAGTGTTATCCCCAAGATGCTGGATACTTACAACCGTCTGGGTCTGGACTGTCTGGTGGTCATGGGCGGCAACGGCACCCAGAAGAGCGCGAAGCTCCTGATGGACGCAGGCATGAACGTGGTCACCCTGCCCAAGACCATCGACAACGACATCTGGGGCACCGACACCACTTTCGGCTTCCAGAGCGCCGTGGACATCGCCACCAACGTGATCGACTATCTGCACACCACCGCCTGCTCCCACGGCCGCATCTTCGTGGTGGAGCTCATGGGCCGGGACGCCGGCTGGCTGACGCTCCACGCGGGCATCGGCAGCGGGGCCGACGTGATCCTGATTCCCGAGATCCCCTATGATCTGGAAAAAGTGGCCGAGATGCTGAAGCTCCGCCGCAAGAGAGGCAGCGGTTTCTCCATCATCGCCTGTGCCGAGGGCGCTGTCGCCGTCGACGACGTCAAGCTCGACGAAGAGGCCAGCCGCCGCAAGCGGGAGGCCAGCCGCCACTCCACCGTCTCCTATGCCATTGCCGAGGAACTGGAGCGCCTCACCGGCCAGGACACCCGCGTGACCGTGCCCGGGCACTATCAGCGCGGCGGCCCCCCCTGTCCCTACGACCGGGTGCTGGCCACCCGCTTCGGCGCCTACGCCGCGGATCTGATCATCAGGCAGCAGTATGGCCGCATGGTGGCCATCCAGCACGGGGAGATCGTCTCGATCCCGCTGGAGGACGCCGCCAGCAAGACCAAGTTCCTGCCGACGGATCACCCCATGATCCAGATGGCGCGGGATATCGGGATCTGCATGGGCGACTAAATCGCATGGAAAACGCCGTTTTCCATGCGAGATGCTCGCGCTTATCGCATGCGGCGATGCGGTATACGCCGCATTTGGTCGGCGCGAGGCCTCGCTCAGCTCGGCTCAGGGTGTTTCTGAGACGGCAAAGCCGCCTCAGAAACGATTTATGTTTTTTATGATTTCCATTGGAAAGAGGAGGATGGACATGTCCTTTTGGTCTTATCTGCTGAAAAAGCTGAAAAAGAAACAAACGCCCGAGATGGTCAACCGCGCGCCGGCGGAGAAGAAGGAAGACGCCGCACCCACCCGCTCCGCCCCGACGGCCGGGGACGCGCTGAGCGATCTGCGCTTCAAGGCACGCACCGGCGACCCCAAGCTGACGGAGAAGCACCGCTCCGGGAATTTCTGAAGAACGCGCAAAACCCGCGTGAACCTTTGGTTCACGCGGGTTTTGCTTTTATTCGGAAAGTCTTCTGAAATGGTAGATCTCCATGGTGCAGGGCTCCGTCCGATCCCCCACCATCCAGTGGAGCACTCCCATGCCCATGGCGTCCAGGGTCATCTGGGTATGTTCGTCAAAGGTGCAGTCCACCATGCTCACCCGGTTGCCCGCGTTGACCATGTCCCGGATGCCCTCCCGGTCCAGTCCCAGACCGGGGTTGTCAAACAGGTAGATATCCGGGTGGATCCGCCCCAGTTCCCGCAGCTCCGACCGGTTCATCATCTGGTCCGGCTGCTCCCAGTTGTTGCCGGCGTCCAGCGTCATGACGCAGGGCACCTGCAGCCGGAAGTCCCGCCAGGTGTACAGCGCGCTGTACAGCGCCGGGTAGGCGCCCAGGCTGGAGCCCACCACCGTGGGGGGCTTGATGAAGACGCCGCACTCCGCGCCCAGGCGCAGCAGAAGTTCGATCCCCTCCCGGTTCTTGGCCGCCACATCGTGGTTGACGCCGTTGCGCTTGAGGAAAACCGCGATGGTGTTGGGCGGCGGATTCATCAGAAAGTAGTGGAAGAAATCGACGTACAGTTCCTCGTTGTAGCCGCCGGGGTAATAGAGCAGAAAGCGCGTGTCCGCGTCCGCCTTCTCCGGGACATAGAGATAGGCCGTCTCACACTCATAAGCCGTGTCGACGGAGCTGCTGACGAATTCTCTGGAAGGGTCCGTCAGACGCAGGCTCTTGTCCATCTTCAGCCAGTCCAGCACCATCTCGCCCAGCTTTCTCTGCGCCGCGCTGTCCCGCCAGTCCCCCAGGTCCGTCCAGATTTTGACGGCGTGCTCCATCTCGAAGTCCCGCGCCAGCTCGGCTGCGTAGTCATAGAGCCTGCCGTTGAGGGCGCGTAGCCTGTCCACCACGCCGGGATAATCCCCCAGATCCAGATAGATCTCCCGGGCCCGCTCCAGCTCGCCGCGCTCGGTCAGATCCCCGGCCTCCACGTAGTCGCAGGCCAGCAGAAGATTGGCCGCGTCCTTGTAGTCCGCAATCTCCGTAAGATAGCTGCGTGCCTTGTCATAATCGCCGCTCTGCAGGCTTCGCCGCCCGTTGAGATACTGCTGCTCCAGGGCGTATGCGTCGCAGAGGGCGGCCATTTTTTCGTCACCGGCCTGTTCAAAGTATGCCTTGGCCTGCATGTATTCCCCCGCGGCAAAGAGGCGCCGGCTCTCTTCCCGCTCCTGCACCTTCCGGTGGATCGCCCGCCCCGCTGTGATCAGCAGGGCCAGGGCCGCAAGCCCCGCGAGAACGGCCGCCGCCTTTTTCCAGCGGGGCCGTCTGCTCTCTTTCTCCTCCATGCTCACTCCGTAAAATGAATGTGATTGTTGATATGCTCGCTGCAGAAGCAGTGGTAGCCCGCACAGCGGGAGCAGTAACGGAACTCCAGCTCCGGGTACTCCGTGTCCGTCCTCCCGCAGACGGCGCACTTATGGGTGTACAGCTTGTTCTGCTGTTCCCGGCGGATGCGCGCCGACTCCTTTTTGAAGTTGATGGTGCTCCTGCTCTGTCTGCGTGGCAGCAGGCGTCTGAGGTCACTGCCGCAGAAGATCACCACGTTCAGCACCGCCACCACAGGCAGCAGATTCAGCGGGAAGCGGGTGGTGAAGACCGAATAGAGGAAGAAGGCCGCGTTGACCAGGGCCAGGTATTTGACCTTGATGGGGATGATGTACATGAAGAGCATCTGCATCTCCGGGTACAGGATCGCGAAGGAGAAGAACATGGACAGATACAGATAGGTGGAATCCAGGGAGACGGAGAGCCCGGTTATGAAGTACACCGCAAAGCCGTAGATCACCGCGAGGACGGCGCCGGTGAAGAAGAAGATGGTGAACTGCCCCGTCCCCCACTGCTGCTCCAGGGTGGTGCCGATCCAGTAATAGCAGTAAAACACCAGCAGCGCCAGCAGGCTGGTGCTGGGCGGATAGAACAGGAAGCTCACCAGCCGCCAGACCTGGCCGCGCAGGATCAGGGCGGGGTCAAAGAGCAGGAAGCTCAGGAAGGGCTGGTTGACCGCCCCCAGCAGCCAGAAGGCCACATTGGCCGCCGTGAGGTAGCGCATCAGATTCGGGATGCCGAAATGCGGATGCCGGTAACAGAACTGTTCGATTTTTCTTCGCGGATCAAACATGACGATTCTCCTGACAGATCATTTTGATTGCTAACACTATACCCTTTTGGAAAAAAGATGTCTATAAAATTTTGTAAATTTGCAAAACGGGGCTTTCAAAAAAAACGGGAGTATGGTAATATGTAAACTAAGTAATTATGGCGAGGTTTGGAAAATTGGAAAAAGAACGGGAAAATCTCCACGAGGAGCTTCAAAACGAACAGATTGAGGGCCGCAACGCGGTGATCGAGGCGCTGCGCGCCGGCCGGCCCATTGACAAGATCTTCATCGCCCGGGGCGACGTGGACAAGACCCTGGGGCACATCGCCTCCAAGGCCCGGGACGCGGGCGTCGTGGTGGTGGAGGCCGACCGCCGCAAGCTGGATTTCATGAGCCGCACCAAGGCCCATCAGGGGGTCATCGCCCTGGCCGCCGTGCGGGAATACTGTTCGGTTGCCGACATTCTGGCCCTGGCGGCCGAGCGCGGGGAGGCGCCCTTCGTCATCGTCTGTGACGAGATCAGCGACCCCCACAATCTGGGCGCCATCATCCGCACGGCCGAGTGCGTGGGCGCCCACGGCATCGTGATCCCCAAGCGCCGCAGCGCGGGGCTGACCACCATTGTGGACAAGGCCAGCGCCGGCGCCGCGGAGCACATGGCCATCGCCCGGGTCTCCAATCTCTCCGCCGCGCTGGAGGAGCTGAAAAAAGCCGGGCTCTGGGTCTACGGCACCGCGGCCGACGGGGCAAACGGCCTCTGGGACACGGATCTCACCGGCCCTATCGCCCTGGTCATCGGCTCCGAGGGGGACGGCATGGGCCGCCTGGTCAAGGCCAACTGCGACTTCGTTCTCTCCCTCCCCATGCGCGGCCGGCTCAATTCCCTCAACGCCTCCGCGGCCGCGGCTGTCACCATGTATGAGGTTCTCCGCCAGAGAAGCAGATAGACATTCACCCCTTTTCTTTGCAAAAGAAAGCAGGTATGAGCATGGACGATTATCCTTGGGAACATGACGCGGGCATTTCGCCTTCCGATCTGTCCGTCGACGATATTCTTGCGGAATTTCAGCAGGACCCCTTTGCCGATTCCGATCGCCCCGCGGCCGGGCCCGCCATCGTCACCGGCCCTGTCGCCGACGAGGAGCTGTCCCCGGAGCAGGCCGATCCCGCCGCCTGGGCGGATTCCATCGCCGGTTCCGACCGGGAGGCACAGACGCTCGCGGTCCCGGAAAAGGACGTGGAGGAGTTTTTGAACCCGGAGAATGACTCCGAGTTTGAGGACGAGGTCCTCCCCTATGCCCGCCGGGAGCGCACGCCCCGGCCCTCCGGCCGCGGCGGACTGTTCTCCTTCCTGGGCAGGAAGAAGGCCGCCTCGCAGGTCCCCGACTACGACGGGGAAGAGGCGGCAGATGAGGACGCCGCGTTTGACGACCGCCCCGCTTACACGGCCCCGCAGGAGGAGGACGACGCCCCCCGCGGCCGCACCGCAAACGAGCCCCCCGTGCCCGCCCCCGCCCACAGCGGCTCCCTGGGCCGCATGGAGCGGGAGGCCCGCAGCTACATCGCGCAGCTCCAGGCCGAATCCGGCGCCGCAAACCGCCGTGAGCGGGAGAGCGCTTCCGCCCACGCGGTGGATCTGGACACCCTGCTGGGCATCGACGCCGGTGAGGAACGGATTGCCCGCCCCGCCGCCATGGACGCCGAGGAGGGCCTTGCCGACGCGGCGCGGGAAGGCTACAGCGGGGACACGGAATACGACTACGAGGAGGACGACTCCTTCGCCCCCGACGCCGACCCCACCCAGTACCATGAGGACGGGGAGGGCTACCGCCCCGCCTACGAGCGGGAGACGGAGATCGACAGCCGCTTCAATCTCAGCGGCAGGCGGCAGCGGGAGCAGATGACCTACGGCGGCAGCGCCGTGGATCTGAGCGCGGACGAGGATTACGTCCCCGCCCAGCAGACCGGCTACAACCCCAGCCAGTGGACGCCGGACTACGACGATCCCCTGGCCGAGCGCAGCGACGCGATTGAGGAGCCCCGGAAAAAGCACCGCTTCCTCTTCGGCCGCGCCCGCCAGGAGGCCGTCCGCCGGGAGCGGGCCGAGGCCGAGGAGCTGGAGCGCGAGGCGGAGGAGGCCGCCGGGCCATACACCGAGACGCCCGCCAAGCCCCCCGTCACCTACGGCTTTGACGACGAGGACGCCTCCCCCGCCGCTTACGCCCCCCAGGCCGACTACGACGAGGGGGACGAGGACTTCCCGGAGGAGGACGAGACCGATCTCGACGAGGGCGGCGCGCGCTACCGGGACTCCGATCTCTATGTGCCCCCCACCTTCCGGGAGTATCTGCTGAGCCTGCTGGCCTCCTTCTGGCTGCGCCTGCGGGGCACGGCCCGGGGCCGCACGGCCGAGACCATGCCCGACACCGTGGAGGATCTGGGCCCCGAACTCTCCCCCGCCGAGGCCTCCAAGTATTACGGCTCGCTGCTGCGCAGCATGAAACTGCGGCTGCGCATCGCGGCGGTGCTGCTGGCCATTCTCTGCTACGTCTCTCTGGAGGCGCCGGTTCCCGGCATGCTGAAGACCCTGCCCGTCATGGCCATGTTCTGCTTCGGCCTGCAGGCGGCCATCCTGCTGCTGGCTCTGGACGTGGTGACCACCGGCATCATGAACATCTTCCGGCTCCGCATCGGGGCGGACACGCTGGCGGTCTTTGCCTGTCTCTTCACCGGGCTTGACGCGCTGAACGTGGCCCTGTCCGAGGCCGCCGCCCTGCACATGCCCCTCTGCGCCGTCTCCTCCGCCTCTGTCGTGGGCCTGCTGCTGGCCGCCCATCTGAGCGCCCGGGGCCTGCGCAAGGCCATCCGGGTCCCCGCCATCGGCAAGCACTTCTACGCGGTCACCGCCGAGGAGAAGCTGGCCCCCGGCGAGATCACCCTGCTCAAATCCCTGCGCTCGGCCAAGGGCTTCGTCCACCGGGCTGAGGAGGCCGGGCCGGACGAGACCCTGTACAACAAGATCTCCCTGCCCCTGCTGGGGCTGTCCCTGATCCTCACCATCATCGTGATGATCGTGAAGAAGAGCTACGCGGAGTTTCTCTACATCCTCTCCGCCATGCTGGTGATGACCGTCCCCTTCGGCGCCATGCTCTCCTTCGCGTTCCCCTTCTTCCTGGGCTCCAACCGGATCTTCAAATTCGGCGCGGCCATCGCAGGCTGGTCCGGCCTGTGCGACATCGGCACCAGCAAGAACCTGATCGTCACCGACCGGGATCTCTTCCCCGAGAGCGCCATCACCATCGAGTCCGTCCGTATCTTCGCCGACGAGGACGCCCAGAAGGTCATCTCCTACGCCGGCACCATGATGGACGCCGCCGGCTGCTGCTCCGCCGGCTGCTTCCGGGACCTGATGAAGGAGACCGGCTCCCCGCTGCGCGGAGTGGACGGCTTTGAGTTCCTGCCCGGCGGCGGCATGAAGGGCGTCATCGACGGCCACGTGGTGCTCTGCGGCTCCACGGATCTGATGCGGCTGATGAACGTGCGCATTCCCTTCCGCCTGACGGACAAGACCACGGTGCTGCTGGCCATCGACGGCATCCTCTACGGCATCTTCGCTTTGAAGTACGAGGGTCTGCCCACCATCCGCACGGCGCTTTTGAACCTGATGCGCTCCGCGCGTCCCCCGGTCTTCGCCGTCCGGGACTTCAACATCAACCCCGAGATGCTGCACAACGTCTTTGATCTGGCCACCGACGGCTACGACTTCCCGCCCTTTGCCGACCGCTTCAAGCTCTCCGAACCGGACCAGGATATCCGCAACGAGCGCATCACCGCCATTTTGTGCAACGAGGGTCTCGCCCCCCTGACCAGCACCGCCGACGTGGGCCGCACCATGTACATGGCCGTCCGGGCCAATGTGTGGATCAACCTGCTGGCCGCCGTGCTGGGCGTGCTGATGGTCTTTGTCCGCCTGGTGGGCGC
>JBGUNL010000017.1:0-2189 GCA_045117295.1 Candidatus Limivicinus sp.
CGGATAATAGCATTTTGCCCGAAGCAAAATGCTCGGCGACTGAAGCGCAGTCAAAAAAGTCCGTCAAGGACTTTTTTGACAAGCTGACGCCCCCGGAGCACGCATGTGCTCCGGGGTCGTTTTGCGTATTGCCGGGTTACAGACCCTTTTCCTTGAGCCAGCGGAGGAAGAGATCCGCAATCTCCAGGTTGTTCTTTTCCATCATCATGAAGTGGCCGTTGCCGTGGATGCCGGCCTCCTCCAGCCGCAGGAAGTCGTGCGGCACCCCACAGCGGGTGAAGAACTCGGAAAACAGGTGGTCATACTGGGCGTGGTAGGACGCCTCCGACACCGCAAGCAAAATGGGGATGCCCTTGAGATTTGGCAGCGTGTGCACCCCCGCTTTCGGCACCCAGCCGTCCAGCAGGTCCGGGTGCGGCGCGGGGAGGATCTCCCACTGCAGCTCCCGGGAGGACGCGACCGGCGGCTCAAAGTGCAGCGGCAGCTCCGCCAGGCCGTAGTTGCCCTCCGCCTCCGGGCTGAGATCCCGGCTGTACGGCGGGCCGAAGGGCTCCATGGCCACAATGCCCCTGACCTTCTCCGGGCAGGCGTCCGCCAGCAGCCAGCCAAAGGGTCCGGCCTGAGAGTGGGTCAGCAGAACGCAGGGGCCCAGCAGCTCCAGCAGCTGTTTCCCGGCGGAGAGCATCAGCTCCTGGCTGCGCTTGTTGGAGGGCAAATACTCCACCTGGGCGGAGGCAAACTGCCGGAAGCAGGCGTCCTCCCAGTCCGCGCCGTTTTCCGGCCACTGGGTGTGGCGCTTTGCCTGGGGCCAGCTGCCCTCGTCGGTGGTGAAGCGCTGGCGCACGATCTGCAGCGGGTGGAAGCCCCGCGGCCCTTCCAGCGCCGGATGGTAGGCCGAGCGCCCGCGGCAGGGCTGCTCCGCCAGAACCACGCACCAGCCTTTGGACACGAAGTAGTCGCACCAGCCCATGCGGCCGTCCGGGGTCTGCAGCCAGTTCATGTTGGTCTGGCCCGCGCCGTGGAGCATCACCACCGGCCAGGGGTGCAGGCGCTCTTTGGGCTCATAGACCTCCACAAACATCTGGCCGCCGCGGATCTTCTTTCCGTCGGTCTCGGCATAGTCGCCGCCCACGTAGAAGCAGCCCCGGGCGCCCAGGGCGCTCTGATCAATCAGGGGAATGGAGTTCATGCCCGCTTCTCCTTGTTTTCGTTTATTCCGCCCGGCAGGTGAAGACCTTATCGCCCAGGCAGGTGTAGACCGCGGTGGCCTTCTCGGTGAAGGTGCGCAGCTCCTTCTTGGAGTCGGGATAGGTGAAGCTGCCCTCGTCGATGCGGAAGACGGTGAGGTCGGCCTGCATGCCCTCGCGGAGCTCCACCGCTTTGTCGGGGATGTGCTGCAGGCGCACGGGCTCCGCCACGGCCTTGTTCAAAATCCACCACCAGGGCTGGCCCGTCAGGCCGCGCACCTTGGTCAGGATCACGCCCAGGTTGTACACCGGGCCGTGGAGATTGCGGCCGTGCAGGTCAGAGGAGACGGTGTCGGTGAAGAAGCCGGCTTTCCAGGCGGCTTCCGCCGTGTCGTAGCTGTAGGCGTTGGTGCCGTGGGAGAGATCGAAGATCACGCCGCGTGCCCTCGCCTCCAGGACGCAGGGCTTGACATTCCCGTTCTCGTCGATGATGCTCATGACGTCGCTGTTGCCCGCCAGGGTGTGGCAGAGTACGTCCCCCGCCTTCATATAGGTCAGCAGCTTCTCAATGCCGATGCGGCTGCGGGGCGCGTGGACGGCGATGGGCATGTTGAGCTTGTCGCCCAGGGCGCGCAGCTGCTCCATCACATAGACGGGGTCAAAGCAGAACTTGTCGTCGATGCGGGCCTTCAGGCCCATGAGTTCATCGCGGTACTTCTCCCCCACTTCGACAACCAGCTCGGGGATGATATCCTCCGGTCCCTCGAAGTCCACGGTCTTGCCCGGGGGGTAGACGCCGGCGTGGCCGATGTTGAGATAGGCGCGGAAGCGCAGCTCGCTCATCTGCCGGACCGTCTCGGTGCAGGCGACATAGTCGTCCGGGCCCACGGTGCCCAGATCCAGGGCGTAGGTGATGCCCTGCCGCAGCAGGTCGTCGGTGGGATCCAGGGAGACGGCGCCGCCCGGCCGCAGGAAGTGACAGTGGGCCTCCAGCCAGCCGAC
>JBGUNL010000018.1:0-2030 GCA_045117295.1 Candidatus Limivicinus sp.
ACGCCCACGGCCTGGCCGTTCTCCATCAGGATCTCGGTGGCCTTGGTGTTGACGCGCACGTCGATGCCCAGCTTCTCGGTCTGGGCCTTGAGCTTCTCCACCAGGTACTCGCCCACGGGACGGCCGTCCTCGGGCTTGTGCAGGTACTTGTGGCTGGTGCCGCCGGTGGCGGCCACTTTGGTCAGGGGCGCGTCGATGGAGAAGAGCCAGTCCACCGCCTCGGCGCTCTTCTCGGACATGGTGGTGACCAGGTCGATGTTGTTGAGCTGATGGCCGCCCGCCATGGTGTCGGCGATAAAGTTCTCCACCGTGCTGTCGGTCAGGCCCAGCTCCGCTTCCACCTTGGTGTTGGCTGCGTTCATGCCGCCCTCAGCCCGCAGGCTGTTGCCGCCCACGAAGGGCATTTTCTCCAGAAGAATGACGTCGCGGCCCTGCTGGGTGGCCAGCACCGACGCCGTCAGGCCGGCGCCGCCGGCGCCCACCACCACCACGTCGCACTTTAGCTCCACGGGGGTGCGCTCTACCGGGGCCGCGGGGGCCAGCTCCGTCATGAACGCCGCCGGGTCAAAGCCGCCCTTTTCCAGGGCATCCACAATGGCAGCCTTGATGGCGTCGGAGCTGATGGTGGCGCCGGAGATGGAGTCCACCTTCAGGCTCTGGGTCTCATAGATCCTGCCGGGCAGCAGCCGCACCGCCTCGGTGCCGATGCCGTCGGACTCCACATGGTTCAGTACGCGGATACCGTAGATCCTGTCGGCGGTGGCGGTGACCTCCACCTCCACGGGGCCGTTGCGGCCGGGCGCGGTGCCTGTCAGGGTGACCGCCTCGTCGGGGGTATCCTCCGCCAGGATGGCGCCGGGCTGGGGGGTGTTCCGGATCAGCACGATGTTGAGCGCGATCACCAGCGCCAGGAACAGCCACATCAGTCTCCCGATCAGGGTATCCTTATCCATGGTTTTTTTCATCTCGTTTTCCTTTCCGTCCCGGGCAGAATGGTCAAATAACGCCTGCGCCCGAGCCGCTTTTCGGGTAAAATTTTACAGGAAACGCCAGGGAAATGCAAGCTGTTGTCAAATAATCTGAAAAATAACACAGTCAGCGCTTTTCCCGGAAGAACTCCCGCAGCAGGGCGGCACACTCCTCCCGCAGCACCCCCGCGTAGACCGCGGGCCGGTGGCCGTAGGCTTCGGAGAACAGGTCGATGACGCTGCCGCAGGAGCCGGAGAGGGCCTCCCGCGCCCCGTAGACCACGGTGGGGATGCGGGCGTTGATGATGGCGCCGGTGCACATGGGACAGGGCTCCAGCGTGACAAAGAGGGTGCAGCCGGAAAGCCGCCAGTCCCCCAGCGCGGCGCAGGCCTGGCGGATGGCCTCCACCTCCGCGTGGGCGGTGGCGTCGCCGGTCTCCTGCCGGCGGTTGCGGCCCCGGCCGATGACAGCGCCGTCCGGTCCCGCGATCACGCAGCCCACGGGCACCTCCCCCGCCGCCGCGGCCTCCCGCGCCAAAAGCAGGGCCTGGGCCATATATTCCTCGCGTGTCATGGAAGCGCCTCCTTTCCGCGATCCCCCGAAGAGGAGGATCGTTTTTATTATACGGGTTTTCCCGCCGCCGCGCAAGCGCGGAGGAGCGGAGAAAACAACAGGTTGTTTCCCGCGGAGTTTGAGCGTTCACAAGACGCAACCTGCGTGATGCGCCCCCCTATCTTTCTTTTCGTCTTGCCGAAAAGAAAGACAGCGCCGCGACGCGAAGCTAGTCCTTTAGGGCGCCCGGTGGAAGAAAGAAACGGGCGCCCACGCGATGAACCTCTGTACAGCTCTGTGGCTCGGCATCGCGATCGTCGAAATATGGTACAGCTCTGGTGCAAAGTCCATGCCGGATCGCCGCACCGTCCGCTGCGCTTTCTGGGATGAGAATCCTAGATTGCGCCTGTAGGGGCTGATATCATCGGCCCGAAATACGGATTGCCACGCCAGTGTGAGCACTGGCTCGCAATGACGGGATTTTGTTCGGGCTGCTTTCTGTTCCCACG
>JBGUNL010000019.1:0-13411 GCA_045117295.1 Candidatus Limivicinus sp.
CGCGCCTGGCGCGAGACGCTGCGGGAGGAGATCGATTTTTACATCTTTGTGCAGTTTCTCTTCTTCCGCCAGTGGGAGAAGCTGAAGGACTACGCCCACCAAAAGGGCGTCTCCTTCATCGGGGACATCCCCATCTATGTGGCGCTGGACTCCGCCGACGTGTGGAGCGAGCCGCAGTTTTTCCAGCTGGATCAGGACAACGTGCCCAAGGCCGTGGCCGGCGTGCCGCCCGATCCCTTCACCGCCGACGGTCAGCTCTGGGGCAACCCCCTCTACGATTGGGACGCCATGGAGCGCGACGGCTTCGGCTGGTGGATCCGCCGCATCGAGGGCGCCCGGAAGCTCTATGACGCCATCCGCATCGACCACTTCCGCGGCTTTGAGAGCTACTGGTCCGTGCCCTACGGGGAGACCACCGCGAAAAACGGCGTGTGGAAGCCCGGCCCCGGCATCAAGCTGGTGGGCATGCTCACCGAATGGTTCCACGATCTGGACTTCATTGCGGAGGATCTGGGCTACGTGACCCCCGGCGTCAAGAAGCTGGTATCCGACTCCGGCCTGCCCGGGATGAAGATCCTGCAGTTTGCCTTCGACGCCCACGGGGACTCCGACTATCTGCCCCACTGCTGCCCCTACAACAGCGTCTGCTACATCGGCACCCATGACAACGACACGGTCATGGGCTGGCTGAAGAAGACCCGCAAGGTCGACCGGGAGTTTGCCTCACGCTACATGCACATCACCGAGGACGAGGGCTGGTGCTGGGGCATGATCCGCGCGGGCATGGCCTCCGCCTCCGACCTGTTCGTGGTGCAGATGCAGGATCTGCTGGAGCTGGACGGCTCGGCGCGCACCAACGCCCCCGGCATCCCCACGGGCAACTGGCGCTGGCGCATGCTTCCGGGCGCCGCGGACAAGGAGCTCGCCAAAAAGCTCAAGCTCTACACCAAGACCTTCCGGAGATGCTGATTTCATAAGGAAAGCCCGGCCGCATAACGGTCGGGTTTTTCTTGCCCTTTTTTCCAGGACGTGGTAAAATACGACTGTCCCAAATTGAACCAATTACGGAGGCACCCATGTCTGACTATATCATCGCCACCTCCTCCACCTCGGATCTGCCCAGAACCTGGCTGGAGGCGCACGGCGTCCCCTTCATCCCCTACACCTACACCGTGGGCGACAAGCTCTGCGAGGACGACTGCCGGGAGGAATCCCGCGCCGCGGTCTACCAGGGCATGCGCCGGGGCGACCGGCTCAAGACCTCGATGATCAACGCGTTTGTCTACTACGACTTCTTCAAGGAACTGCTGGAGAGAGGCAAGGACGTGATCTTCCTGGATATGTCCAAGGAGATGTCCGTCTCCTTTGCCAACGCCAACAAGGCCGCCGACCAGATCCGCCCCGAATACCCGGAGCGCCGCCTCTACGTCATGGACACCTTCTGCATCTCCGGCGGGCTCGGCACGCTGGTTCAGAACATGGTGGAGCGCATGGAGGCCGGCCAGAGCTTTGACGAAGTGGTGGCCTGGGGCGAGGAGAATAAGCTCAGGATCGCCCATCGCTTCACCGTGGACGACCTCAACTACCTCAAGGCCGGCGGCCGCGTCTCCAACAGCGCGGCGCTGGTGGGCTCGCTGCTGAGTATCAAGCCGGTTTTGTACGTGCCCGACCGGGGCACCCTGGACGTGGTGAAGAAGGCCCGGGGCCGCAAGGCGGCGCTGAAGGCCATCATCGACGGCGTGCTGCACGATCTCAGCAAGATCGACCCCACCGGCGTGCGATTCCACATCCTGCACGCCGACTGCCTTGCCGACGCCGAGCATGTGCGCGACGCCATCCGCGAGGCCTATCCCCAGGTGGGCGAGATCACCATCACGAGTCTCGGCGTGGTCATCGGCGCCCACTGCGGCCCCGGCCTGCTGACGGTGTTCTACCTCTGCGGCGGCCGCCAGCCGGAGTAAAGCCTCTTGCGCCCGGGACGGGGCATCGTGTATAATGAAACAGGGTCCGGCGGTGGATGCCATCGCCGGACCTTTATTATGTGACAAAGGGCGGAACGGCCATGAACAGGATTCAGAAAACCTTCGGCAAGTTGTACCAGCGCGTGGTGGACTGGGCCATGGGCACCGGCCTCATGCAGGAGGAGAACACCCCGGAGGGTGAGCGTTATGTAAACCCCGGCATGCCCGCGCTGATCCGCCGGGCCGCGGCGGAGAGCTGCGTGCTGCTGAAAAATGACGGGGCGCTGCCCCTGAACGGGAACGAGGAGACGGCGGTCTTCGGCCGCTGCCAGCTGGACTGGTTCTACGTGGGCTACGGCAGCGGCGGGGACGTGCACCCGGCCTACCGCCGGAACCTGATGGACGGGCTCAAGGAGGCCGGGCAGCCGGTGAACGGTGCCCTGGCCGAGGCCTACCGGGTCTGGACGGCGGAGAAGGCCAACGCCCCCGAGACCGGCTGGTGGGGGCACTGGCCCTACAGCCACCCGGAGATGCCGCTGACGGACGCACAGGTCCAGGCCGCCGCCCAAAGCGCCAAAACCGCCCTGGTGGTCATCGGCCGGGCCGCGGGCGAGGATCGGGAGAACACCCTCACCCAGGGCAGCTACTATCTCACCGACCTGGAACGGGACATGCTGGACCAGGTGACGGCGGCCTTTGAGAAGACCGTGGTGGTGCTGAACATTGGCAGCGTCATGGACATGGCCTGGACGGAGAATTACGGCGACAGGATCTCCGCGCTGCTCATCGTCTGGCAGGGCGGCATGGAGAGCGGAAACGCCGCAGCGGACGTGCTCTGCGGCAACGTCAGCCCCAGCGGCCGGCTTGCCGACACCATTGCCCGCTACTATGTGGACTACCCCAGCGCCGCCAATTTCGGCGGGAAGGAATACAACGAGTACAAGGAGGGCGTCTTCGTCGGCTACCGCCACTTTGAGAAGAACGCCCCGGACTGCGTCCTCTTCCCTTTCGGCTTCGGGCTGAGCTATACCCGCTTTGACGCCCTGCCCCTGGGCTTTTCCTGCGGGGAGACGGGGGCGGTGGCCTCCGTGAAGGTGACCAACGCCGGCGCCCGCCCCGGCAAAGAGGTGGTGCAGCTGTGGTGCCGCGCCCCGGAGGGGCAGCTCGAAAAGCCCCTGCGGGTGCTGGCCGCCTTCGGCAAGACGAGGGAACTCGCCCCCGGCGAGTCTGAAACCCTGACCCTCCGCTGCACGGCCAAGGACTTTGCCTCCTTTGACGAGGAAAAGCACGCCTGGATCCTGGAGGCGGGCGAATACCGTTTTGAAGCAAACGGGAGGGAAATCGGCTCCTTCCTCCTGCACGAGACGCGCACGCTGGAGACCTGCGAGGCCATCTGCCTTGCCTCCCCCGCGCTGAAGGAGCGCATCCTCTCCCGCCTGCCCGCGGCCTCCGAGGCGTCCCCCGCCAAGGACGCCTCCCTCCAGGACGTGAAGGCGGGCCGGGTGAGTCTCGACGCCTTTCTCGCCGCCCTCTCCCTGCCGGAGCTGGAGGCGCTGACCCGGGGCGAGGGGATGATGAACTCCCCCTTCGGCACCCCGGGCAACGCCGGGGCCTTCGGCGGCGTGATCGAGAGCCTGCGGCAAAAGGGCGTGCGCCCGCTCATCACCTCCGACGGGCCCGCGGGCCTGCGCCTGCAGCGCTTTGCCTCCCTGATCCCCTGCGGCACGGCCCTGGCCTGCACCTGGAATACCGCTCTGGTGGAGGCCCTGCACCAGAAGCTGGGGGAGGAGATGACCGTCTACGGCGTGGACGTGCACCTGGCCCCTGGCATGAACCTGCACCGCAATCCCCTGTGCGGGCGAAACTTTGAGTACTATTCCGAGGACCCGCTGCTCTCCGGCAAGATGGCCGCGGCCGCCGTGCGCGGCGTGCAGAGCACCGGCCACGCCGCCTGCCCCAAGCACTTTGCCTGCAACCACCAGGAGACGAAGCGCAACACCAACGACTCCCGGGTGGGCGAGCGCGCCCTGCGGGAGCTGTACCTCAGAAACTTTGAGATCTGCGTCAAGGAGGCGCAGCCCCTGACCCTCATGAGCTCCTACAACAAGGTAAACGGCGTGTGGAGCCACTACCACTACGACCTCGTCACCACCGTGCTCCGGGGGGAGTGGGGCTGGCAGGGCACCGTGATCACCGACTGGTGGATGCAGCACAGCCGCAGCCCGGAGTTTCCCCAGCTGCGGGACAACGCCTACCGCGTGCGCGCGGGCGTGGACGTGCTGATGCCCGGCGACATGAGCCACTCCGCCAGAAGCTACCGGGCGGACAGCTCCCTGCTGGAGACCGTGGGCCGTCCGGAGGGTCTCACCCGGGGCGAGCTGGAGCGCACCGCCCGCCGGGTGCTGCAGCTGGAGATGAAGCTGCGCGCGCCGGAGGCGGCGGTCGACCGCGGAAAAATTTAAGAAAAACGGCCCCTGCCTCTTTTCCGGCGGGGGCCGTTTTGGTATAATAGATGAAAAAATGGAAAAGAGTCTTTACTTTAGCGTGATAGTGTGGTAATATGCTAAAGTCCCAAGGGACCATTCTCCCCCAGGAGGCAGCCACGTGGATTTTGACGCCGCAATCCTCAAGAACGAGGAAAAGATGCCCTTCGCGCTCCGCTCCCTCTATGCCCGCTGCGGCTACGCCCAGTTCAAAATGAGCAAGTTTGAGGAGTACGAGCTGTATCTCAACAACAAGGAGTTTCTCATCTCCTCCGATATCATCACCTTCACCGACACCAACGGGCGGCTCATGGCCCTCAAGCCGGACGTGACGCTGTCCATCGTCCGCGCCTCCCGCCCCGGGCCCGGCGAAACGCAGAAGGTCTACTACGACGAGAACGTCTACCGCATTTCCAAGAGCTCCCGCAGCTTCCGGGAGATTCGGCAGGTGGGGCTGGAGTGCATCGGCGCCGTGGACGACTACTGCATCGGCGAGGTGCTGGGCCTGGCCTGCCGGAGTCTGCGGCTCATCTCTCCGGAGAGCCGCCTGAACCTCTCCCACCTGGGCATCGTGGGCGACATGCTGGACGCCCTGGGGCTGACCGGCGGCGCGAGAGCGCGCGCCCTCAAGTGCATCGGGGAAAAGAACCTGCACGAGCTGGAGGCCCTGTGCCGGGAAAACGGCGCGGTGGGGGAGGACATTTCCCGCGTAAAGCGCCTGCTGCTCTGCTCCGGCGCGCCGGAGGAAGTCCTGCCCGCTCTGCATCAGCTGGGCTGCGGCGAGGCCGCCGTCCGGCAGCTGGAAACCCTGACGGCGCTGCTCAGGGCCGACGGGGCGGAGGGCCAGGTCTGCATCGACTTTTCGGTGCTGGGCGACATGAACTACTACAACGGCATCGCCTTCCAGGGCTATGTGCCGGGCGTGCCCGCCAGCGTCATCTCCGGCGGGCAGTACGACAAGCTGCTGGGCCGCATGGGCAAAAAGGGCGGGGCCATCGGCTTTGCCTGCTATCTCGACCAGCTGGAGCGGCTGGATCCCGGCGAGCGCCGGGCGGACGTGGACACGGTGCTGCTCTATGACGAGGGGACAGACCCCCTGCATGTGGCGGAGGCTGTGCGAAAGCTGCAGGCGGAGGGCCGCAGCGTCTCGGCCCAGAAGGCCCTGCCGGAGAGATGTACCTGGCGGCGGGCGCTGGTGCTCACGGAAAGCGGGGTGAAGCCTCTTGCTTAATATCGCACTGCCCAAGGGACGTCTGGGCGAGAAGGTCTACGCCATGTTTGAGCGCGCGGGCTTCGAGTGCCCCGCCATCCATGAGGAAAACCGCAAGCTCTTCTTTGAAAACGAGGCCCTGGGCCTGCGCTACTTCTGGGTCAAACCCTCGGACGTGGCCATCTATGTGGAGCGCGGCGCGGCGGATCTGGGCGTGGTGGGCAAGGACATCCTGCTGGAGTACGAGCCGGAGGTCTACGAGCTGCTGGATCTGGGGTGCGGCAAATGCCGCATGTGCGTGGCCGCTCCGGCGGACTTCTACGACGATCCCCGGCGCACCCTGCGCGTGGCCACCAAGTTTTCCCACATCGCCTCCGGCTATTACGCCTCCCTGGGCCGGGATATCGACATCATCCCCCTCAACGGCTCCATCGAGCTGGCGCCGATCCTGGGGCTGTCGGACGTGATCGTGGACCTTGTGGAGACCGGCACCACCTTAAAGGAAAACAATCTCGCCGTGGTGGAGACCGTGGTCCCCATCTCCACCCGGCTGATCGCCAACAAGGCGAGCTTTGAATTCAAAAAGCCCCGGATCGAGGAGATCATCCGGGGGCTCAAAAAGGAGGCGGAGGCATGATCAGAATCTATCGCGACGGCGAGCTCAGCGACGACGAGCTCTTAAAGCGCAGCGAACCCAAGGCGGACGTGGCCGGCGTGGTCTCCGCCATTCTGGAGGACGTGAGACTCCACGGCGACGCCGCCGTTTTGAAGTACACCGAGAGATTCGACGGGGCAAGGCTGGACACCATGCTGGTGTCTCAGGCGGAGATCGACGAGGCCATGGCCGAAACAGAGCCCGCATTTCTCGACACCCTGCGCCTGGCCGAGCGCAACATCCGGGAATACCACGAAAAGCAGCTCAGGAACAGCTACTCCTTCACCCGCCCGGGCGGGGCGGTGCTGGGGCAGAAGGTGCTGCCCATCGAGAAAGCGGGGCTCTACGTCCCTGCCGGCACGGCCCCCTACCCCTCCACGGTCATGATGGACGTGGTGCCCGCGAAGATCGCGGGCTGCCGGGAGATCATCCTCTGCACCCCCTGCGGCAGGGACGGCAGGGTCAACGCCGCCATCCTCGCCGCGGCGAAGATCGCCGGGGTCACCCGCATCTTCAAGGCCGGCGGGGCCCAGGCCATCGCCGCCATGGCCTTCGGCACCGAGTCCATCCCCCGGGTGGACAAGATCGTGGGCCCCGGCAACGCCTACGTGGCCGAGGCCAAGCGCCAGGTCTACGGCAAGGTGTCCATCGACACCATCGCCGGGCCCAGCGAGGTGCTGGTGCTGGCGGACGGCAAGTCCAACCCCCGGCTGGTGGCGGCGGACATGCTGGCCCAGGCGGAGCACGACGTGCTGGCCTGCGCGGTGCTGGTGACAGACAGCGAACCCCTGGCCAGGGCCGTGCAGGCGGAGATCGAAGCCCAGCTCGCCGCCCTGGAGCGGCGGGACATCGCCCGCGCCTCCATCGAGGATAACGGCAAGATCATTGTGGCCGCCGACCTCAAACGCGGCATCGAGATCGCCAACGCCGTGGCGCCGGAGCATCTGGAGATCTGCGTGGACAACCCCTTCGACTATCTGGACGCGGTGAAAAACGCGGGTTCGGTCTTCCTGGGCCGCAGCTGCCCGGAGCCTCTGGGGGATTACCTGGGCGGCACCAACCACACCCTGCCCACCACGGGAACCGCGCGCTTCGGAAGTCCCCTGGGCGTGGACGACTTTGTGAAAAAGATCCAATACACCTATTATCCCGGCGAGGCCTTCCGGGCTCTGGCGCCGGAGATCGCCCGCTTCGCGTACAAGGAGGGCCTGACGGGCCACGCCAGAAGCGCGCTGCTGCGGCTGGAGGAGGATGAAACCGTATGAGCAGATTTTTAAGCCCCAAATACAAAGACCTGGTGCCCTACACCCCGGGCGAGCAGCCCAAGGTGATGAACGTGGTCAAGCTCAACACCAACGAGAGCCCCTTCCCCCCCCCTCAGAGGGCCAAGGCCTACGCCCGCGCCCACACCCGGGAGCTGAACCTCTACCCGGAGCTGCTGTGCAGCGACCTCAGGAGCAAGATCGCCGAGATGCACGGGGTGGCTATGGAGAACATCATCCTGGGCAACGGCTCGGACGAGCTGTTAAACTTCGCCTCCATGGCCTTCTGCGACAAAGACACCCCCGCCGTCTTCCCCAACATCACCTACGGCTTCTACCCGGTGTACGCGGCGGTGAATCTGGTGCCCTACGCGGAGATCCCCCTGCGCCCGGACTTTTCCATCGCGCCGGAGGATTACTTCGGCTGCGGCAAGACGATTTTCCTGGCAAACCCCAACGCCCCCACCGGCATGTGCCTGTCCGTCGCCGAGATCGAGGAGATCCTCAGGCACAACCCGGACAATGTGGTGGTGGTGGACGAGGCCTACGTGGACTTCGGCGGGGAGACCTGCATCCCGCTCATCAAGCAGTATGACAACCTCCTGGTGGTGCAGACCTTCTCCAAGTCCCGCTCCATGGCGGGGGCCCGGCTGGGCTTTGCCGCGGGCAGCGCCGCCCTGGTGAAGGATCTGGACGCCATGAAGTTCTCCATCAACCCCTACAACATCAACTCCATGACCATGGCCATGGGCCTGGGGATCCTGGAGGACGAGGAGCAGACCCGGGCCAACTGCCGTGCCATCATGGAAAACCGGGAATACACGGTATCCGAGCTTGAGAAGCTGGGCTTTTCCGTGCTCCCCTCCAAAGCGAACTTCATCTTCGCCGTCTCCGAAAAGATCGGCGGGAAGGAGCTGTACCTGAAGCTCAAGGAGCGGGGCGTGCTGATCCGCCATTTTGACAAGCCGGGCATCGACGCCTACACCCGCATCACCATCGGCACGAAGGAACAGATGGACGTCTTCCTGAAAAACGTCCGGGAGATTCTGGAGGAGATGACATGAGACAGGCTACCATCAGCCGCAAGACCGGCGAGACCGATATCCAGCTGACGCTGAATCTGGACGGCACCGGCGAGAGCGAGATCAGCTCCGGCGTGGGCTTTCTGGACCACATGCTGACGCTCTTTGCCCGCCACGGGCGCTTTGACCTGGCTCTCTCCTGCCTGGGGGACACCGGGGTGGACGACCACCACAGTGTGGAGGACATCGGCATCTGCCTGGGCAAGGCCCTGGCGGAGGCCCTGGGGGACAAGCGCGGCATCTGCCGCTACGGCGACACCACTCTGCCCATGGACGAGGCCCTGATCCTCACGGCGGTGGATCTCTCCGGCCGGAGCGTGCTGTGCTTCGATCTGGATATCCCTACCGAGAAGGTGGGCGCCTTTGACACCGAGCTGGTGGAGGAGTTCTTCGCCGCCCTGTGCCGGAACGCGGGTCTCACCCTGCACATCAAAAAACTCGCCGGGCGCAACAGCCACCACATCATCGAGGGCTGCTTCAAGTCCTTTGCCCGCTCCCTGCGCAAGGCCGCGGCCATTGACCCCGCCTTTGCAGACGAGGTGCCCTCCACGAAGGGAGTTCTCGCATGATCGCCATTGTGGACTACGGCGTGGGGAATCTCTTTTCCCTCAAGAGCTCCTTCGCGGCCATCGGGGCGGACGCTGTTGTCACAGGCGACGCCGACGTTCTGCGCCGGGCCGACCGCATCCTGCTGCCCGGCGTGGGCGCCTTCGGGGACGCGGCGGAAAAGCTGCGGGCCACCGGCCTTGACGCCGTGGTGATCGAGCAGGCCGGGACCGGCAAGCCCCTGATGGGCATTTGTCTCGGCATGCAGCTGCTGTTTGACAGGGGCTTTGAGTACGGCGAGCACGCGGGGCTGGGGCTCATCCCCGGCGCCGTCCGCCCCATTGCGGACGTGATTCCCGCGGGGCTCAAGATCCCCCACATCGGCTGGAACGCCCTGCACTTTCCGGGGGAGAAGAGTCCGCTGTTCCGCTATATCAAGGAGGGGGACTGCGTGTATTTTGTCCACTCCTTCTACGCCGCCGACTGTGACGAGAGCGTCATCGCCACCGCCGAGTACGGCGCGCCCCTCACCGCCGCGGTGCAGCGGGGCAAGGTCTGCGGCTGCCAGTTCCATCCGGAGAAGAGCGGCCCGGTGGGGCTGAACATCCTCCGCGCCTTCTGCGAACTGTAAAAAAACAGGCGGCCCGCCGGGCCGACGCTTTTCAAAAAACGAACGGGAGGGACCAACATGCTGATTTTTCCTGCGATCGATCTGTACGAGGGCAAGGCCGTGCGCCTGTACAAGGGCGACTACGAGCAGATGACCGTCTACAGCGACAGCCCCATTGAGCTGGTGGAGGACTTTGTGGAGCAGGGCGCCAAATACCTGCACCTGATCGACCTGGAGGGCGCCAAGACCGGGCAGACGCCCAACCTGGAGCTGATCCGGGATATCCGCGCGCTCTCGCCGCTGTTTACCCAGGTGGGCGGCGGCATCCGCAGCATGGACGTCATCGACGCCTATCTGGGCGCGGGAGTGGATCGGGTCATTCTGGGCACCGCCGCGGTCACCGATCCGGTGTTTCTGGAGGAGGCCATCAAGGAGTTCGGCGACAGGATCGCCGTAGGCGCCGACATCAAAAACGGCTACATCGCCATCAGCGGCTGGACGGAGAGCTCCGGCATCGACGCCTTCTCCTTCTGCCGCCGCATGCAGGATCTGGGCGTCAAGACCCTGATCTGCACCGATATCTCCCGCGACGGCGCCATGCAGGGCACCAACCGCAATCTCTACCGCACGCTGACGAGGCGCCACAACATGAACATCATCGCCTCCGGCGGCGTCTCCACCATCGAGGATATCCGCGCCCTGCGGGAGATGGAGGTGTACGGCGCGGTCATCGGCAAGGCCTACTACACCAAGGCCGTCGACCTGCGCGAGGCCATCGAGGTGGCCAGATGATTACCAAACGCATCATCCCCTGTCTGGACGTGAAGGACGGCCGGGTGGTCAAAGGGGTCAATTTTCAGGGGCTGAGCGACGTCAGCTCCCCCGTGGAGCTGGGCAAATACTACAGCGACAACGGGGCCGACGAGCTGGTGTTCTACGACATCACCGCCTCCGCCGAGGGGCGGCGGCTCTTCACGGATATCCTGACAAAGGTGGCGGAGACCATCTTCATCCCCCTGACCGTGGGCGGCGGCATCAACACCCTGGACGACTTTGACCGGGTGCTCAAGTGCGGGGCCGACAAGGTCAGCGTCAACTCCGGCGCTATCCGCAACCCGCAGCTGATCTTCGAGGCCGCCAAGCGTTACGGCGACCAGTGCGTGGTGCTGTCGGCGGACGTGAAGCGGGTGGACGGGGTCTTCCGGGTCTTTGCCAAGGGCGGCCGGGAGAACACCGGCATGGACGCCATCGAGTGGATCAAAAAGGGCGTGTCCCTGGGCGCGGGGGAAATTGTTCTCAACTCCATCGACACCGACGGGGTGAAGCGGGGCTTTGATCTGGAGATGCTGGACGCGGTGTGCTCCGCGGTCTCCGTCCCGGTGATCGCAAGCGGCGGCGCGGGCTGCATCCAGGACTTCGTCACCCTCTTCGAGCGTCTTCCCCGGGTGGACGCGGGGCTTGCCGCCTCCATCTTCCACTTCGGCGAGGTGACCATCCCCGCGCTGAAAGCGGAGCTCAAAAAACACAACATCCCTGTAAGAGAGGTTTGAATGTGGTAAACATCGACGAACTGAAATTTGACGAGAAGGGTCTCATCCCCGCCGTGGTGGTGGACGCCGCCTCCCGGCGGGTGCTGACCCTGGCTTACATGAACCGGGAGAGCCTGCAAATTTCCATGGAAAAGGAGCTGACGTGCTTCTTCTCCCGCTCCCGCCGGGAGCTGTGGCTCAAGGGGGAGACCAGCGGGAACTGGCAGCACATCGTCTCCATCACCGCCGACTGCGACAAGGACGCGCTGGTGGTGGTCGTGGAGCCGGACGGCCCCGCCTGCCACCTGGGCACCTTCTCCTGCTTTGAAAACCCCGTCTGGCTGTCCGAGACACGAAACGACTTCACCCTGGAGGGGCTCTATCAACTGCTGGAGGGCCGGAAAGAGGATCTGCCCGAGGGCTCCTACACCAGTTATCTCTTCCAGAAGGGGCTGGACAAGATCCTCAAGAAGGTGGGCGAGGAGTGCACCGAGGTCATCATCGCCGCCAAGGCCGAGGACCGGCGGGAGACGGTCTACGAGATCGCGGATCTGGCCTACCACGTGATGGTGCTGATGGTCCAGGCGGGCATCCCCCTGGAGGAAGTGCGGAAGGAGCTGGCCTCTCGCCATGTGATCGACCACAAGGTCAAGCAGGAAAAGATGGTGTGAGATGGCGAAATGGAGAATCCGATGCGTCGGCATCGTCTCTCTCTCCCACGGCATGCTGGGAGAGCCCTACGAAAAGCACCAGCTGGAGCTGGGGCTGAGACGCCTGGACGCCTGCGGGGTCAAGGTGAAGTTCATGGATCACACCCTGGCGGGCGCGGCTTATCTGCAGGCCCATCCCGAGGCCCGGGCGGCAGACTTTCTGCAGGCCTTCCGGGATGAGGAGGTGGACCTGATCCTCACGGCCATCGGCGGGGACGACACCTTCCGCCTGCTGCCGTATCTCTTCGGGCACGAGGAGCTGAAAAACGCCCTGGAGCAGAAGTGCTTCCTGGGCTTTTCCGACACCACCACCAACCACTTCATGCTCGCCAAGCTGGGCCTGCCCAGCTTCTACGGTCAGGCCTTCCTGCCGGACGTGTGCGAGCTGGCGGAGGACATGCTGCCCTACACGCGGCGGTACTTGGAGGAGCTGCTGGCCACCCGGCGTATCCGGGAGATCACCCCCAGCCCCCTCTGGTACGACAACCGTACGGACTACAGTCCCACGGCCCTGGGCACCGAGATGCCCTCCCACCCGAACCGGGGCTTCGTGCTGCTGCAGGGGCCGGCGGTCTTTTCCGGCTCCATTCTCGGCGGCTGCATCGACACCATCTTCGACTATTTTGACGGGGGCCGTTATGCCGAGTCCCCCGCCCTCTGCGAGAAGTACGGCCTGTTTCCCCCGGCGGAAGAGTGGGAGGGCAAGATTCTGCTGCTGGAGTCCAGCGAGGAAAAGCCCACGCCGGAGAGATACCGGGAGGCGCTGGAGCATCTGAAGGCCTGCGGCGTCTTCGACCATATCCGCGGCATTCTGGTGGGCCAGCCCCAGGATCGCTGCTATGAGGCGGAGTACTGGGAGCTGCTGCGGGAGGTGGTGGGCAACCCCGATCTGCCCATTCTCGCCAATCTCCCCGTGGGGCACAGCACCCCCCGCTGCATCGTGCCCTTCGGCGTCCAGTGCACCGTGGACGCGGAAGCGCAGAAGATCACCTTTGACTACGACGCCTGATGAAAAACGACCCCGGAGCATGCATATGCTCCGGGGTCGTTCAGCTTGTCAAAAAAGTCCTTGACGGACTTTTTTGACAAGCTTCAGCCGCCGAGCATTTTGCTTCGGGCAAAATGCTATTATCCGGAAAGCCTTGAGAAATCAAGGCTTTCCAGACGGCGGTTTATTGTACTCGAGAACAGCCGGTTCCCGCTGCCAGTGGCAGATAAAGGGAACCGGCTGTTCCGCAGCCGCGCATGCTGCTGCCTGCTATCGGCGGGCAGCAGCATGCAATGCGGCAAGGAGAGCAAGGGGCCTTGATCCTCCCCCCTTTTGTCAGCTTCGCTGACATTTCCCCCGCCGGGGGAATCTTCC
>JBGUNL010000020.1:0-4702 GCA_045117295.1 Candidatus Limivicinus sp.
TCTGCCCGCGGAGGAGCTCTTCGGCGCCTGGACCCTGCGGGTCAACGACTACGAGGGCGAGCTCACCGTCCGGCTCTATGCCCCGGAGGAGGGCAGCGTCTCCCGCGTCGGCGAAAATGGCGGCCTCACCCGCCTCTCCGCGGCTCGGGACGGCAGCTATCTGGTCTTCAAGCTCGCAAACGGCGGCTCCGTGGCCTATACCCATTCGGCCCAGGCCCTGCCCAGGGCCGTGCCCGTCGCCGCCGTCGCCGGCGGCTCGGCGGTGCTGCTGGGAATGCTGATCCTGCTCATCCGGAAGAAGCGGAAAAAGACCGGGAAGCCCGCGGAAGCGGAAAGCGAAGCGGCGGCAGCAAAAGAATAAAAAAAACGAACGGCGATGCCGTTCGTTTTTTCGTATCCGGCGAAACCTCTCTCCCTTTTTGTCGTATAAGAGAGTGAACACAAAAAGGAGGACGCCATGGAAGACAGAGAAATTGTGGATCTCTACTGGCAGCGCTCCGACCGGGCCATCCGGGAGACGGAGCGCAAGTACGGCCGCTACTGCCAGACCATCGCCTACAACATCACGGCAAGCAGGGAGGACGCGGAGGAGTGCGTCAGCGACACCTGGCTTGCCGCCTGGAACGCCATGCCGACAAAGCGCCCGGCGAAGCTCTCGGCCTTTCTGGGGCGGGTGGTGCGCAATCTGGCGCTGGACCGCCTGCGCGGGGAGATGCGGCAGAAGCGGGGCGGGGGAGAGCTGCCCCTGGCTCTGGAGGAACTGGCGGAGTGCATCCCCGGCGGCGGGAGCGCGGAACAGGCGGTGGAGCTGCAGGAGCTCTCCGCCGCTGTGGCGGCCTTCGTCCGGACCCTGCCGGAGCCGGAGAAACAGGTCTTTGCCGCGCGCTACTACGCCCTGGTCCCGCTGCGGGTGATCGCAGAAAAGAGCGGCTTTACCCAGGCCAAGGTCAAGAGCATGCTGCACCGGACGCGCCTGCGTCTGCGTGCGGAGCTGGAAGAGGAGGGCTTATGCTAGATTCCTATATGCTGTTGCGGGCCTTCGGGGCCCTGGACGACGACACCGCGGGGGAGACTTTCTTCTTCCTGCAGCCACATGCAAAGCCCCGGGTCAGGCGGGTGCTGCGCACCGCGCTGCTGGCCGCGGCGCTGACGCTGCTGCTGGCCGCCTGCGGCTATATGGCCTACCGGGCAAACATGAGCCACCGGGCCTTGAGCCCGTCGGATGACATGCGCTATTTCTTAAAGCGCGAGGTCGGAGACGATCTGACCCTGAATATGGGAACCTGCGCGCTGGCCCTGCAGTTTGACACGGAGGAGACGGGAACGGCCCACGCCTTCCGCATGGGGGCGGACGCCGGGCTCAACTCCGACTGGGAGTTGGGGGCTTTCTGCCCCAGCTTCCGGCAGTTCCTGGACGCCTTCACGCCGGAGACCAACGCCCGCATGGCGGATTTCCCGGGCGTGGAGCCCCTCCCGGAAGATCAGATCCGCCCCCTGGAGGAAAGCCTGCGGGAGGCGGGGCTGACGGAAGAAGAGGCGGACGCCTGGCTCACCACGGCGGCCTGGTTTGGGCCTGGGGACGGGCCGGACAATCTCAAGCTGCGCATGGATCTGTATAACGGCCCCTGGCTGCACGGCATCGATCTGATCTGCGGCTGGCCGGACGGCGAGGCGGAAATCAAAAAAGACGACACCTGGAACGGCTATCAGCGGCTGGAGGCCGCGGTGAAGGTGACCTGGAAAGGAGGGGAGAAGGAAACCATCAATTACCTCTTCCTCTTCCAGCCGGAGCGGCAGTACCTGCTGGTGCTGATGGCCCACCCGGAGGAGTTGGACTTTGCGGCTCTGGAGCAGGCTGCGGCGGCCATCGAAGTGCTGGACACGGGCTTTTCCTACCGCTGCCCGGAGCGGAACAGCAACTGGTCGGTGCTGGGCTTTGCCTCCGGCTGAACAAACAAAGAGCGCCCGAGAGGGCGCTCTTTGTGGTATCATACATAAGGCCTTTTGGAAAGGGGGCTGTCAGCAAAGCTGACTGAGGGATCGAGAGACAGACATCAGCTTTCCGGGCCGTCGATCCTTCCACCGCGCAGGCGCGGTCCCCCTCCCTTTTTCCAAAGGGAGGCTTTATTTGCATTCCTGTGCAACCATGTGCCCTCTTTCGGCGACTATTAGGGTGAGCGCGCTCAGAAAGGAGATTCCGTTATGGAAGACTCACAGATTATAGACTTGTACTGGCAGCGATCGGAACGGGCCATTGCCGAGAGCGAAAGCCGCTATGGCCGCTACTGCCATGCCATCGCCTTCAACTTCACCCTCAACCACGAGGACGCGGAGGAGTGCGTCAGCGACACCTGGCTTTCGGCCTGGAACGCCATGCCCGACGAGCGTCCCCAGATGCTGGGCGCCTTCTTCGGCACCCTGGCCCGGCGCCACGCCATCAGCCGCTGGCGCTCCAGGACCCGGCAGAAGCGCGGCGGCGGGGAGCTGCCCCTGGCGCTGGAGGAGCTGGCGGAGTGTATCCCCTCCGACGCCGACCCCGCCAAGCAGGTGGAGCGGCAGGAGCTGGCCGCGGCCATCCGGGCCTTTGTGGACGAGCTGGGCGAGAGCGAGCAGAAGGTGTTCCTCGCGCGGTACTGGTATCTGGCGTCGGTGGAGGAGATTGCCCGGCGCATGGACTTTTCCCGGAGCAAGGTCAAGAGCATGCTCTACCGCCTGCGGATCCGGCTCCGGGAGCGCCTGATGGAGGAGGGCTTATGTTAGATTCCATGGACATTCTCGACGCCATGGAGGGCGTCGACGGAAAGAAAGTGCTTGTGACGGGGGAGATGCTGGGCTGCACGGCGGCCGGCAAGCGCGTCTCGACGGCGCGGCGCTTTTGGCGCACGGCGCTGCTGGCCGCGGTGATCGCGGCCTTTATGGGGCTGACGGCATACGCGGTGGGCCTCACCATCCATCAGCGGCGGCAGCAGGAGCTGCGGCAGGATCTGCACATTGAGGCCAGCGGCACGGACTCCTATGTGGAGTATCCCGTCACCCCCCAGGACAGCGACATCCGCCCCGGCGTGACCATCCTCTCCGCCATCAGCGACGGCCAGGAGCAGATGGTCTATGTGAACGTCTCCCCGGTCTCCGAGGAGGAGGTCGGGCAGTTCCCCGGCGGCGATCTGAACTTCGCCTGGTATATAGACGGCACAGACTTCTCCGGCTTCGCGGCCCCCGCGCTGCCCAGCGACCTGACCCTCAGCGGCGATGCGGAGATTTCCCGCGCGGTCAAGGAGTATGCCTGGGACGCGGAGACCCGGACCCTGACTCTGGAGTGCTGGATCTGGATGGAGAAGCTGCAGGAGATCATGGAGACCCGGGGGGTGGACAGCGTGGAGCTGGGCCTTGCCATGTACAGAGGACGCGAAGAACTGCTGCGGGACTTCGGCGCCGCGGTCTTCACCCCCACCGAGGAGGAGACGCGCTTCTTCGACTTCGGTCCCGCGACCTATCACGATGAGGAGCTGAACCTGGACATCGATATGGTGGGCCTGGAGCTGACCCCCGTCAGCGCGATCTGGAAGGTCAGCTACCCCTGCGCGGCAGAGTACCACCGTCCCGAGGCCGACCAGGAGGCTTACCGGGATTGGAGTATGCTGGAGGACAAGGTCTGCATGGAGGCCGTGCTGCACTTTTCGGACGGCTCCACCTTCTCCACCGGCGGCGCGCTGACCTGCCCGTACAAAGACGGCGCGGTGAACCTCTACACCGGCTGGGGCGCGGCCATCAACATCCGCGATGTGCAGCGCATCACCCTGGGCGACCTGGTGCTCTGGGAGGCCAAATAACGGACAGACAAATGTGCCCTGCCTCTTGCCAAGAGGCAGGGCATTTTGTATAGTAGAGCCATCAAACAAAAAAGGGGAGAGCACCATGGTCATCATCGACAAGGAACGCTGTATCGGCTGCGGCCGCTGCGCGAAGGACTGTCTGGCCCGGGCCATCTCGCTGGAGAGCGGCAAAGCGGAGATCATCAAGAACTGCTTCCACTGCGGCCACTGTGTGGCCATCTGCCCGCAGAACGCGGTGCGCTTTGAGGGGGCCCGGTACGACATGGCGGACGTGGAGCCCGTGGGCGCGGGCTTCGGTATCGACGGCAGGACCATGCTCCACGCCGTGAAGACCCGCCGCTCCATCCGGCAGTTTACGCCGGCGTGTCCCACGCGGCAGCAGCTGGAGACCATCCTGGAAGCCGGGCGCTTCAGCCCCACGGGCAGCAACGCCCAGAACGTCTCCTACATCGTCTTCACCGAGAAGACCGCGGAGCTCAACGCCTTGGCCATGGGCGAGATGCGAAAGCTCCGGGAGAGCGAGGAGGCCTTCTACGCCGTCTTCCCGCCGCCCATGAGTCTCGATCGGGTAAACTTTGACGATGACGACTTCCTCTTCAAAGGCGCCCCGGCGCTGATTCTGACGGTTTCGCCCAGCGCGGTCAACGCCTCCCTTGCCGCGGCGGCCATGGAGCTGGAGGCCGCGGCCCTGGGGCTGGGCGCCCTGTACGTGGGCTTCTTCGTGCGCCTGGCGGAGAAGGTGTCCGCCCTGCGGGAATATCTGGGGCTGCAGGAGAAAGACCGGGTGGTTACCTGCCTTGCCCTGGGAGTCCCGGCAGTGGAGTATCTGCGTACGCCGCCCAGGAAGAAGGCGCACATCCAGTGGCGGT
>JBGUNL010000021.1:0-1502 GCA_045117295.1 Candidatus Limivicinus sp.
CGCCTTCAAGCACGAGGCCCTGAAGCCCTATGTGGGCAAGGAGGTCATCCTGGGCCTGCGTCCCGAGGACTTCCTGCCCATCGAACAGGCCACCGCCACCAACGCCTTTTCCGCCAAGGTGGACTTCTACGAGCTGCTGGGCGCGGAGACCAACCTGTATATGTTCGTGGGCGACAAGAAGGTCATCGTGAAGACCCCCTCCTATGTGGAGCGTCCCAAAGAGGAGAACATCCGCATGCCCGCCGAGATGGAGAGAGCTCACTTCTTCGACAAGGAGACCGAGCAGGCCATCGTCCACTGATGCAGTCCATCGCGGATCATCTGTATTCCATCACACTGGAGGCCCCGGGAGATTTACTCTCGGGGCTTCTGGGCGTTTCTCAGGCGCAGGTACTCCCCCTGCGCGCCGGGGGCATCCGCGCTCTCCCGGCGGAGTTCGGGGTGTGGCGCGTCGTTGCCCCGCTGCGGGGCAGCCTGCGTATGGCGGCGGGAGATCTGGCCTGGCCGCTGGAAACAAGGCAGGCCGCCGCGGTGGAGGGGAAGGAGGAGCTCTCCCTCCTGCCCGCGGAGGACGGGGAGCTGGGCCTTCTGCTCCTGCGGGGCGAGTGCGCCGACCGGGTTTTCGCCGCCTGCCGGCAGCAGGGAGGGCTCTTCTTCGCCCGCGGCGGCGAAGCGGTGGAGCGCACGCTGCGCCTGCTTGCGGCCCGGCCTCACCGGCAGGTGCCCGCAAAGGAGGCCTCCGAGGCGGCTTATTCGCTGCTGATGGCCCTCTCCGGCACCGGCAGCGCCGGGCCCGCCGGGCAGCGGACCCTGCCCCCGGTGGTGGAGGCGGCCCTGGGCATCATCCAGCGGGACTACGCCTTTCTCGACGGGATCGGGGAGCTGGCCGCCCGGCTGGAGGTGAGCCAGGAATACCTGACCCGCTGCTTCTGCAAGGAGACGGGCGTGACGCCGGGGAAATATCTCAACCAGGTGCGCATTGAAAACGCCCGCATCCTGCTGCGGCAGGGGCGGCACACGGTGCAGTTCGTGTCCGACGCCTGCGGCTTTGCCAATGCCAACTACTTTGCCCGGGTCTTCCGCCAGAGCGTGGGTCTCAACCCCCGGGAGTACGCCCGCCGCCACGAGCCGCCGGAGAACGCCGCGCCCCAGGAGGACCGGCTGTACGTGCTGTAAAGGAGAGGATACACATGGCATCCAGCAGAGAGTATCTGCAGTTTGTTTTGGATCAGCTCGCCGGCCTGGAGGGCGTCTCCTGGCGGGCGATGATGGGAGAATACATCCTGTACGTCAACCGGAAAGTGGTGGGCGGGATCTACGACGACCGCCTGCTGGTAAAGCCCACCGGGTCTGCCCTGGCCCTCATGCCGGAGGCCCCGCGGGAAGTCCCCTACGAGGGGGCGGCAGAGATGCTCCTGGTGGAGCGGGTGGATGACAGCGCCTTTCTGGCCGAGCTCTTTCGGGCCCTGGCGGAGGATCTGCCCGCGCCGAAGAAAAAGAAA
>JBGUNL010000022.1:0-7202 GCA_045117295.1 Candidatus Limivicinus sp.
TGGCAGCGCTCGTATCACGACCATGTCGTCCGCGGCGATGCCGACTACCGGGAAATCTGGCAATATATCGACACAAACCCCGCCCGCTGGGCGGAGGACTGTTACGCCCCGTGAGCGGGGTTTCATTCACATTTCAAATTGGAGTCGTATACGATATGTCCATCATACTTGCCTCGGGCTCTCCGCGCCGCAAGGAGCTGCTGGAGATGCTCGGCGTCAGGGATCTGAAAATCATCCCCGCCAAAGGGGAGGAAAAGGCCGCCGAGGGACTCGGCCCGGCGGAGCTGGTGATGGCCCTGGCCTCCCACAAGGCGCGGGAGGTGGCCGCTCTCTGTGAACCCGGCGACGTCATCATCGCCGCCGACACCATCGTCTGGCAACACGGCCGGGTCTTCGGCAAGCCCCACAGCGAGGTCCAGGCCGCCGAGATGCTCCGGAGCCTCTCCGGCGCGGAGCATGAGGTCTACACCGGCGTGTCCGTGATCCGCGCCGGGCGGGAGCTTCTCCGGGCCGACCGGAGCGCCGTCCGCTTCCGGGAGCTGACGGAGCGGGAGATCGCCGCCTACATCGCCTCCGGCGAGCCCATGGACAAGGCCGGGGCCTACGGGGCCCAGGGCAAGGCCGCCCTCTTTGTCGAGCGCATCGACGGCGACTTCTTCAACGTCATGGGCCTGCCCCTGTGTATGCTCGGGCAAATGCTGAAAGAGCAGGGAGTGGAACTTCTTTGAAAGAATATCTCAGGAAAAACGGCCTGCGCATCGGCATCATCCTGCTGGCGGCGGCCATGATCGTGGGTCTGGGCGCGGCGGCCCGGGACGGCCGCATCGGCTTTGTGCAGAACGCCGCCGGCGTCATCAAGGCCCCCATGCAGAAGGTCCTGTCCTCCGCCGTCAACTGGTTTGACTCCATCTACGGCTATCTGTACGACTACGACTCGCTGCTGGCGGAGAACGAATCTCTGCGCTCCCAGCTGGCCGACGCCCAGAAATCCGCCCGCGACGGCATCGAGGCCTCCGAGGAGAACACCCGCCTGCGCAGACTCCTGGAGCTGCGGGAGAAGCACACGGACTACGTGCTGGAATCCTGCAAGGTGGTGCTCTGGTCCTCTTCGAACTGGTCCAGCTCCTTCACCATCTCCAAGGGCGCGTCCAGCGGCATCGAGATGGGCGACCCCGTCATCACCGAGTATGGCGCGGTGGTCGGCCAGATCACCGAGCTGGGCACCAACTGGGCCACCGTCTCCACCCTCATCGACGTGGACATGTCCGTGGGCGCTTTCGTCGGCGCCACCGGCAACTCCGGCATGGTGGTGGGCGAGTACTCCTTCATGCGCGACAAGCAGGCAAAGCTCACCTACCTTGCCGACGGCGCCCAGATCTTCGTCGGCGACGATGTGCTGACCTCCGGCTCCGGCGGCGCCTTCCCCGCGGGGCTGATGATCGGCACCCTCACCGCCGTGCAGACCGAGGCCGGCGGCCAGATCGAATACGGCATCGTGGAGCCGCAGGCAAACCTCGACTCCCTGGTGCAGGTGTTTATTATCAAAGACTTTACAGTGGTGGAGTAAGCCTTGAAAGAACTGCTGGAAAAAATCAACCTGAACAAGGTTGTCAAATATACGCTCTTTATGTTCCTGACGCTGATGGCCCAGAACATGGTGCTCAGCCACATCCGCCCTCTGGGGGTCTGTCCCCTGATCCTGCCGGCGGCGGCCGCCGCGGCCGGCATGTTCGAGGGCGCCACCTGGGGCCCGGTGTTCAGCCTCTTCATGGGCTATTTTGCGGACATGAGCTTTGTGGAAAACAGCATCTTTTTCCTGCTCCTGCTGCCGCTGCTGAGCCTGCTGTCGGCCTTCGTGTCGCAGTTTTTCATCAACCGGCGCTTCTTTGCCTTCATGGGCATCACGCTGGCGGAGCTGCTCATCACGGCGGTGGTGCAGATGCTCAAGACCCTGGCGGGCGACACCTGGAGCAGCGACATGCTCTTTGTCGTGGTCTTCCAGACCCTCTTTTCCCTCCCCTTCTCCGCCCTGGCCTACTTCCTGCCGGAGCGGTGGAGCAGGGAATAATTCGCCGAAATGCAAGCATTTCGGCGAGATTTGCAGCCTGCTGCGCGCACTCGCCTAGCTCGCACACTTGCAGGCTGAGAAGTGTTTTTCGCGAGGTACCGCCTGAGGTGTAAGTTCGCGTTAGCCAAATCAAAGATTTGGACGCTCACTTAGCGCTCCCGCGAAAAACAGATTGAAATTCTTTCGCTGCCGCGAAAGCGCTTTTCGCTGACAGCATTGACCCTTCTGTGAGAAAGGACCGCAATGAACAGCAGACTCATCAAACCCGGCAGACTGGCCGCGATGGTGGGCATCCTCGCGGTGCTCCTGGCCGTCTACCTCTACTTCCTGTATGAACTGCAGATCGTCCAGGGCGAGGCCTACTACAACCGCGCCAACGAGCTGATCCAGACCACCCGCACCGTCACCGCGGCCCGGGGCAACATCCTGGACCGCTACGGCCGGGTGCTGGTCTCCAACGCCGAGTGCTACAACCTGAAGATCGACACCGACAAGCTCTTTGCCAACGACGACCCCAACGCCGTCATCCTGGAGCTGGTGAGCATGGTGCGCGGCTACGGCGACGAGTACACCGACGACCTGCCCATCAGCATGGACCCGCCGTTTACCTACAACGAGGACATGACCGCCATCCAGCGCACCATGCTGGAGGCCTACTTCGTCCGCCAGGGGCTGGAGCCCGACTGCACCGCGGTGGAGCTGATGAGCTACATGCGCACCCGCTACAACATCGACAACAGCTACTCCGCCGCCGAGATGCGCATGATCGCGGGCGTGCGCTACTCCATCAACGTGCGCTACGCCATCAACACCGCCGACTACGTCTTTGTCGAGGACGCCAGCATGAGCCTGATCTCCTCCATCATGGAGAACAAGCTGGTGGGCATCGAGGTCAAGCGGGCCTATATCCGCCAGTACGCCACCGAGTACGGCGCCCATATCCTGGGCTACGTGGGTCTGATGACCCAGGAGGAGTTTGAGAAATACTCGCTGCTGGACTACTCCACCGACGCCATGGTGGGCAAGGACGGCATCGAATACGCCTTTGAAAACTTCCTCCACGGCCAGGACGGCGAGGTGCGCGAGACCAGAAACGCCTCCGGCACCATCCTCGCCACCGAGTACCTCAAGGAGCCGGTGCCCGGCAACCACATCTATCTGACCATCGACATGGTGCTGCAGGAGCAGACCGAGCGCATCCTGGGCAACGGCGTGGAGATCCTGAAAAAGAACATCGCCCAGAAGCGCGCAGAGGGCACCGCCCGCGGCGACTACAACGTGGATCTCAAGGACAACATCACCGGCGCCGCCGCCGTGGTGGTCAACGTCAAAACCGGCGAGCCCCTGGCCATGGCCAGCTGGCCCACCTATGACGTCTCCCGCATCATCGAGGATTACCAGACCCTGCTGGAGGCCGAGAACGCCCCGCTCTTCAACCGGGCGCTGCTGGGCACCTACGCCCCCGGCTCCACCTTCAAGCCCTGCACGGCCATCGCGGGCCTGACCAAGGGCATCATCAACACCGAGACCAAGATCAAGTGCCAGGGCGTGTTCACCAAGTACGCCGCCGAAGGCTACACCCCCGAGTGCTGGATCTGGAACAGCAAAAAGAACGAGCACCTGACCCACCCGGAGGAGACCGTCACCACCGCCATCCGCGACTCCTGCAACTACTTCTTCTACACCGTGGGCCACGACCTGGGCGTTGACGACATGGGCGAATTCGCCGCCGCCTTCGGCCTGGGCCAGTTTTCCGGCATCGAGCTGGTGGAGGCCAAGGGCAACATGTCCAACCGCGCCAACCACCAGGACTACGCCGGGGCCGAGTGGCGCATCGGCGACACGCTGCAGGCCGCCATTGGCCAGTCCGACTCCGTGTTCACCCCCATCCAGATGGCGGAATACTGCGCCACCGTGGCAAACGGCGGCACCCGCCACTCCGCCTCCGTCATCAAGTCCATCCGCAACTACGACTACTCCGAGAAGCTCTATGAGCGCGAGGCCCGGGTCATGTCCACCGTGGACACCGCCCCCTACAACTGGGACGCGGTGCACGAGGGGATGTGGCTGGTGCTCAACGACTACCTCAACGAGACCAACGCCAACATATGGGTCCCCTGCGCCTGGCGCTGCGCCGGCAAGACCGGTACCGCCCAGAAGGGCGAGGGCATCCAGAACGACGGCATCTTCATGTGCTACGGCCCCTACAAGGATCCCGAAGTGGCCATTTTCGTGGTGGTGGAGCGCGGCGGCGCCGGCGCCGACGTGCAGTTTATCGCCCGCCAGATCATGGACGCCTACATCACCATCCGCGGCTACAGCGACACCTCCGACCCCGAGATGGCTCTGCTGAAGTGAGCAAAATCCAAAAAGCCACAAAAAACAACGGCTTTGTTTCAAAAATTTTGGAAAACAGGCAAAGACATCTTGCGGTTTTTGGGAATTGTGTTTATAATCATTGCGTTATTTGAGTTGAGAATTGGTTGAATTGAGAAACGGAGAGTTTGGATGAACATTGCATTGATGGCACATGACCGGAAAAAGGAACTGATGGTTCAGTTCTGCATCGCGTACTGCGGGATCCTTGCGGAGCATTCCCTGTGCGCGACCCACGTCACCGGCAAGCTGGTCTCGGAGGCGACCGGCCTGCCCATTACCCTCTACCTCCACGCGGACCAGGGCGGCGCGCAGCAGATCGGGGCCCGGATCTCCTTCAACGAGATCGACCTTGTCCTCTTCTTCTGCGACCCCACCAACCCCAAGGGCTTTGACGACATCAACAAGATCGAGCGTCTCTGCGACCAGTATCAGATCCCCTTCGCCACCAACGCCGCCACGGCCGAGGTGCTGGTGCAGGGCCTGCGCCGCGGCGATCTCGACTGGCGCAACATCGTCAACCCCCAGAAGCGCTGAGAAAACATGAGACCGGAACACGGATGACTGCGCATCTGCGCGGTCATCGTTTCCGTTGAAAGGGAAGAATTTATGGCGAAAGTATCCCCCCGGACCCTGTCCGGCTTTATGGAGCTGCTGCCGGCGCAGCAGATGAAAATGGAGCGCATGATGGCCGTTCTGCGCGAGAGCTACGCTCTCTACGGCTTCACCCCGCTGGACACCCCGGTGATCGAGTCGGCGGAGGTGCTGCTGGCCAAGGGCGGCGGCGAGACCGAAAAGCAGATCTACCGCTTCCAGAAAGGCGAGAGCGACCTCGCTCTGCGCTTTGATCTGACCGTGCCGCTGGCCAAATATGTGGCCGCCCACTACTCCGAGCTGTCCTTCCCCTTCCGCCGCTACCAGATCGGCAAGGTCTACCGGGGCGAGCGGGCCCAGCGCGGCCGCTTCCGGGAGTTTTATCAGGCGGACATCGACGTCATCGGCGACGGGAAGCTGGACATCCTCAACGAGGCGGAGATCCCCGCCGTCATCTGCAGCACCTTCACCAAGCTGGGCCTGACGAAGTTCAAGATCCGCGTCAACAACCGCAAGCTCTTAAACGGCTTCTACCGCATGAACGGCATGCAGGAGAAGGCCGGGGAGATCATGCGCACCGTGGACAAGCTGGACAAGATCGGCAGCGAGAAGGTCCGCCAGCTTCTCATCGACGAAACGAAGATGCTGCCCTGCAAGGCGGAGAATGTGCTGGACTTCATGGCCATCTGCGGTACCAACGCGGAGGTCATCGAGGCCCTGGAGCGCTACCGCGGCATGGATGAGATCTTCGACCAGGGCCTGGACGAGCTCATCGCCGTGACGAAGTACCTCAAGGACTTCGGCGTGCCGGAGGAAAACTTCGCTGTGGATCTCACCATCGCCCGGGGTCTGGACTACTACACCGGCACGGTGTACGAGACCGTCATGACCGAGCACCCGGAGATCGGCTCCGTCTGCTCCGGCGGGCGCTACGACAACCTTGCCGAGTACTACACGGACAAGCAGCTGCCGGGCGTGGGCATCTCCATCGGCCTGACCCGCCTGTTCTACGTGCTCAATGAGCAGGGCCTGCTCTCCGACGAGCTCATCACCGCCCCCTGCGACGCGCTGGTGCTGCCCATGACGGAGGAGCTGGGCTTTGCCGTGGCGGCGGCCACCGCCCTGCGGAAGGCCGGGGTCCGCACCCAGCTCTACGGCGAGAAGAAAAAATTCAAGGCCAAGATGGGCTACGCCGATAAGCTGGCGGTGCCCTTCGCGGTGCTCATCGGCGAGGACGAGATCCAGGAGGGTCTGCTCTCCGTCAAGGACATGGCCACCGGCGAGCAGGTCAAGCTCAGTCCCGACGAGGCCGCGGCCTATATCGCCCGGCGCGTGGCGGAAAAAAACGCCGGCGCGGTGATCAAAGAGTAACAAAGCCTCCCCTGAAAGGGGAGGTGCCCGAAGGGCGGAGGGGTTTCCCCCGTCACGCACTTTTTAAGAGAGGGGAACAACCCCTCAGTCCGGCTTCGCCGGACAGAATCAACCACGCACATCTCAAAGGGGGCAGCGACCCCTCAGTCCGGCTTCGCCGGACAGCTCCCCTTAAAAGGGGAGCCTATAAGGAGGATATAGAAATGACACAGATGAGAACCCATACCTGCAACGAGCTGCGGCTCGAGCATGTCGGCCAGAAGGTCAAGATCGTCGGCTGGATGGAGAACGTCCGCGAGGTGGGCAGCAACTTTGCCTTCGTGGTCGTGCGCGACTTCTACGGCACCACCCAGGTGGTGGTCGAAACCGAGGACATGATGCGCGCCGTCAAGGCCATCAACAAGGAGTCCACCATCTCCGTGGAGGGCACGGTGCGCGAGCGCGCCAGCAAGAACCCCAAGCAGGACACCGGCGACATCGAGGTCGTCCCCGAGAAGATCGAGGTCCTGGGCCGCTGCCGCTACAACGAGCTGCCCTTTGAGATCAACCGCAGCCGCGAGGCCGACGAGATGCAGCGCCTGAAATACCGCTATCTCGACCTGAGAAACCCCGCCGTCAAGAAGAACATCATCCTCCGCTGCAACGTGGTGGCGGCCCTGCGCCAGGCCATGACCGAGCACGGCTTCCTGGAGATTACCACCCCCATCCTCACCGCCTCCTCCCCCGAGGGCGCGCGGGACTATCTGGTGCCCGCCAGAAAGCACCCCGGCAAGTTCTACGCCCTGCCCCAGGC
>JBGUNL010000023.1:0-4262 GCA_045117295.1 Candidatus Limivicinus sp.
ATTTCTCTTTTCGGTCTTGCGCGAAAAGAGAAACGGTTCTTGGACTCCAAAGAGAAAAGGGCGCCAACGCGATGAACTGCTGTACAGCTCTATGGCTCGGCATCGCGATCATCGTATATCGTACAGCTCCGGTGCAAGAATCATACCTTTTTTCGCCGCAGCCGGGCATGAAAACGAACAATGTTCCATCCGCTCCCAGGGGAATCCAACGGGGGATCCGCAGATCCCCCTTGGCCGTTTCAATTAGGGAGAGTCAAGGGAGGGGAAGAATACGGAATCTTCCCCTCCCTTGTGGCGTTTCTTTTGCAACTTTTCTTTGGCCAAACAAAGAAAAGTTGAGGCGCAGCTATCCTCTTGCAAACACAAACACAAAAACAACACGCGCCGCGAAAGCGGCGCGTGCGTGTTTTTATAGGAGGGTCATCAGCCGATGCTCTCAAACTCCTCGACGATCTCGTCCTCGGGGGCCTTGGTGCACAGGGAGACCGCCACGATCAGGATGCTGGAGACCACGAAGGCGGGCAGCAGCTCGTAGATGTTGAACGCGCCGCCCAGGGGCCGCACCAGGAACTTCCACAGGAAGATGGTGATCATGCCGCCGAACATGCCGGCGATGGCGCCCTGCTTGTTGCAGCGCTTCCAAAACAGGGCGAAGAGCATCACGGGGCCGAAGGTGGCGCCGAAGCCGGCCCAGGCGAAGGAGACCACGCGGAAGATGGAGCTGGAGGGGTCGGAGGCGAAGATCACGCCCAGGATCGCCACGCCCACCACGGTGAGCCGGGCGATGAGCATGTTCTTTTTGTCGTCCAGCTTGACGCCGAAGACGTTGGTGATCAGGTTGTGGGTCACGCCGGAGGCGGCGCCCAGAAGCTGGGCGTCGGCGGTGGACATGGTGGCGGCCAGGATGCCGGCCAGGATCAGACCCGCGACGATGGCGGCGAAGACGCCGTGCTCGGAGATGAGGCGGGCCACATTGACGATCATGTTCTCAGCCACGGGCTCGGACTCGGGGGTGGCGAGCACGCCGGCCTTCGCCATGGCGAAGCCCACGATGCCGATGACCACGGCCACACCCAGGGAGACCACGCACCAGATGGAGCCGACCCGGCGGGACAGGGAGAGCTTCTCCTCGTGCTCAATGGCCATGAAGTGGGTCAGGATGTGGGGCATGCCGAAGTAGCCCAGGCCCCAGGCCAGCGTGGAGACGATCATGATAAAGGTGTAGGACCCGGCGGCGCTGCTGGTGATGTCGGTGCTGGCAAAGAGATTCAGGTAGCCGGGGACGGTTTTGGCGTTGGCCACCACGGCGCCCCAGCCGCCGGCGGCGCGGGTGCCGTAGAAGAACACGATGATCAGCGCGGCGGTCATGACGATGGACTGGATGAGGCTGGTGACGGAGGCCGCCATGAAGCCGCCCAGCGCGCAGTAGGCCACGATGACCGCCGCGGAGATGATCATGGCGGGCATGTAGTCAAAGCCGAACAGGGTGTTGAACAGCTTGCCGCAGGCGGCAAAGCCGGAGGCGGTGTAGGGCACGAAGAAGACGATGATGGTCAGGGCGCCCAGGATCTCAATGAGCTTGGTGTTGTCCCGGAAGCGGCGGGCCAGAAAGTCGGGCACGGTGATGGAACCCAGCTTTGCCGAGTAGCGGCGCAGGCGCTTGGCCACGATCAGCCAGTTGAGCCAGGTGCCGATGGACAGGCCGATGGCGGTCCAGCTGGCCTCGGCCACGCCGCAGAAGAGGGCCAGGCCCGGCACGCCCATCAGCAGGTAGGCGCTCATGTCGGAGGCCTCGGTGCTCATGGCGGTGACAATGGGGCCCAGCTTGCGGCCGCCCAGGTAAAAGTCCTCGGAGGTCTTGTTGTGGGCGTACTTGAAGCCGATGGCCAGCATGCCCACCAGGTATACGATGATGGCAAGAAGAATGCAGATGTTGGATACGGTCATGGGAAAACGTCCTCTCTTTTGTTTTTCGAATGACTGGATTCTACGGCGGGAAAGGAAAAAGCACAATCGGCAAAGCATAAAAAAATCTTGATAATCGTAAGTTTTTTTCCTATAATAGAAAAAACAAACATTCTATTCATATTAACATGAAAAATTTTCATGGAAAGGAGCCGCCATGGCCCTGGACAAATATCAGACCCTGATGAGCGTGGTGGACTGCGGCAGTCTGACGCGGGCGGCGGCGGAGCTGGGGGTGACCCAGTCGGCCGTCAGCCACAGCATCGACAATCTGGAAAAGGAACTGGGCTTTACCGTCCTCAAGCGCAGCCGCGGCGGCGTGAGTCTGACGGGGGAGGGGGAGCGCCTGCTGCCCGCAGTGCGCAACGTGCTGGCGGCGGCGGAACAGCTGCGGCAGACGGCCTCCTCCATCCGGGGGCTGGAGTCCGGCACCGTGCGCATCGGGGCCTTTACCTCCGTGGCCGTGCACTGGCTGCCCCCGGTGCTGAAGGAGTTTCAGCAGGACTACCCCAAGGTGGACTTCAAGCTCCTCAACGGCGACTACCACGACGTGGAGCAGTGGCTGGCCGAGGGCAGCGTGGACGTGGGCTTCGTGGCTCTGCCGGCCGGGGTGGACTGTGCGTGCATCCCCCTGATGGAGGACCGGCTGCTGGCTATCCTGCCCCGGCACAGCCGTTTTGAAAACTACCCCAGGTTTCCCCTGGTGGAGTGCGAGACCGAGCCCTTCATCAGCCTGCTGCAGAGCTCCGACCACGACGCCCGCCGGGCTCTGGAGGCGGCGGGGGTCAAGCCCAACGTCCGCTTTTACACCAAGGACGACTACGCCGTCATCGCCATGGTGGAGCAGGGCCTGGGCATCAGCATCATGCCGGAGCTGCTGCTCAAGGGCCGGCACGACGATCTGCAGATCCTGCCCCTGGTCCCGGAGGCCAAACGCACCATCGGCCTTGCCATCGCGGCGGGGGAGCGGGCGGGCCCCGCCACCCGGCGCTTTGCCGACTATGTGGTGCGCTACGTCACCGCTCTCGCCCGGGAGGGGCGGAACTGAAACCGTAATTTCCTACTTGACAAAAGTGTTAGCTGAATCTAACATAAGGTTAGAGACAGTTAACACTTTTTGCAGTTGGGAGAGTTCGATATGACATTGGACAAGCTGCCCGTGGGCGGCAGCGGCGTGATCGCCGCCGTCGGCGGGGAGGGCGCGCTGCGCTGCCGATTGCTTGACATGGGGCTGATCCCGCGCACCCGGGTGACCAAGCAGAAGACGGCGCCCATGGGCGATCCCATCCAGATCCGCGTCCGGGGCTATGAGCTGACCCTGAGGCTGGAGGACGCCGCCAAAATTGAGCTCAAGGAGGTGGAGGCGCCGTGAACTTCGCCCTGGCCGGCAATCAGAACAGCGGCAAGACCACGCTCTTCAACGCTCTGACCGGTTCCAACCAGCATGTGGGGAACTTCCCCGGCGTGACCGTGGAGCAGAAATCGGGCGAGGTGCGGGGCCTTAAAAACTGCACGGTGGTGGATCTGCCGGGCATCTACTCCCTGCGCCCCTACACCCAGGAGGAGATCGTCTCCCGGGACTATATCATCCACCAGAAGCCGGACTGCATCATCGACGTGGTGGACGCCACCAACATCGAGCGAAACCTCTACCTGACCCTGCAGCTGCTGGAGCTGCGGGTGCCCACGGTCATCGCCCTGAACATGATGGACGAGCTGCGGGCAAACGGCGGCAGCGTGGACGTGCAGGGCCTGAGCCGGGACCTGGGCGTGCCGGTGGTGCCCATCGCGGCGGCCAGGGGGGAGGGCGTGTCGGAGCTGCTGGACGTGGCCGGCGAGACCGCCCGCAGCCGGGCCGTCCCCTCGGTGACGGACTTCTGCGACAACGATTCCCCGGTGCACCGCTGCATCCACGCGGTGATCCACCTGATCTCTGACCACGCGGACAAGCTGGGCGTCTCCGCCCGCTTCTGCACCGCCAAGCTCATCGAGGGGGATGCGGAGCTGGCCGACCGCCTGGGGCTCGATCAGAACGAGCGGGAGCTGCTGGAGCACTGCATCGTCCAGATGGAAAACGAGGGGGGCCTGGACCGCAACGCCGCCCTGGCGGACATGCGCTACAGCTTTATCGAGCGGGCGGTGGCGGCCTCGGTGGTCAAGCCCCATGAGAGCAGAGAGCATCTGCGCTCGCTGAAAATGGACAGGATCCTCACGGGCAAGTACACCGCCGTGCCGGTCTTCGTGGCGGTGATGTTTCTGATGTTCTGGCTCACCTTCAGCCTCATCGGCCAGCGGCT
>JBGUNL010000024.1:0-6193 GCA_045117295.1 Candidatus Limivicinus sp.
CAGATATGGTGCAGGCATGGCGGGCGGCTGATAGCCGCCCCTACTTTCTTCTCAGCGTCCGCAAATATCCTTTTTTCTCATCGCTGATGCGGCGGCTCTCCACCGCCTTCTGGATGGTCTTGTTGTGGGTCCAGGGCGCGAGCCTGCGCTGCTCCAGAACCGGCAGAGCCGCGTCGAATTGCTTGGCCAGGGCCGTGGCAAAGTACCAGGCCTGCATCATGCGCAGGTAGTATTCCTCCGTCTCGATGGCCGCGACCCAGTCCAGCTGCTCCGGGGCAAAGTCCCCGTCCAGAAAATGGGCCATCAGCATCCCGATGCCGAAGCGCACGGTGTAGAGCCGGCCGCTGGCCATCCAGCGGCGCACGTCTTCGATGAGCCTGGCGTGCTGCTTTTGAAAGCAGGCGGGGCCCAGGCTGTCGCAGGTGGCCCAGTTGTCCACATGGGGCAGGAAGGCGTCCAGCGCGGCAATACAGGCGTCGTAATCCCGAATACCGTTGACCAGCGCCGCGTGCAGCCCGTTTTCCTCCAGATAGAAGTGGGGCAGCGCCTGCAGAAAATCCGCCGCCCCGGGGCTTTTGGCAAAGTCTTTGGCAAAGCGCTGCAGGGCCGGGGCGCGCACGCCGATGATGCGCTCCCGATCCACCGTGGGGATGAGCTTTGCGGTAAAATCCCCGTACGTCTCGTCCCGCAGGGCAAAGAGCGCCTCCTGCACCGCGGTCATGGGTTCTTGACCCCGCCGTAGCGCCGGTCGCGGCTGTGGTAGACCGCGATGGCCTTGTCCAGCTCCTCGGGCGTAAAGTCCGGCCAGAGCACGTCCGTGAAGTAAAACTCCGCGTAGGCGCACTGCCACAGCAGGAAGTTGGAGATGCGCTGTTCTCCGCCGGGGCGGATCAGCAGATCCGGGTCGGGGATGCCCGCGGAGTAGAGATAGTTGGAAAACACTTCCTCCGTCAGCTCTCCCTCGGCCCTGCCCTCGGCGAGGTCCCGGGCATAGCGGCGCGCGGCGTGCAGGATCTCGTCCCGCCCGCCGTAGTTGAGACAGATGTTGGCCTGGAAACCCTCGTAGCGCCTGGAGATCTCGTCGGTCTTCTCCACCAGCTTCCGCAGCTCCGGGCTCAGCCCCTCCAGATCCCCGAACACCTTCATGCGGATATGGTCCCGCTCCATGGTGTCGATGGCCTCGTGCAGGTATTTGCCCAGCAGCTTCATGATGGTGGCGACCTCCCCCTCCGGCCGCTTCCAGTTCTCCGTGGAGAAGGCGTAGACCGTCAGGTACTCCACCCCGATGTTTTTGCAATAGGTGGCGATTTTGCGGAAGGTCTCCGCGCCGACGGCGTGGCCGGCGGTCCGGGGCAGACCGCGCTTTTTGGCCCAGCGGCCGTTGCCGTCGAGGATAATGGCAATATGGCGGGGTGGGCGGGACTGCTCCCGCTCCCCCGCCGGATGGTTGTTCGGCATGTTGTTCTCCGATCCGTTGTTTTGTGTAGGGGACGGCCCCCGGACGTCCCGTGCCGGTCGTCGAACGCGGGCGGTCGAGGCGCCCGCCCCTACGAAACTCTGTTTGGGCAGGGCGTCAGATTTCGGTGAGTTCCTTTTCCTTCTTCTCGCAGATCTTGTCGATCTCCTTGATGTAGTCGTCGGTGAGCTTCTGGATATCCTTCTCTGCGATCTTGTAGTCGTCCTCGGTGATCTCGGAGGCCTTCTGCTGCTTCTTGAACTTCTCCACCGCGTCGCGGCGGATGTTGCGGATGGCGACCTTGGAGACCTCGCCGTACTTCTTGGTCTGCTTGACCAGGTCCTTGCGGCGCTCCTCGGTCAGGGGCGGGAAGACCAGGCGGATCATGCGGCCGTCGTTCTGGGGATTGATGCCCAGGTCGGAGGCCAGGATGGCCTTCTCAATGGCCTTGAGCAGGCTGCCGTCCCAGGGCTGGATCACCAGGGAGCGGGGGTCGGGGGTGGAGACGGACGCCACCTGCATGATGGGGGTGTCCACGCCGTAGTAGCTGACGGAGATGGGGTTGAGGACGGCGGTGTTGGCGCGTCCGGCGCGGATGGCGGCGAGGTCTGCGGTGAGCGCGTCGCAGGTCTTTTTCATCTTGTTTTCAAATTCCGGATAGTCAGACATGTTCGTACCTCCATTATATAGTTGATCGTGTCCGTTGTGTTTACTTGACGGTGGTGCCCACGTCCTCGCCGGCGAGCACCTTCAGGATGTTCTCCGGCTGGGCCAGGGCGAAGACGATGACGGGGATCTCGTTGTCCATGGCAAGGCTGGTGGCGGTGCTGTCCATGACGGCCAGGCGGCGGGCCAGCACCTCGTCGTAGCTGATGCGGTCAAACTTCACCGCCTCGGGGTCCTTGCGGGGGTCGGCGGAGTAGACGCCGTCGATGTTCTTGGCAAGCAAAATGGCGTCGGCGTGGATCTCTGCGGCGCGCAGGGCGGCCGCCGTGTCGGTGGAGAAGAAGGGGGCGCCGGTGCCGCCGGCAAAGAGCACCACCTCGCCGCCCTCCATGTATTCGATGGCCTTGCGGGTGTCGTAGCGCTCGCCCACGCCCATGATGTCCACGGAGGTCATGACCCGGGCCTTGGCGCCCAGCTGCCGCAGCACGTCGCACACGGCCAGGCAGTTCATGCAGGTGGCAAGCATGCCCATGCGGTCGGCGCTGACGCGTTCGACCTTGCCGGCCCCGTCCTTGACGCCGCGCCAGAAGTTGCCGCCGCCGATGACGATGCCGATCTGCACGCCCGCCTCCGCCGCCTCCTTGACGGTCTGGCAGACGGTGGAAATGAAGTTGAAGTCAAAGCCGGTGCCCTTGCTGCCGGCCAGGGCCTCACCGCTGATTTTGAGAACCACTCTGTTGTAAACCATACGTACTCCTTTAAATGTCCAGAATTCCCAGAATGACGATGCCCGCCACCACGGTGGCGATGGAGAGATAGTGCTTGACGGAGAGCTTCTCCTTCAGGAAGATGCGGCTCCAGAGCACGGAGGCCACGCAGTAGCTGGAGATGATGGGGGCGGCGAAGGCCACATGCTCGGTATCGGCCAGGGCGTAGATGTAGAAGAACTGGCCGATGGTCTCAAAGACGGCGCCGGTGTACTTGGGGGCCTCCTCGCGGGCGGCCAGCTTCTGCTTCTTGACGCCCAGCACGTACACGGCGCAGAGGATGCCGACAAAGAGGAAGGTCAGCTCATAGGCGCAGTTGGCGCTGTCCTCGTCCAGCACCTCCAGCACGCGGCTGTCGGCGAAGGTGCCCAGCGCGTCCAGCAGGCAGTAGACGATGGGGATCAGAATGGCGATCCAGCTCTTGGCGTAGTGGTGGTTGGAGGCGTCCTGCCGGGCGCGGCGCAGCTCCTCGTCCTCGTTGGCCTCGGTAAAGCCCAGGGTGACAACGCCGATGCAGACCAGGGCCACGGCCACCAGAGCCACGGGGGGCAGGTCCTCGCCGATGCCCACGGTGATAAAGGTCAGCACCGCCACAATGGCGCCGGAGCTGTTGCAGATGGGGGAGGAGATGGAGAGCTCAATGTACCTGAGCCCCAGATAGCCGATGGCCATGGAGAGGATGTACAGCATGGAGACCGGCAGATAGGTCAACATCACATGCCAGCTCATTTCCACGCCATGGAAGAAGATCTCATAGACGGCGTGCAGACCCATGACGACGCCCACCGCCGTCACCATTTTCAGGTGGGAGTACTTGTCCTTTGCGTCCTGGCAGCCGATCTTGGAAAACAGGTCAGATCCGCTCCAGCAGAGCAGCGCGATGATTGCGAAGGTAAACCACATAGAATTCCGATTGCCTCTCTTATTTCTGTGTCAGGGTATTCATACCTTTCAAGATTCTACCACAGAGCGAGGTATTTGACAATTAAAAATCTCCCGATTTGCGCTTTTCCCCTCTGACGCATCTGACAAAAACCGCGGCCGCGCCGTGGTATCATACGGCCATGAAAATCCTCTACGCCGATTCCCTCTTTGCCCTCAGCCTGCTGACGGACTATCTGCTGTGCCTGGCGACGGGCCGCCTGTGCTCTCTCACCCTGCGGCGGGGCCGGTATTGTCTGGCGGCGCTGCTGGGGGCCGCGTACGCGGTGGCGGTCTTTCTGCCGGGGCTGGCCTTCCTGGCCCTGCCGGTGATGCAGCTGGTGTTTGCCGGGCTCATGGGTCTTGTGGCCTTCGGCGGGGAGGCGCGGCTTTTTCGCTGCCTTGCCGCCTTTCTGGCCCTCTCCGCCACCTTCGGCGGCATGGTCTGGGCCGTGACCCTCCGGCGCGGCGGCGCGGATCTGGGCCTGCTCGCGGCGGTGTTTCTGGTCTGCTACGCGGGACTGACGCTGTTCTCCCGCACCCGGGGCCGCCGGGCGGAGAGCCGCACCGCGGAGGCCGCCCTCACGCTGGGGACGCGCCGGGCGATGTTCCGGGTCCTGCTGGACACCGGCAACTGCCTCACCGACCCCGTCACCGGGGCCCGAGTGCTGGTGGTCTCGCCGGGGGCGCTGGCCCCGCTGGTGCCGGAGTGCGCCGCGCTGCTGACCCTGCCGCCGGTGGAGCTGGCGGAGGCCTGCGGCCGGGAACCCGCCCTGCAGGGCCGGGTCCGGCTGCTCTCCTGCGCCACGGTGGGCGGGGAGGGAATGCTGGCCGCCCTGCGGCCGGATGCCGCCGAAATCGACGGCAGATCCCGCCCGGGCCTGCTGGCTGCGGTCTCTCCCGCCGCCTCCGGCGAAGGCTTTGAGGGAATCTATTGAGGGTGGAGTGTGAAGGGTGGCGTTGTGGTGTGCCTTCGGCACAATTGAAAACCGATCCCTCCGCCCCTTCGGGGCACCTCCCTTTCTCAAAGGGAGGCATGTGCGAGAGTCTCTTCATGGCCCCCTTTCCGGAAAGGGGGCTGTCAGCGAAGCTGACTGGGGGATCGGTTTTGATTGTCCGCATTGCGGACACATTCACGCCACCCGCCACCCTCCACACTCCAAATTGTCAGAAGGGAGTCTTTCCATGTTGTCCAAACCCCAGTCCTTTTTTCTCCGGGAGCAGCTGCTGCGGATCCTGGGCATCCAGCCGCCCCCGGTGTTTTACATCGGCGGCAGCGACGTGCTGCCCCCGCCCCTGGAGCGGGAGGAGGAGGAACGGGCCGTGGCCGCTCTGGAGGCGGGGGACGAGGGCGCCCGCCGGGAGCTGATCGAGCACAATTTGCGCCTGGTGGTCTACATTGCCAAGCGCTTTGAAAACACCGGCATCCACATCGAGGACCTGATCTCCATCGGCACCATCGGCCTGATCAAGGCGGTGAACACCTTCAAGGCGGGCAAGAACATCAAGCTTGCCACCTACGCCAGCCGCTGCATCGAAAACGAGATCCTCATGGTGCTGCGCAAGTCCGGCGCCCAGCGCACGGAGCTGAGCTTTGACGAGCCGCTGAACACCGACTGGGACGGCAACGAGCTGCTGCTGTCCGATATCCTGGGCACGGACGAGGACGAGGTCTGCCGCTCCCTGGAGGACGACGCGGAAAAGCGCATGCTGCTGGAGGCGGTGGAGAGTCTGGAGGGCCGGGAGAAGGAGATCATCCGCCTGCGCTTCGGCCTTGCGGACGGGCGGGAGTACACCCAGAAGGAGGTGGCGGAGCTGCTGGGCATCTCCCAGAGCTACATCAGCCGCCTGGAAAAGCGCATCCTCACCCGCCTGCGCCGGGAGCTGCAGCGCCTGCTGCAGGTGTAGCGCCGATCCCACCGGCAGTGCGGCAAGCAGTGACAGGGAAAATCGATAAATTGATTTCCAACAGTTTGCGTGTTCGCAAGGACGAACCTGCGCAGATCAAGACACATTCTTTCCCGTTGGGGAAAGAACGTTTCTTGGACTTCAAGAAAGGCAACCAGAGGAAGTGTCCTCTGGACTCCACACAAAGGCGGGGAGCCCAAGGGCAAAACCAGGGTCGCCGCTAGAGCAGTGAGGCGTGGTTTGGAACCACGCATACCGCTGCCGCTCCATGAACCTTCTGACCGGGATTATGCCCCGCTTCTGCACGCGGCTCGGTGGGTTTGACCCGCCATAGACTTTGCACCGGAGCTGTACCAGGTTCCGACGATCGCGACGCCGAGCCATAGATCTGTACAGCAGTTCATCGCGTTGGCGCCCTTTTCTCTTTGGAGTCCAAGAACCGTTTCTCTTTTCGCGCAAGACCGAAAAGAGAAAT
>JBGUNL010000025.1:0-2102 GCA_045117295.1 Candidatus Limivicinus sp.
CTGTCAATAAAAGCAAGGCCGGCAGCAGCCGGAAAGCTCTCTTAAAACCCATCTTTCTCCTCCGCAGGCAATCATTACTGCATTTTACTAATATAGCATTCCGGCGCGGACTTTGCAAGGGAAAGCAGAGCCTGGACGAAGAAAAACGCGGACGGTCGGGAAGGACGCCTTGCACTGAAGGCGGAGAGGTGATATAATACCCGTCTACAGCAAACCGCAGCCGGGCAGTTTCTTCTTGGTTTAGATTTCTTTGCCAAGAACAAATTGTTGGACTGGAAGAAAAGGGAAGGGGCAGCGCTTGCTGCACGGGCAAAGAACAGGACGCTGATATGGAAGACAAAAAAACAACTTGGATTTATCGGGTCATCCGCTGGCTGGTATGGCTGTTTTCGCCGCACTTTCGCCTGGCGGGAACGGAAAACCTGCCGGAGGGGCCCTGCGTGATCGTGGGCAACCACAGCCAGATGTGCGGCCCCATCGTGGGCGAGATCTATATTCCCGGGCCGCGGGCCATCTGGTGCGCGGGCGAGATGATGACCTGGAACGAGGTGCATGCCTACGCCTACCGGGACTTCTGGTCCGGCAAGCCCAAAGCGATCCGCTGGTTTTATAAGCTGCTGAGCTATCTCATCACGCCGCTGGCGGTCTGCATCTTCAACAACGCCCGCACCATCCCCGTCTACCACGACACGCGGCTGATCACCACCTTCCGCCGCTCGGTGGAGCTTTTGCAGGCGGGCTGCCGCATTGTGATCTTCCCGGAGCACTACGACGAGCACAACAACATCGTCCACGATTTCCAGGACAAGTTCGTGGACCTGGCCCGCTTCTATTATAAAAAGACGGGCGAGGCCCTGCCGTTTGTTCCCGTGTACATTGCGCCGAAGCTGGCCACGGTGACTTTTGGCAAGCCGGTGCTGTTTGATCCCCAGGCACCCATCGCCGGGGAGCGGAAGCGCATGTGCCATGCGCTGATGGACGCCATCACCAACATCGCCGTCTCCCTGCCGGAGCACACGGTGGTGCCGTACCCCAATATCCCCAAGCGGGATTACCCCAAAAACATTCCTCTCGAGGTTTACGACAGGCATGAAAAAACCGATGATTGATTACCGCGGCCTCTCCCTCTCCACCGTGAATGAGCCGAGGTATCGCCACGTCAAGCTGCTGCTGGGCTGGGTCTTCTATTTCACGATGTACTTCATCACCGAGAACCTGATCCCGCCCGAGCGCTGCCACCCCATCCACTGCGCGCTGGACGATCTGATCCCCTTCAACGAGTTCTTTGTGTTCTTCTATGTGGGCTGGTACCTTCTGGTGTTCGGCTCGCTGCTGTATTATTTCCTCTATGACGCGGACAAATTCAGCAGGCTGCAGACCTATATCATGGTGACCCAGGTGGCGGCCATGACGGTCTACGTGCTCTGGCCCAGCCGCCAGGATCTGCGGCCGGAGGTCTTCCCCCGGGAAAACGCCCTGACCGCCCTGATGGCGTTTATCTATTCCTTTGACACCAGCACCGGGGTCTGCCCCTCGCTGCATGTGGCCTACTCCCTGGGCATTCTCTCGGTGGCCCTGAAGGACAGGGAACTGCCCCTGTGGAGCAAGCTCCTGCTGGCCTTTGTGGTGCTGATGATCTGCGCGGCCGTGTGCTTTGTCAAGCAGCACTCGGCGCTGGACGTGCTGGCGGCGCTGCCCGTCTGCCTGCTGGCGGAGTGGCTGACCTTCCACGTGTTTTTCAAAACAAAGGAGACGACCTGAACGCAGACGCGCGGCTCTTTTCCAGAAAGAGGAAGGGGCCGCGCGCCGCGCAAAAGCGGGAAACCCGCATGGCAGGCGGGGAAATCGGCATTCTCGGCCGTGCGAAAAAACACGAATTTTTTTCAAATTTACCCTTGACAAATGGAAACCCTTTTGCTATTATAATCAAGCCGTGGCCGAGTAGTTCAGTCGGTTAGAACGCCGGCCTGTCACGCCGGAGGTCGAGGGTTCAAGTCCCTTCTCGGTCGCCACACATGCCCCTTCCAAGGGGCATGTACTTTGCTGCTATAGCTCAGCAGGTAGAGCGCATCCTTGGTAAGGATGAGGTCCCCAGTTCGAAT
>JBGUNL010000026.1:0-6646 GCA_045117295.1 Candidatus Limivicinus sp.
CCCCCCCCCCCCCCCCCCCCCCCCCCCCCCCGGGCCCTTTTGGCCTGTATGTGTTTACAGAAACTTGTCCAACTCCGCCTCGCAGGCGGGGTATTTTTTGAGCCCCGAGATATCCACGATCCGGCCGCGGGAGACCACCATGCTCACGTTCCGCAGGGCGGAGAGATCCTCCAGCGGGTTCCTGGCTGTGGCGATCAGGTCCGCGCACTTGCCCGGGGCGAGGGAACCGATCTCGTCGTCGAGACCGACGATCTTCGCGTTGCCCAACGTGGCGGTGTGCAGGGCGAAGGCATTGGAGACGCCGCAGTACTTGTGGAAATAGACGAGTTCCCGCCACATGTCGTAGTGGGTGATGTAGGGGCAGCCGGTGTCGGTGCCCAGCCCCACGGGGACGCCCGCCTCCAGACAGGCCTTGGCGCAGTCGATGATGCCGTCAAAGACGATCCGGCCGTTGAACTGCTGCTCCTCCGTGGCGCCGATGACCGCGCGGTCAAACAGCGCGAAGGGGAGGGCCGGGGAGATGGTGGCCACGTGGCAGGCGCCCATGGTCTTGAACAGCTCCAGCATCTCTTTGTCGGGCTTTGCCCCGTGCTCGATGGTGTCCACGCCGTTGCGAAGCGCCACCTTCACGCCCTCGGGGCTCTCCACGTGGGCGGCCACGGGCAGCCCCAGGCGGTGGGCCTCGTCGCAGGCGGCCTTGACATACGCGGCGGGCATCTTCAGCTCGCCCGGCTCGCCCTTCTTCTTCGCGTCCAGCACGCCGCCGGTGATCATCAGCTTGATGAGATCCGGATGTCCTTCCGCGATCTTCCGCACCAGGGCGGCGGCCTCCTCCGCCGAGTGGGCCTCATAGGCCAGAGAGCCCGCCATGTGCCCGCCGGGGACGGAGACGGCCATGTTGCCCGCCAGAATCCGGGGGCCCGCGCGTTTGCCCGCGGCGATCTCATCCCGCAGGCGCGAGTCGATATCCTGCACGCCGCCCACGGAGCGCAGGGTGGTCACGCCGCTCAAAAGCTCCGGCAGCACGTACTTGCCGCACATCAGGTAGCAGATCTTCCGCGTGAGGGCGTTGGAGGTCAGCAGACGCACCAGCTTTTTCGGGTCCGTCTGCTTCTTCTTGGGGGCGCCGGTGGCGGGGATGTGCACGTGCAGATTGATCAGGCCCGGCATCAGGTAAGCCCCGTTCAAATCCACGATTTCATAGCCCGCGGTCTCCGCCCCGTCGGGGAGGATCTTTTCGATCCGGTCGCCGTCGGTGAAGAGGATCTGCCCGGAGACGGGCTGCATGTCTTTCTCACCGGAGAGCAGAATACCGTTGATGTAGGCGGTTTTGTTGTTCATAAGGGGGCCTCCTTTGCGCGCGGGTGATTCCTACAGATTTCCTATGTTGTCATTATACGGCAGGAGCGGGAAAAAGAAAAGCGCCTTTTCGCCCGCAGACGCGGATTTTTTACAAACAAACTACCAAAACGGGAAAGACTGTGATATACTAACTCTGACTATGGCCTGATCGGAGGAGGCTCCGCGCCCGGGCGCGGGGCAGAACCGGAATGAGAGAGAAAAACAGCACGTTGAAAAAAGCTCTGTGCCTGCTGTTGACGCTGGCGCTCTTTGACGCGGCGGCCCTGCCCGCCTGGGCCGACGAGGCGGATGTCGCCAAGGGGGAGAGCAGCATCGAGATTACCGAGGAGTACGCCGCGGAGGTCCGCGAGATGCGGGGCGGGGGCATCCTGGACGCGGAGGAGCTGGATCGGATGATGGACGCCTTCGCGGAGGAGCACCGGGTCAAGAAGGAGAACATCTCCATCGGCTACTGCTACCTGGAGACCGGGGACGAGTACTACTACAACGGCGATACCTGGTACTATCCCGGCAGCGTGTACAAGGTGCCGCTGATGATGCTGATCGCCGAGAAGGTCAGCACCGGGGAGCTGGAGCAGGACGGGGACTTTATGGGCATGCCCCTTAGCCGGGTGGAGGAGTACGTCCTCACCTACTCCAACAACGACTGGGCCCACAACGTCCGCCGCTGGCTGCATGACGGCGCGGGGGACCAGGTGTGGCGCAAGGCGGCCATGGGCTACGCCGATCTGGACGAGTCCTATTACAGCACCGACTATGTGGACTACTGCTACTACTCCGCCCGCTACATCACCAAGGTGCTGGAGACGCTGTACTTCGGCGGGGAGGAGCGCTTCCCCAACGTGATCCCCTGCATGCTGGGCGCCAATCCCGTCAACTACTTCAAGCTCTCCGACCAGATGCGGGAATATGACATCGCCCAGAAGTACGGAAGCTTTGTGGACAACAACAACCGCAACTGGAACGCCACCGTGGGCATCATCTACACGGAGCACCCCATCGTCCTGTCGGTGCTGACGCTGGAGGCGCCCAGCGCCGAGAAGGTGCTCTCCGACGCGGCGGTGCTGTTCACCGACTACACCAAACAGGTGGACGGCAGGCTGGATTCCTACCGCGCGGCACAGGCCGCGGCCGAGCAGCAGCGCCTGGAGGAGGAAAAAGCCGCCGAGGAAGAGCGCCAGGCCGAGCAGCAGGCCCAGCAGGAGCGGCAGGCCGAACAGAAGAAACAGGAAGAGCGGCAGGAAAAGCAGAAAAATCTGCGCTCCGTGGCCGTCATTGTGGGCATTGCGGGCGGCGCGCTGGCCCTGGGGCTGATCCTGGGCGCGGTGCTGACGGCGCGGCGCAGCAAGCGCAAACGCTATGAGACCTATCGCCGCCGCTTCGAGGAGGAGCTGCGGGAGGAAGAGAGACAGCGCCAGGCCGGCCGCGTCCGCACGGGCGACGGCGGGCGGAGCGCCCAGAGCGCACGCCCCCGGCAGAGCGGGGCGCATGCCCAGACGAGACAGCGCCCGGCGCCCGAGCCCCGGCGCCGCACGGAGACCGGGCGGCCCAGAAGGCCCAGGCCGGAATACAAGGACCCGGAGGAATAAACCATTCGGAAAACACCCATGAAAAGACTGATCTGTATCCTATTGATCCTGTGCCTTGCCCTCTCCCTGTGCGCCTGCGGAAAGGTCCGCTACGGCGTGAACGCGGTGGAGGTGCTGGTGGAGCAGGACTACTACCTGGCCTTCCGCAACAACGACCCGCTGTACTTCTACGTGACGGCGGCGCTGAGCGTGCTGGCCGCCGAGGGCAGAGTGGACGCCCTGGCCATCAAGTGGCTGGGGTCCCCGGCACTTAACTACGCCAAGCAGGGCGACGCCCTGGAAAAGCTGATCCCGCCGGAGCCGCAGGATCTGATTATCGGCATTGACATCAACTCCTTCCCCTTCTCCTACCTCTCCAACGGGGAGCCATGGGGGCTGGACGTGGAGCTGGCCATGGCGGTGTGCGAAAAGCTGGGCTGGACGCTCAAGATGCAGCCCATTGAGAAGGAGAACGTGTACATCGAGCTCTCCTCCGGCAACATCGACGTGGCCTGGGGCGGCATTGCCATCAGCCAGAAGGAGGTCGACGGCGGCACCTTCACCGCCTACGGCCCCTATATCCACAACGACATCGTGGTGGCCACGCGCAACGGCTCCGCGGTGTGGAACAAGCTGCGCCTCAACGGAAAGCGGATGTGCATGCCCTCCACGCCGGAGGCCATGGACGCTCTGAACCAGGACCCGAGGCTGGTCAAGCGCCTGGGCCAGATCACCCGCCTGGCGGGAGGCACCACGGAGTGCTTCTCCAACCTCTACTCCGGCAAGTGCGACGTGGTTTTGACCGACTCCACCGCGGTGGATTACTTCAACTGCCATTAGACGGGAAACACGGAAGAGCAACTGCTCTTCCGTGTGTTTTAGCATGTGGAAAGAAAGGACATTCAAATGACATTGCAGGATTTGCTCAAGGGTGCAGAAATCGATTTGAAAAAGACAAAACTGATAAGGCATAACCTTTCAAGACCGGAAATTGCAAAAAATAACCAACACGGTTTACTTGAATTCTATCAGGCAATTCAGACTCCGAAACTCTTTCATAATACAGATACTATTCTCAGCTTTCTGGGCACTGAGAGAACAAATGCCGTCTTCCTGGGCTGTTATAAGGTTGGCGGAAATGTTCCCTGCGAGAATATAGAGATGCCAAAAGAGTTGGTAATCGGAGATACAGAAGGCTGTGTTTTCTATGAATTAGAGAAAATGCCCATCTTGTCAGGGTTGGAGAAAAGGCTGGTGATTGATTGGGGCGGTGCTGTAAAATCCTGGTGCCAGTGGGGAACAAACCCCAAAGAGGTATTGGAGATTCAACCGATACATTCAGAGAAGGCGTTTGAAAGCTACGAGAAAACAATACTCGATTTCCAAATGCTGAACGAAATAATCCGTAATCCTGAGGCGAACCGAGATTGGGAGAGAAAACTGTCAGCGGTAGCTGGTGTTTATATTATTACTGATCGGAAAACAGGGAAACAATATGTCGGTTCAGCAAGCGGCGAAAACGGTGGAATCTGGGGACGTTGGAGTAATTATATTCATACGAAGCACGGGGGAAATGTACGTCTGAAAGAAATGATTGAAAAAGATCCGAGGTATTATCAAGACTTCCAGTTTTCCATTCTGGAAGTACTGCCACTGCGGTGGAACAGTCAAGATGTTCTGGAACGTGAAGAACTGTATAAGCGGAAACTGATGACAAGAGAGTTTGGGTATAACAACAACTGAAATCTGCAGAGGAAACTGTGTGAGGATTAGACTTGTTCTTCCACAAAGGGTTACAAGGGCTTGCTTCCGAATGGAGAAACCGGATTTGAAAATGCTCCGATTTCAACGTAGGGGAGGGCCTTGCGCCCTCCCGGCAGGGCAGTGAAATCCTCGAGGGAAAAAGATGGGCGAATTCGCAGATTGTCACGAATTCGCCCATCTTTTTCTTGCCTTTTGTTTTATATCGCCGGGAGACCACGAGGGTCGCCCCTACAGGCAGAGGCAGCGTTTCCCGCCTGCCGCTGTGTTTTGCAGCAGGCCCTTTGTACGTTCTTAGCGTTTCGAAGGATACGGCAGCTTCGCCGAGGTGACGTTTCCTCCTACAGCACCAGTTCGTAGAGGGTGAAGTCCGTCCAGCCGGTGTCCTCGTAGTACATGGGCAGAGTCACGCGGCGGCAGAAGCCACAGCTCTCGTAGAGCCTTTCCGCGGCGGTGTTCCCCGCCAGCACGTCCAGCCGCAGGGCCTTCAAGCCGGCGGCGCGGGCCAGCTCCACGGCCCGGTTTACCAGGGCCCTGCCATAGCCCCGCCGCTCAAAATCCGGGTGGACGCCCAGGGCGTGGATCACCAGCAGCTCCGAAGGGGCGGCCTCGATCTGCCAGACGCCGCGGGGGTAGCTCTCGTTGGCCTCGTGGTTTGCCACCATGGCCCCGACGATGCGCTCTCCCTCTTCCGCCAGATACAGCTCACCCGCCGCCAGAGCGGCCTTCAGAAAGTCCGGCGCGGGGTAGACGTCCTTCTGCCATCCTACGGTGTGGGCCCGGCCCTGCACGGCGTCGATGAGACTGTGATAGAACGCGCGGACGGCGGCAAATTCCTCCGGCGCGGCTCTGCGGATCTCCATACCGATCCCTCCCTTTTTGCCTTTTTGGACACTCTACCATGCCCGTCGGCTTTTGGCAAGGGGGCGGATTGCCGCGGACTTGTCTTGACCGCGGGGGCGTTCCATGATAAAATACACTGGTTATACTGGGAGTATTATGGAGACAGGACTATGTGGATTGCAGATCAATGGCAGGATTTTGAACTGATCGACTGCTCCAAGGGCGAAAAGCTGGAGCGCTGGGGCAGGTATTACCTGGTGCGGCCGGATCCCCAGGCCATCTGGGAGACGCCGAGGCGAAACCCGCACTGGAACGACCGCAACGCCCGCTACCGCCGGAGCGAAACCGGCGGCGGCAGCTGGGACAAGGGGGATCTCCCCGCCAGCTGGCAGATCTCTTACGGCGAGCTGCGCTTCAACGTCAAGCCCATGAACTTCAAGCACACGGGCCTTTTCCCCGAGCAGGCCGCCAACTGGGACTGGGCCATGGGGAAGATCCGCTCTGCGGGGCGGGAGATCAGCGTTTTGAACCTCTTCGGCTACACGGGCGCCGCCACGGTGGCCTGTCTCAAGGCCGGGGCTCAGGTCTGCCACGTGGACGCGGCCAAGGGCATGGTGGCCTGGGGCAGGGAGAACGCCGCCGCCTCCGGCGTGAGCGACGCGCCGGTGCGCTGGATCGTGGACGACTGCGCCAAGTTTGTGGAGCGGGAGATCCGCCGCGGCCGCCGCTATGACGCCATCATCATGGACCCGCCCTCCTACGGCCGCGGCCCCGGGGGTGAGGTCTGGAAGCTGGAGACCAATCTCTGGCCCTTCGTGTCCCTCTGCGCCGGGGTGCTGTCGGATAATCCGCTGTTCGTGCTCATCAACTCCTATACCACCGGCCTGTCCGCCTCGGTGCTGAGCTACGTGACCGAGAGCATCTTCACCAAAAAGTTCGGCGGCCGCTCCGAAGCGCAGGAGCTGGGCCTGCCCGTGACCGACAGCGGGCTGTATCTCCCCTGCGGCGCGACGTGCCGTTGGGAAAGCTGACTTCCGCTGACTCGTCAGAAGAAGCCGATTCCATTCCGTTTCCGCGGTTTCCGAAGGAGCCGCGAAAACTCCATATCCATC
>JBGUNL010000027.1:0-10771 GCA_045117295.1 Candidatus Limivicinus sp.
CAAGATGCGCTTCATGTTCGGCGGCAACATCTCCCTGCCCATGGTGGTGCGTCTGCCCGCAGGCGCCGGCACCGGCGGCGCCGCCCACCACTGCCAGAGCCATGAAGCGTGGCTGACCCACGTCCCCGGCCTGAAGGTCGTGTACCCCAGCAACGCACAGGACGCCCTGGGTCTGCTGCTGAGCTCCATTGACGACGACAACCCCGTTATGTTCTTCGAGAACAAGTGCCTCTACGCCACCAAGAGCGAGGTCGACAACTTCGATCCCATCCCCCTCGGCAAGGGCCGCATCGCCCTCGAGGGTGAGGATCTGACCATCATCACCTACGGCCGCCAGGTCTACACCGCCCTCGACGCCGCCAAGAAGCTGGCCGCCGAAGGCATCAAGGCGGAGGTCATCGACATCCGCAGCCTCTTCCCGCTGGATAAGGACATGATCCGCGAGAGCCTGGAGAAGACCCACAAGGCCATCGTCATCACCGAGGAGACCAAGCGCGGCGGCTACGGCGGCGAGATTTCCGCCACCATCGCCGAGGAGATGTTCGACCTGCTCGACGCTCCCGTCGCAAGAATCGGCTCTCTCGACACCCCTGTCCCCTTCGCCCCCAACCTTGAGGCGTACTACATGCCCAACGACGTGGACATCGTGGTTGCCGCGAAGAAGATGTTCTAATTCATTTCCCGCCCTCCGGATTCCTGCCGAAGCAAAGGACACCCACAAACTGTGCTGCGGCTTTCTGCCGCAGCACAGCTTGTAAAGAGCGCGTAAGCACAAGCAAGGAGGAATGATCATGGCGTCCATAGGCATTATTGCAAATCCCCAGTCCGGAAAGGATATCCGGAGACTTGTGTCCTATGCCACCACCATTGACAACAACGAGAAGGTCAATATCTGCAAGCGCATCACCCTTGCCGCCTACGGCCTGGGCATCGAAAAGGCCGTGTATATGCCGGATACCTTCACCATGGGCTACAGCGTACAGTATCAGCTGGAGGACGACAAAATGCCCTGCTGTGAGATCGAGGTGCTCGACTTCCTCTTTGACGCCTCCATGATCGACACCATTGAGGCGGCTCGGCTCATGGAGGAGCGCGGTGTCGGCTGCGTGGTCGTGCTCGGCGGCGACGGTACCTCCCGCGCGGCTGCAAAGTCTCTGAAGAAGACCCCGATGCTGTCCATCTCCACTGGCACCAACAACGTCTACCCCCAGATGATGGAGGGCACGGTCGCCGGCATGGCCGCCGCGGCCACCGCCCTGATGGACGACCCCTATGACGTCTGCATCCACGACAAGCGCATCCAGGTCTTCGTCAACGGCGTATACCGCGACATGGCCCTGATCGACGCGGTGATCTCGGACGACGAGTTTGCGGGCGCCAAGGCCATTTGGGATCCGAAGAAGATGAAACACATCATCGTCTCCCGCTGCCATCCGGCGTCCATCGGCTTTTCCGCCGTGCCCGGCGCCTACCACATTGTGGAGGACAGCGATCCCTTCGGCTATGCCGTGGCCCTGGGGGAGGAGGGCATCCCGGTCAAGGCACCCATCGCAGCCGGCATCCTCACGCCCATGTTTATCAAGGACAAGCGCCAGCTTGCCCTGGGTGAAAAGTACACGGTCGTTGCGGACAAGCCCTGCATGATCGCCCTTGACGGCGAGCGCGAGGTCAAGCTCTTCGCGGGAGATCAGGCGGACTTCATTGTCACGGACGACGGCCCGTGGCGCGTCCTGCCGCGCAAAGCGCTGTCGAAGGCACAGAAACTCGGCTGGTTCAGGGCGTAAGCCCTTTTTCGATATAACACACTTCAATGATAATATACAAGGAGGATTGTTATGGCTAAAGTAGTCGTAATGCCCAAGCTGGGTCTGACCATGACGGAGGGCACCGTCAGCAAGTGGCTGAAAAAGGTCGGAGACGAGATCAAGTCCGGCGAGCCGTTCTTCGAGGTGGAGACCGACAAGCTCACCAACACCATCGAGGCCAACACCGACGGTGTGGTGCGCCACTTCTTTGTGGAAGAGGGCACGACGGTCCCCGTGCTGGACAAGGTCGCCATCATTGCCGCTGCGGATGAGGATATCAGCGCCCTGCTGGGCGGCGCCCCCGCTGCCGCCGCCGCGCCTGAAGCCCCCGCTGCCGCCGCCGCTCCCGCCGCTTCTGCGGCTCCGATCAGAGCGCCGGGCGAGCGCGTCGTTGCCGCTCCCGCCGCCAAGAAGCTGGCCAAGGAGCTGGGTATCGACTTGGCCCTGGTCCCCGGCACCGGCCCCAACGGCCGCGTCACCCTGGACGATGTGAAGAACTGGAAGCCTGCCCCCGCCGCCCCCGCAGCTCCCGCTGCGGAGGAAGCTCCGAAGACCAAAGCCTCGCCGCTGGCGGCGGCGGTTGCCAAGGACCTGGGAATCGATCTGGATAAGATCGGCGCGAAGGACCGGGTCCTTGCCGAAGACATTCTCCGCTACCTGGAAAGCACCCGCGAGAAGGCACCCGAGGAAGCCCCGCGGGAAGAAGTCGTCCCGATGAACGGCATGCGCAAGGCCATTGCCAAGAACATGCTCAACTCCCACATGACCAGCCCCACCGTCACGGCCAACCTCTCTGTGGACATGAGCGCCATGAAGGCTTACCGGGAGCAGCTCAAGGCCAAGGAGATCAAGGTCAGCTACACCGACCTGCTGGTGAAGTTCATCGCCAAGGCGCTGACGGAGTTCCCGCTCCTCAACTGCTCGGTGGAGGACAACAAGATCGTCTACAAGCACTATGTGAACATGGGCGTCGCGGTCGCCCTGGATAACGGCCTTGTGGTGCCGAACGTCCCCGACGCAGACAAGAAGAGCCTGACCGAGATCTCCAAGGAGATCAAGGAGCTGGCAAAGCTGGCCCGCGAGGGCGGCCTGCCCATGGAGAAGCTCCGGGGCGGCACCTTCACCATCACGAATCTTGGCATGTACGGAATCGAGAGCTTCACGCCCATCATCAACCAGCCCGAAGTGGCCATCCTCGGCGTCACCACAATGGAGGACCGCGCGGTGGTCCGCGGCGGTGAGATTGTCATCCGCCCGATGATGACGCTGAGCCTGACCTTTGACCACCGTGTGGTGGACGGTTCCGTGGCGGCGGAATTCCTGCAGAGAGTCAAGGCCCTGCTGGAGAATCCCGCGCTGATGCTTGCGTAAGGGAGGAGAAAAACAATGGCAAAAGTAGTCGTAATGCCGAAACTCGGCCTGACCATGACCGAGGGCACCGTCAGCAAATGGCTCAAGAAGGTCGGCGATCCGGTCAAGTCCGGCGAGCCCTTCTTTGAAGTAGAGACCGACAAGCTCACCAACACCATCGAGGCCAACGCCGAGGGTGTCCTGCGCCACATTTTCGTGGAGGAGGGCGTGACCGTCCCCGTGCTGGACAAGGTTGCGATCATTGCCGCGGCGGATGAGGACATCAGCGGTCTTGTCAGCGCGGCTCCCGCCGCCGCTGCGGCTCCTGCCGCCGCTGCCGCGGCAGCTCCTGCGGGAGAGGCCAACAGCGTCCTGGTCATCGGCGGCGGCCCCGGCGGCTATGTGGCTGCCATCCGCGCCGCGCAGCTGGGCGGCAAGGTCACCATCATCGAGCGGGACTCCTTCGGCGGCACCTGCCTCAACCGCGGCTGCATGCCCACCAAGGCCATGCTCCACACCTCCGAGATCTATGAGGCCGCCACAAGCAGCGCTGGCATCGGCATCATCGGCAAGGACGTGGCAGTGGACTGGGAGAAGGTCCAGGGCTTCCGCGCCGGCGTCGTGGAGAAGCTCACCTCCGGCGTCAAGGCCCTGCTGCGGCTCAACAAGGTCACCTCCGTCACGGGCGAGGCCGTCTTCACCGGCCCCAAGACCGTCAAGGTGGGCGACAAGGAATACAGCGCCGAGAAGGTCATCATCTGCTCCGGCTCCTATCCCATCATTCCGGGCATCCCCGGCCTGAAGGGGAGCAAGGCCACCATCGACTCCACCGCCTGCCTGTCCCTGGACCACATTCCCGAGAGCATGGTGGTCATCGGCGGCGGCGTCATCGGCCTGGAGCTGGGCAGCGTCTACCGCCGCTATGGCTCCAGGGTCACCGTGGTCGAGATGCAGCCGCGGGTGCTGCCCCTGATGGACGGGGAGCTGACCATGCTTTGTGAGGCCAAGCTCCGGGGCGAGGGTCTGGAGATCCTCACCTCCACCTCCGTCGTTTCCGTGGAGGATACCGGCAAGGGCGCGAAGGTCAAGGTCAAGGGCCCCGACGGGGAGAAGGTCCTGGATGCCGAGAAGATCCTGGTGGCCGTCGGCCGCGGCCCCAACACCAAAGACCTCGGCCTGGACAAGGCGGGCATCACGGTCAAGGACGGCTTCATCCAGACCAACGAGAAGCAGGAGACCAATGTCCCCGGCGTCTACGCCGTGGGCGACTGCACCGGCAAACTCATGCTTGCCCATGCGGCCATGGCCATGGGCGAGGTGGCGGCGGAGAACGCCATGGGCGGCGACCGCATCTTCAAGCCGGAGATGAGCCCCTCCTGCGCCTATGTCGGACCGGAGTTCGCAGGCGTCGGCTACACCGAGGAGCGGGCCAAGGAGCTGGGCATCGCCTATAAGGTCGGCAAGTTCCCCACCAGCGGCAGCGGACGCAGCCTGGTGGCCGGACACACGGACGGCATGATCAAGATCCTAGCGGGCGAGAAGTACGGCGAGATCCTGGGCGTGCATATCCTGGCCCCCAGCGCCACGGAGCTGATCGAAGAGGCCGCCCTCGCCATCAAGCTGGAGTGCACCGTCAAGGAGTTCGTGGAAACCATCCACTGCCATCCCACCGTGGCCGAGTCCGTGCGTGAGGCGGCACTGAACATCGACAAGAAGGCCATTCATATTCCCAATAAATAAGGAGGAGACACATCATGTTGGTTGCAGCTTTCATTTTCCTTGCGCCGGGCGCGGATCCGGCAATCCACCGCAAGACCGTTGAGACCCCGGGCGTGGCGCTCACGGCTATCGGTGTGGAGACCATCGACCAGGCGGTGGCGGTCGCCAAGGAAATGGCGGACGCCGGATGCGGCGCCATCGAGCTCTGCGGCGGCTTCGGCATCCAGGGCACGGCGCTGATCGACAAGGCGGTGGCGGGCAAGGCCCGCATCGGCGCGGTCCGCTTCGACCTGCACCCCGGCCTTGACAACAAGAGCGGCGACGAGATTTTCCTATAATTGAGAAAAGCAGGGAGCTTCCGGATTTCGGAAGCTCCCTGCGGCGAAAAAGGAGAGATCGGCATGGATGAGATCCGCGACAAAAACGCCGAGGGCGAAATCCTCGACATCTATACCCCACAACACGAGCGCACCGGACGCAGTGTGCGCCGGGGCGATCCCATCACCGGGGACGATCGCCTGCTGGTCGCCCATGTGTGCGTGCTCAACGGAAAGAATGAGTTGCTCTGTCAGCTGCGGTCCACGGCCAAGGGCCACTACGGCGGCCGCTGGGATCTGACCGCCGGGGGCTTTGTCCTGAGCGGGGAGGACCCCAAAATCTCCGCGCTGCGGGAGCTGGAGGAGGAGATGGGCCTTGCGCTGAAGCCGGAGGATCTGCGCTTCGTGTTTACCGAGCCCTTCTCGTATGTGCTGGACGATTACTTCCTGGCCCGGGCGGAGGCGGACCCCGCGGCGCTCACCCTGCAGGAGGACGAGGTGGCCGACGCGCGCTGGTTCAGTCTGGATGAGGTCACCGCCATGATCGCCGACGGACGCTTCGTGGATTACCCCATTGAGGGCATCCGCCGGGTCTTCGCGCTGGCCGCGGCGCGGTAGAAGGGGAGGGACTTCATGTTAATTCTGGTGTGCAATGTGGGCAGCACGTCCCTGAAATACAAGCTCTTTGACATGCCGTGCACGGACATTCTGGTGGAAGCAAAAACCGAGCGCGTCGGCCGCAATGACGCGATCTTTACCTATCGAAACAACCAAAACGGCTTTTCGGAAAAGCTGGAGGGACTCTCCGTTCCCGGCTATGCGGACGGGATCCGGCTGTTTCTGCGCTATCTGCTGGGCGAAAAGTCCGGCGCGCTCAAAAGCATGGACGAGCTGGAAGCCATCGGCTTCAAGACCGTGCTGGCGAAAGGCTACTACGGCGTGCACGAGCTGACAGACGAGGTCCTCGCCGCCATGGAGGCTTATGTCACTGTGGCGCCGGCGCACAATCCGCCCTATATTGAGGCGATCCGCGTGTTCCGCTCCCTGCTTCCGGACAAGCTGATGGTGGGCTGCTTTGAAACGGCGTTTCACACGACCATTCCGCTGTCCCGCCGGATCTACGCCCTGCCCTATGAGTGGTACGAACAGTACGGCATCTGCCGGCTGGGCTACCACGGCGCGTCTCACGGCTATATTGCCCGTCAGATCCGAAAGCGCGCGGGCGAACACTTCCGGCTGATCTCCTGCCACATGGGCGGCAGCGGATCCATCTGCGCCATAGAAGACGGAAAGTCCGTGGACACCTCCTTCGGCTTTTCCCTGCAGACCGGCATTCCCCACGCCAACCGGGCCGGGGACATGGACGCCTGTGTGATCCCCTTCCTGCTGACCCAGGGGCTGACCATGGACCAGATCATGGAGGGAATCGGCAAAAAGGGCGGACTTCTGGGTATCTCCGGCGTCAGCAACGATTTGCGGGATATTCAGGATGCCGCCGAGAACGGCAATGAGCGGGCCGGCCTTGCCATTGACGCTTTCTGCGATTCGGTGGTGAAATACATCGGCGCGTTTTACGCGGAGCTTGGCGGCATGGACTATCTGGTTTTTACCGGCGGCATCGGGGAAAACTCCGTGCTCGTCCGTGAAAAAATCTGCTCGCGCCTTTCCTGCCTCGGTGTGAAGTTTGACCGGGAAGCCAATCTGGCTGTTCGCGGAGAGGGCAGGATTTCAACATCGGATTCGCCTGCGGAGGTTCTGGTGCTTCCCACCAATGAGGAAGTCGGCATCGCGCAGATCATCCACGAAAAGGTCTCGGCTGGAGAACTGAGCCCCTAAGCCGCTGCAGAGACCGTTCCGACAAAACAAAAGGAGGCGCTCAACATGTGGAAAAGATATCTTGTTGAAATCGGCTATGGAGCCGATCTGCACGGGATGGATGGCATGGAGGCCGCTGCGCGCGCGGTCAGGGACGCCGTGTCCCACTGCTGCATGTGCGGCCTGGTGGAGACGCTGGGGGTCAAGGATCTGCGGTCTGAGATCCGCGTCAGCATGAAGATCGGCGCGCCGAATCCGGACAGTATTGACCCGGAGCCGCTGAAGAAGCTGCTGATCACCGACAATGTGGACGTGGAGGTCGTGCAGGGCGGCATGATGCTCAACGGAATCCACCGGGATGAGTTCGGGGAAGGGGATCAGATCATGATCGTGATCGCCGGACTGACCGTGTATGTGAAGTCCTGAAGGAAAGTGGGAGATGCGCGGAACACAGAACGGAGAGAGAGGAGCCTGAAAGCCTATGGAGCCGCCGATACAGGTCACCCTTGCGGCAAACGCCGGCGTTCTGCTGCGGGTCCGGAATACGTCCATTCTGATTGACGCGCTCTTTGCAGATACTTCCGGCTGCGGGCTGTCGCCGGAGACGAGGGAAAGGCTCATGTCCGATCTCCCGCCTTTTGACGAAGTGGATTACGTGCTGTTTACGCACCTGCACGAGGACCATTTCTCCGAGGACATGACCCGGACTTTTCTCCGTCGTCACACGGTGAAGGGGCTGATGCTCCCCGTGTCGGAGCGATTGGAGCGGCAGGGCTTTTTTGATTTTGTGAGAGAGACCGGAACTCCTTGTTCTGTTTTGTCCGGCCAGATCGTGAAAACCGTTTTTACTCTCTCGGACGAGGTGCAGGTTTCTGCGTTCCGGACCCTGCACCTGGACGAGAAGTACCACTACGTCCTGCACTTTTGCTATCTGATCGCCTGCGGGGGAAAAAGGCTCTTGTTTACATCGGATGCAGACTATACCCGGGAGACGTTTTCTTTTCTTGGGGAAGAGCCGCTGCGGGCCGCCTTTGTCAACCCCCTGTTCTTCAGCGATCTTCAGCGCAGGCGTTTCTTTCACGGCACGCTGCCGGCGGAGACGATCGTCGTGTATCATCTGCCGTTTCCGGCGGGAAACGGGGAACAGCTCCAACAGATGTTTTCCCGGAGCCTCCGTGCCTGGCCGGAGAGCGGACCGCCCGTCATTGTACTCGACCGGGAACTTCAAACAATTATGCTGTAATACGGCAAATAGCCCGCCAAAAGGCGGGCTCTTTGCCGTATGGTGCGATTGTTCATAACGTATCTGTCATTTTCTCCCCACAGACCAAATCGGAGGACCCCCGTGAGTCCTCCGGTTTGGAAAGGAAGAAGGATTCAGCGGATGTGCAGTTTCCGCGGCTCTTACGCAAACCGCGGAAACGAAACGGAGCTGAGTTCTTCTGACGTGTTGGCCGGACTCGAATCCCCTGCGGGGACTGGGCGGCTGCGCCGCCGTCGCCGGAACCGGCCTGCGGCCGACCGGCGCGAGATTGGCACCATCGACACCAGGAGGCCCGGGCCCCGCCAACGGGCCCGGGCCTCTTGGTGCGAGTGTTCATAAAGTAATTGATAAAAAAACAAAGATTCCGGCGGTCGGCGCACATATTCCAAACTTTTTCGTCGGCACATTCGATTTCTCCAAAGCTTTGTTCTACAATGATCTCAAAGGAGGTCGAATGACATGAGAACAAAGAAACGATACCTGTATCTGACCGAAACAGAATGGCGGGTGATGCTCCTGGCACTGAACCGGATGCGCAGCAAGCTGATTGCCCAGGGTAGATATACCGATGCGGTCGATGAGATCATCATAAAAATGGTGGGATATAGGACAAGACCTGCTTCAATCGTCTTGCCGAGACCAACCTCATCCGCAAAAATGACGCCCTTGGACAGCGGAGACTGAAACGCAAACAGCGCTGCCTCGATCTGGTGCGGATTGATATCCACAGCGGCATTCAAAAGCGACTGCGACAAACTGTCGATCTGCCCGCCGATGGCTTGGTTCGACAAAACGGTCGCATAATACTTGGCGTGATACTTCGTAATCATATCAATCTCTGTCTTTCTATATTGATCAATAGGCTTAGCACTTTGATGTGCTGTTAGTGGTTCTCGAGCAGCCAATCCGCCACATCCACAATCTGTACACCTTCATGCTGATAAGCTTCCTGACGAGTGCGGGTAAGGATCATCTTCGGATAGGCGTCCTTGATTTTCAATAGCGGATCTACCTCACGCCGGAAGGTGTCAGGATCATCAATGCTGTTTGCCACCTGAATATAAAGCTTTTCGCTGCGCTTGATGGCAACAAAATCAATCTCTTTTTTGTACAGCACACCAGCGTAGAGCTCATATCCACGGCGAAGCAATTCGATTGCAACGATGTTTTCAATCATCCTGCCGTAGTCTGCGTTCTTTGTCCCGAGCTTAGCGTATTTGAAGGAATGGTCGCTGAGATAGTACTTGTCATTTGACGCCAAATACCGTTTTCCTTGAATGTCATACCGCCTGATTCTGTAGAACGCAAAAGCGTTGCATAGATATTTGATATAGGCGCCAATGGTTCGGTCATTTGTATTGACCTGTTCGCTTTTGAACGCCGCTGCCACACTGCGGGTAGACGTTTGGTTGGATATGTTGTCGATTAGGAAATCGCAAAGGCGTTCCATCAGCGGCATATTGCGGATTCGGTATTTACGCTGGATGTCCCGAACGATAAGCGTATTGAAGACATCCGAGATATAGTCATATTTTGATTCCGGCGTCTTATACAGATAGGAGCCGGACATGCCGCCCTCCTGAATATAGCGGTTGAAAGCGGCATACTGATCCGTCAGCTCAAAGTATTTCATGAATTCGCTGAACGAAAACGGAAACACTTCAATCTCAAAGGTGCGCCCGGTGAACAGGGTTGCAAGATCACTACTCAGCAAAAATGCATTTGAACCGGTGATATAGATATCATATTTCTCAGAAGCGTGAAGGCTGTTGATCGCTTTCTCAAAGCCCGTGCACATTTGGACCTCATCGATCAGCACAAAGTTATTCTTTCCCTGTGCATAGGCATTCTCAATGTGGTCATGCAAAGCGTGATACTCCGTCAAACCCTCGAACTCATGCAAGTTGAAATTGATATGAATGATATTGGCGCTTGGGTCGCTTTCACGAACATAAGACATAAAAGCATCGAGCAGCTTGGACTTTCCGCTGCGTCGAACGCCGGTGATCACTTTGATATCGGGCGTGCCCATTACGTCCTTCAGCTTGTTCAGATAAAAGTCTCGTTCGATCAATCTCATTGAGAATCACCTCGAGAGTTATTATACCCATTCTATTTCGCAAAATCAAGAAAAATTCAAAATTGCGAAATAGGCGGGCGCTCTTCGCAGAAAGGAGAAAAATGTAACATTTCTATGAACAATCGAAATAAATGTGTCGTTTTGGGCAACAAGCCATGCGGTTTCCTTAGTGAGGGGAGAATTTACCCTTTGCACTTTGAAAACCGCATTTGCATTCACTGAGACTTCAATCTTGGTATGAGCTACAGAGCCTGCCGCACGCCACGACATCTGAAAAGATCGAGCGATCCATGCCGGGCCGAATGCAGAGATTGCTTCCTGCACAGCCATGACTGCCAAGAGGACAATGGTACTCCCGTCCAGCCACAGACATCGCAATGGGGGCGGCTCGGTCAGAACGACGGAGGGGTGAGATTCCCGT
>JBGUNL010000028.1:0-8297 GCA_045117295.1 Candidatus Limivicinus sp.
ATGAAGGACGATAGAGCCGCAGGGGAGCTCGAGGGGGCAAGGCCCGCCTCGAGTTGGATAAACCGCCGTCCGGAAAGCCTTGATTTCTCAAGGCTTTCCGGATAATAGCATTTTGCTCTGAGCAAAATGCTCGGCGGCTGAAGCGCAGTCAAAAAAGTCCGTCAAGGACTGTTTTGACAAGCAGACCGGCCGGACCGCGGAGGCGGTCCGGCCGGAGAGCTGCGGCGTCATGCGCGCAAAAGGAAATACAGATTCAAAAGTCCCAGAATCAGCAGGTGCCCGGGATAGGTCCAGTAGAAAAAGGTCTTCATGGGGCGGCCCTGCGCGCCCCGGTAGAGCAGCACGGGAATCGCCGCCAGAGAGGCAAACAGGAAGTACTCCACCCGCATGCCGCCCAGCAGATACTCCACCGCCGCCCACATCACAAGGAGCACGGCCTGGGAGGCGGGCCGGTCCCGGCACAGGGAGAGGGAGACGATCAGCGCCGCGCCCAGATAGCGGTAGTCCGCGGTGCCGCGGATCAGCAGAAAGACGGCGGCCACGGCGGCCGTCTGGGCAAGCAGCGGGACAAGCTGCGGCGCGGGCTTTGCCGCCCGATCCAGAATGCTCACCATGGCAAGGCCCAGGGCGAGGGTGTAGAACACGTTGAGGTGCCCGGACAGCACCGTGACGGGGCCGACAGAGAGCCGGGAGATGCCCGCCAGCAGCGCCAGCACCGGCCAGAGGACGCTCCCGTCCCGCCGCACGGTCAGCAGCCAGACCGCCGCCACAAAGGCGATCAGCCCCAGCTGCCCCGGGGGCCAGGGCCCCGTCAGGGAAAAGCTCACGCCGGATCCCGCCGCGGCCTCCCAGGCGTAAAAAAGGGAGAAGGGCACCTGGGAGATCAGAGCAAAGGAGACAAGCCTTGTCAGATAGCGCCGGACGTCCCGTGTTTTGCCGGACCCGTTGACGATCAGAAAGGCGTAGATGGGGAAGGCCGTGCGGCCCACGGTGCGGAGGATATGCGTCACGGCAAAGGGGGCGAAGCGGGGATAGAGGAAGAAGCCCACGTGATCGATGAGCATGGAGCTGAGCGCGATCAGCTTGAGGACAAAGACACTGATATCGACCACCGCCTTTCAGACCCCGTCCACGATCTTCCTGTAGGGGGCCAGCATCCCCTCGTTCATCCTGTCGCCCATAAGACGCCGCAGGCGGCGGCTGCGCAGCATGGCGCCCAGGAGACTGAGCCCCAGCATCCGCGGCCAGCGCATCTGGGGGAAGTCGTAGAGCCCATGGGACCTGTAAAATTTGTGGTCGGCGCGCATGATGCCGCGGGTCAGCCAGACCAGATCCCGGAAGATCTTCATACCGCCCACCCCGTAGAAGTTTCGCGGGGGATTGTACCCGTGCTCCAGGGCCCAGGCCATCCGGGCCGCGAGCGTCTGCAGGCTGTCCGTGTCCGCGGCGGCGCCGGCAAAGAAGGCGTGCTCCACCTGGCAGCGGGCCTCCAGCACGGTCATCAGGTTTTCCTCCCCGGCCAGATCGCCCAGGCACAGATAGCCGAAGGGCTTGCCCTCGGCCAGGGTGCGGTGGCCGTTGCAGAACTGCCGGTCGTCGTACATCTTGAAGCGGGAGCCCATGCTGTGATCCTGCAGCCGGAAGGCATAGACCACCGCGTCGGCCTTCTGCACCGTGTCCTGCAGCAGCGTTTCAAAGCCGTCCCTGTAGACGCACCTGCCGCTGACCGCGCAGTTGAGACAGCCCAGACAGCCCCCCTTGAAGGGAAAGTCCGCGAGGTTGACAAAGCGGGTGCGGTAGGGGTAGGCGGCGTCAAAGTCCTTGATCATGGCCCGCAGGCTCTCGTCGCCCTCCCGCAGGTCCCCGATGATGACGGTGTCAAAGCCGTCCTGCTTCTTGACCGGGGCGAGCGTGCTCTCGTAGACGGGCTCCGCCGCCGGGGGCGCCTTCGCTCCGCCCTTCTCCCAGATGCCGTTTTCACAGCAGAAGACCGCGTATTCCAGAAAATCCTCCGCCTCCTTCTGCCCCCGCGCAGAGAGCAGATCCTCCGTGTCCGCCGAGAGACCGCGGATGACGCGCATGCCCAGATCCCGGCAGTTTTCCGCCACAAAGCGGTGGGCTGTCACATCGAAGAAGTGCTTGGAGGTGGTCAGCTGCGTGACATATTGATCCTGAACCTGCAGCTTGTGCTCCTTCATCAGCTCAAAAAAGCGGTGCAGCTGGGAGGGCACCAGGAAGGTATAGACGGGATAGGCGAAGATCACCAGTTCCGCCCGGGCAAAGGCCGCGGCGGCCGGGGCCATGTCCCGCTCCAGACTCTGGATGCCGGCGCCCGCGTTGAGAAATTCAAAGCTGTGGCGGGGAAAGCGCTTGGCCAGATACAGGCAGGTCTGCAGCGTGACGCTGAAGCGCCCCCGGGGAGACCCGTTGACAATCAGAATTTTCATCGGCGTCCACCTTTACATAATACTGTTGACTGATCTATTATCGCACAGCAGCGGAGAACTGGCAAGGCTTTTTTGCAAACTGCCCACCGGAGAGAAAAAAAGAGCGGGCCGGAGACCGGCCCGCCAAACAGGGTTGTGGGATAAAGATATGAGCCAATTGGATAAGCTGTGCTTGAAGCATAGCACGGAAAGCGAAACTTGTAAAGAGCGAAAGAAGACGAAAAATGAGAAGTTTTGCCGATTACAAAACTTTTTTTCGGCGCGGAATAATATCGGCCCCGCCGGGCAACAATAAAGCGGAATCCATTTTGAAGGGAGCTTGTTTCAATGCTTATGGATCGCATCGCACTGGTGCTGACCATCATCGGCGGCATCAACTGGGGCAGCATCGGCCTGTTCCGCTTTGACCTGGTTGCCTGGCTCTTCGGCGGCCAGACGGCCACCGTCAGCCGCGTGATCTACACACTGGTGGGCCTGTCGGCCCTTTGGTGCGTCAGCCTGCTGTTCCGCACGGACGCCATCGCCGACGAGGAAATGTAAAAAACAGAGGGGTTTCCCCTCTGTTTTTTCATGCCGGTCACAGCTTCGCGTGTACCAGCAGGAGCAGGCCCGCCAGCTGCAGCAGGGCCAGAATCCGAAAGCCCCAGACAAAGGTCCAGTGCTTCGTCTTGTGGCGGAAGACCTCCATGCCCAGCAGCCCGCCGGGCGCCCCGCCCAGCAGGGCCAGAAGGAAGAGGGACTTTTCGGAGATGCGGCGGGCGCGGGCCTTGGCCAGACGCTTGTCCTTCCCCATGCGGAGAAAGAGGATCAGACTCAGCGCCAGCACCCACAGGGCCGCAAGCGCCGGGAGATACGTGTTCATACGTCGCCCTCCAGTTTCCCAAAGTACCAGCCGGAGACGCCGTTGTGCTTGACAAAATAGCCCCGGCTGGTCTCCTCCACCACCCGCACCGGATCCCCGGCCCTCAGGGGCAGGATGTAATCCGTGCAGTCGTTGCAGTCGGTGGTCTCTTCCCCGGTGAAGAGGTACTTGGTGAGAATGTCCAGCTCATAGCCCGTGCGTACGTGGCGGCAGCGGGAGAATTCCTCTCCCCGCTCCAGCACCTGCACCGTGCTGTCTCCCCAGCGGATGTAGGCCGAGCGGGAAGAGGCGGTCTGGTCCTCCAGCACCCGCCGCACCGGGAAGGGGTCGTAGGCCACAAAATCCAGGGCATCTCCGGTGATATCCGGGATGATGAGGCAGTTGAGCTGCCCGTCGTCCTTCAAGACACAGCCGCCGTCGATGCTGACGATGCGGCGCTCCCGGTCGATGACGGGATTGGCGGAGACGATATCGTCCCCGTAGAGCATCACGGGGTAGTGCCCCACCACCACCCACTTGTCGAAGGAGTAGCCCAGGCGGTAAAAGGCGTCGCACTTGACCAGTTCTCCGACGGTGTGCGCCTCCAGGGGCCTGTCGGGGAGGACCGCCGCGTGGGCGAAGATGAAGTTTCCCGCCTCCAGGGCGTGGGGCAGAGCTTCCAGAAAGGCAAATTCCTCGGGAAAGCCCTGCGCCAGAAGGACCTTGAAGGCCTCAAAGTCCTCGATCCCAGCGGGGTCCAGGCCCAGCTCCAGGGCCATGTCCCAGAGCAGGCCGCCCTTTCGCCAGCGCATGTAGGAGAGGATGTTCTTGGCCCATTTGCCGTGCTCGTGGAAGATGGCGGCCCAGTCGTCGCAGTTGCCCATGACGGCGTAAGCATTGCCTTTTTCGCACAGGGCCATGACCTCCCGCAGGGTGTTGAGACTCTCCTTCCCCTTTTCCAGGAAGTCCCCGTTGATCATCAGCACGTCGTCGTCACAGAAGTTCGCCTCCCGGAGGACGCCGCGGAAGTAGGGGAGATTGCCGTGGATATCCGAGATCACCAGCGCCCTGCGCCCGGGCTCGATCGCGGGGCGGAGGATGCGGGGCGGATTGTCATAGAGTCCCATGGCCGTGCCCCCGCAGCTTCTTTTCCATCAGCCAGAGCTTTCCCTTGGCTCCCTCTGTCCAGGAGAGGGGGACGAAGTCATATTTTTTGTAAAAGGCCAGAGCGGCGCGGTTGTCCTCGGCCGCCTGCAGGCGCAGGGCCGTGCGGCCCAGGTTTTCAAAGTGCGCCGTGGCCCGGCCCAGCACCTGCACGCCCAGACCCTGCCCCCGGTATTCCGGCAGCAGGTACAGCAGACTGATCCAGCCGTAACCCGCCCGGGCGCCCCGCACCGGGTCCAGATCCAGAAGCCCGGCGGGCTTGTCGCCGTAGTAAAACAGCATCACGGCGTCTTTGTCGGCGCGGTGATGGGCCAGAGCCGCCTCATAGTAGGTGTCCGCGTGAAAGCCCGTCAGATCCCCGTGGGCGTTTTGCCAGGAGTCGGCATAGCAGCTCTCATAAAAGACCCGGTATGCGGCGGGGTCGATGCACACATGGCGCAGCGCGGGACGGCGGTCCGGCTTGTTGACCAGTTCCGGAGGCAGGTGGTCGATATTGTCCATGTAATCCACGGTGAAGCGGCCGCCGTCATAGAACAGGTGCGCCACCCCCGTGTTGCGGAAGATGGGCACGGTCTCGGTGTCGTTGAGGGAGACGCCCAGCAGCTTTGTGAGCATGCAGCGGATGGTGATGCCGTGGGTGGTGATGACCACGGTGCGGCCGGGGTTGGCCGCCGCGATTTCACAAAGGGCCTCTGTGGCCCGCGCCTGCACCTGGTGGTAGGTCTCGGCTCCTTCCAGGAAAAAATGCTCCGGGTCGTGCATGAAAACCTCGAAGAGCTCCGGCTGCTCCCAGATGGCGTTGGCAAAAGGCACCGCCTCCCAGGGGCCCACGTTGATCTCCCGCAGGCGGCGGTCCGTCTGAATGGGCAGCTCCGGGTGGTACCTGGTTACGGCGGTGGCGGTGAAGCGGGCGCGGTAGAGGTCGCTGGACCAGATCGCGTCCACGGGGACGGTGCGGAAGCGCTCGGCCAGGGCGTCGCGCTGCCGCGCGCCCAGGCTGGTGACGTCGCCGTCCCAGTGGCCCTGCATGTGGCGGTAGAGGTTGCCCTCGGCCTGCACATGGCGAATTACATAAATTTCTGTCATATTGGCGCCTCCTGACGCTTGACCGCCGCCACAGGATCAAGTATAATAAATCAGAATGGGAAACGAGAAAGCACTCCTATTATAGCGTGTTTTTTCCCGTTCGACAAGAGAGAGTGTGCGCAGCGTGCGCACGTACCGGGTGAGAGGGTTAAGATGGTCAGAGCTGCGGCGCTGGTGTCCGGAGACGGGGCAAAGCTCCAGGCGATTCTGGACTCCATGTATTTTAAGGAAATACCGGATTTTGAGCTGGTCGCGGTGATCTCCTCGGCCAAGGACGTATACGCCATGAAGCGGGCGCTCAACGCGGGCGTCCCGGCCTACGTGGTGGATCCCGAGCTCTTCCCCAACATCACCAGTCACAGCATGGCCGTGGCCAACAAGCTGCGGGACATGGACATTGAGCTGGTGATCCTTGCGGGCTATGAGCTGCCCCTGGGGGTCATCCCCTATCAGTTCAAAAACCGCATCATCGGCACCTTCCCGGCCCTCTATCCCGCCTTTGAGGATACCGAGGGGGACATCCAGCGGGCGGTGCTGGAGCGGGGCGTGAAGGTCACCGGCGCCACCGCCTACTTCGCCGACGGGGACGGCCGCGTGGGCAGCATCATTCTCCAGCGCGCCGTGGAGGTCAGACCCGACGACACGCCCGAGACTCTGGCGCGCCGGGTGCTGGAGGAGGCCGAGTGGCGCATCCTCAGCCAGGCCGTCAGCCTCTACTGCGCGGGGAAGCTCTCCGTCCGCGGCAGCCGGGTGTTCATCGAAAAGTAAATCGTCTGAAAAAGCACCGACGTTCGTCGGTGCTTTTTCGCGTTTGAAAACAGTGTTACAGCTCGATGAGCTCGTAGTCCCGGGTGCCGAAGCCGAGGTCGGCCGCGGCCTCGATGGTGTGCACGCCGTGCCGCGACTCCACCCGCTCCAGGAAGTGGGCCTGGCCGGGGTCGTCCTTGGCGGCGTAAATGAGGTCGATGCAGGCCTGGTCAATGGCCACGGGGTCGAGAGAGGCGAGGATGCCGATGTCCTTCATGCAGGGATCCTCCGCCACGGCGCAGCAGTCGCAGTCCACGGAGAGGTTCTTCATGACGTTGACAAAGGCGATCTTCCCCGAAAACTTCGCCACCACGGAGGAGGCGGCGTCCGCCATGGCCTCGCAGAAGCGGTCCTGCGCGGCGTGCTTCTGCCAGGCTTCGATGTTGCTCTCGGAGACGCCGCCGGAGTGGATCAGCGCCTTGCCTTTGGCCGAGGCACAGCCGATGGAGAGCTGCTTGAGCGCCCCGCCGTAGCCGCCCATGGGATGGCCCTTGAAGTGGGCCAGCACCAGCATGGAGTCGTAGTTCTTGAGATTTTTGCCCACAAAGTTTTCCTTGAGCACCTTGCCGCCGGGGATGGGCAGCACGTCGTCCGGGCCCTCCGCGTCCATCAGATCCACGGGAAAGACCTTGCTCCAGCCGTGGTACTCCATCAGCTTCCAGTGGGCCGCGGTGTGGTCGCGCACGCCGCCGAAGGCGTCGCCGTAGGCGGTGTTGCACTCCACCACCGTGCCCTTGACCGCTTCGATCATGGGCTTCCAGAAGTCCGGGCGCAGGAAGTTCTGGTTGCCCTTCTCGCCGGAGTGGAGCTTGACGGCCACTTTGCCGGGCAGGTCAACGCCCAGGGCACGGTACATCTCCACCACCTTTTCGGGGGTAATTTCTTTGGTGAAATAAACCTTGGCTTTCATAAATCATTCCTCCTGTATTTGAAAAGTGAAACATGTGCGGATAACAAAGCAGAGCGGTCATCCCGCTCTGCTTCGTATATGATGAGGACAAAATGAAAAAGATGAAAACTGTTGCTTGCGAGTATTATGTTACCCGAAAGATGTTTCGGAAACTACCGCGCAATTGTTTCAGCTTTGTAAAATCCTCAGCGGCAGAGCGCGTTTTCAGTCAAAGGTGAGGTTCCACACGCAGTCGGCGGGGATGGTGCCGGGCTGCGCGGCCAGATACGCCTCGCCCTCCCGGGCGGGGAGATACCACACGGCGGTCTTTGCCTCCAGATGGGCCCCCACGGAGGCGGCGATCAGGGCCGCGTCCTCCGGCGTGTTGGTGATGAGCTCCTTGATGATACAGGTCTCCCCCTCCAGATAGGCCGCGCAGATGCCGCTGGAGCAGGCGTAGAGCCCGCCGCCCAGGGACTGGCAGAAGCGGCGCTCAAACTCCATGGTGGGGGGCGAGGGACGCAGATAGGCCCGGCCCTTCAGGAGATTGTCCCGCCAGAGCAGATACTCCGTGCTGGTCATCTCCATCACCGCCTCCCGGGGGGCGCAGCCGGTCTCAAAGCGTTTGCGGTGCAGCACACACTCCAGCCCCAGCAGCTTCCGGTACCAGCCGTAGAGAGGCCGATCCGACGGCAGGGTGGTGAGGATCTCCGACTCCCGGCGCCTGGCAAGCGCCGCGGCCTCCCGGCACAGCTGCTTGCCGATGCCCCGGCCCCGGGCGCTCTCCCGCACCATGACGGCGTAGAGGTAGGCAACAATGGGGCGGCGCTTCTGCCGCGTCACCAGCTCAAAGCCGTTGAGGATCCCGGCGCCGCCCAGGAGGACGCCGTCCTCCTCCGCCACCACAAAGGAGCCCATGTCCGGCAGCAGAGCAAAGAAGTTGGCGGTAAAGCGCAAAGAGTCGCCGAAGACCTCCCGCCACAGCAGGGAGAGGGCCGGCACGTCCGCCGGCCTGTATTCCCGATAGTGAAGTTCACCCATCGATCCAGCCCGCCATATACTT
>JBGUNL010000029.1:0-3396 GCA_045117295.1 Candidatus Limivicinus sp.
GGTGACCAAGCTCATCAACGGCGTTATGCTCGACGGCAAGAAGGGTGTTGCGCAGAAGGTCGTTTACGACGCTTTTGACATCATCAAGGAGAAGACCGGCAAGGAGCCCCTTGACGCCTTCAACGAGGCCATGAACAACATCATGCCCGCGCTGGAGGTCAAGGCCCGCCGTGTCGGCGGCGCCACCTACCAGGTGCCTATTGAGGTCCGTCCCGCAAGACGCCAGACCCTGGCTCTGCGCTGGCTGGTCGACTACAGCCGCAAGCGCAGCGAGAAGACCATGAAGGAGCGCCTCGCAGGCGAGATCATGGACGCCTGCAACAACCTCGGCAACTCTGTCAAGAAGCGCGAGGATATGCACAAGAACGCCGAAGCCAACAAGGCTTTCGCGCACTTCAGATGGTAATCCTCTCAGGAGAAATTCATGCCCAGACAGTATTCACTTGAAAAAACGAGAAATATCGGCATCATGGCTCACATCGATGCGGGCAAGACCACTACGACCGAGCGTATTCTTTTTTACACCGGCGTAAACTACAAGCTCGGTGAGACCCATGAAGGCACTGCGACCATGGACTGGATGGAGCAGGAGCAGGAGCGCGGCATCACGATTACCTCCGCCGCCACCACCTGCCACTGGCGGAACACCCGCATCAACATCATCGACACCCCGGGTCACGTGGACTTCACCGCCGAGGTCGAGCGCTCCCTGCGGGTGCTGGACGGCTGCGTGACGGTCCTGTGCGCCAAGGGCGGCGTCGAGCCCCAGTCCGAAACCGTCTGGAGACAGGCCGACCACTATCATGTCCCCCGGATGATCTACGTCAACAAGATGGACATCACCGGCGCAGACTTCTTCCATGTTCTGCAGATGGTGCATGATCGGCTCAAATGCAATGCCGTTCCTGTCCAACTCCCCATCGGCAAGGAGGACAGCTTCAAAGGTATTATCGACCTGGTGGATATGAACGCCAGAGTTTATTACGACGACCTCGGCAAGGATATGCGTACCGAACCGATTCCGGAGGATATGCAGGAGCTGGCCGAAGAGTACCGCGATAAGCTGCTGGAGGCAGTCTCCGACTTCGACGAAGAGATCATGGAAATGTATCTCGAAGGCGAAGAAGTCCCCGCGGACAAAATCCGCGCGGCCATCCGGAAGGCCACCTGTGCGGTGGAGATGGTCCCCGTCACCTGCGGCACTTCCTATAAAAATAAAGGCGTTCAGAAGCTGCTGGATGCAATCGTGGATTACATGCCTTCCCCGCTGGACATTCCGGCCATCGAAGGCGTCAATCCCAAGACCGACGAGAAAGAGGTCCGTCACGCCGATGACAACGGCCCCTTCGCCGCGCTGGCCTTCAAGATCATGTCCGACCCCTATGTGGGCAAGCTGAGCTTCTTCCGTGTCTATTCCGGCACGCTGGAGACCGGCAAGACGGTCATGAACACCACCAAGGGCGTGCGCGAGCGCCTCGGCCGCATCCTGCTGATGCACGCCAATCACAGAGAAGATCTGGATATGATCTACACCGGTGACATCGCCGCGGCGGTGGGCCTGAAGAACACCACCACCGGCGACACCCTCTGTGACGAAAAGAACCCCATCATCCTCGAGTCCATGGAATTCCCCGACCCGGTCATCCGCGTGGCCATCGAGCCCAAGACCAAGGCCGGTCAGGAAAAGATGGCGATCGCCCTGCAGAAGCTGGCGGAAGAGGACCCGACCTTCAAGACCTACACGGACGAGGAGACGGGCCAGACCATCATCGCCGGCATGGGCGAGCTGCATCTGGAGATCATTGTGGACAGGCTCCTGCGTGAGTTCAAGGTGGAGGCAAACGTGGGCAAGCCTCAGGTTTCCTACAAGGAGACCATTACGAAGGCCGCCACCGTGGACACCCGCTACGCCCGCCAGACCGGCGGCAAGGGCCAGTTCGCACATGTCAAGCTGATGATCGAGCCGAACGAGTCCGGCAAGGGCTACGAGTTCGTCAACAAGATCACCGGCGGCGCGATCCCCAAGGAGTTCATCCCCTGCGTCGACCAGGGCATCCAGGGCGCCATGCTCACGGGTGTTCTCGCCGGCTACCAGGTGGTGGACGTCAAGGCAACGCTGCTTGACGGCTCCTTCCACGAGGTCGACTCTTCGGAGCTGGCCTTCAAGATCTGCGGCAGCATGGCTTTCAAGGAAGCCATGGCCAAGGCAGGTCCCACCCTGCTGGAGCCGATCATGAAGGTCGTCGTCACCGCGCCCGAGGAATACATGGGCGACGTGATGGGCGACATCAACGCACGGCGCGGGCAGATTGTGGGCTCCGACATCCAGAACGGCGCGGCGATTGTGGAATGCAACGTCCCGCTGTCCACCATGTTCGGCTACGCCACCGATCTGCGCAGCAAGACCCAGGGCAGAGCTACCTACAGCATGGAGCCCAGCCACTTCGTCGAGCTGCCCAAGAATTTGCAGGAGTCCCTTGTGAACCGTCACACGGGCTTCGGATATGGTAAGTAAAAGGTATTTTTAACATTCTATTTTAGGAGGATATTTCAATGGCAAAACAGATGTACAACAGAAGCAAGCCCCATGTCAACATCGGCACCATCGGCCACATCGACCACGGCAAGACCACTCTGACCGCTGCCATCACCAAGTACCTCGCTCTGCAGGGCAAGGCTGAGTACACCGATTACTCTTCCATCGACAAGGCTCCCGAAGAGAGAGAGCGCGGCATCACCATCAACACCGCTCACGTCGAGTACGAGACCGAGAAGCGTCACTATGCGCACGTTGACTGCCCGGGCCACGCTGACTATATCAAGAACATGATCACCGGCGCTGCTCAGATGGACGGCGCGATCCTCGTTATCGCTGCTTCCGACGGCCCCATGGCCCAGACCCGTGAGCACCTGCTGCTGGCCCGTCAGGTGAACGTGCCCTCCGTTCTGGTCTTCCTGAACAAGTGCGACCAGGTCGACGACGAGGAGCTGCTCGAGCTCGTCGAGATGGAAGTCCGCGAGCTGCTCGACTTCTACGGCTTCCCCGGCGATGACACCCCCATCATCCGCGGCAGCGCCCTGAACGCTCTGGTCTCCGAGTCCACCGATCCCAACGCTCCCGAGTATGCCTGCATCAAGGAGCTCATGGACGCTGTTGACAGCTGGATCCCCACCCCCGACCGCAAGGCCGATATGCCCTTCCTGATGCCCATCGAGGACGTCTTCACCATCTCCGGCCGCGGCACTGTCGTTACCGGTCGTGTGGAGCGCGGCCGCGTCAAGATCGGCGACAAGGTCGAGATCGTTGGCCTGAAGGACGAGTCCACCGAGACCACCGTTACCGGCACCGAGATGTTCCACAAGACCCTCGAGTACGCCGAGGCCGGCGACAACGTG
>JBGUNL010000030.1:0-5539 GCA_045117295.1 Candidatus Limivicinus sp.
CAAGCCGGGACGGCATAGGATGGTCAGGAGGTGAGAGCTTTGACCGGGAAGAGAAACGGGCCGCCGGGGGCGTCGGCCCCTACAAAGAGGGCGCTGACGTTTGCGTGCTTTGTCACGATGCCGGACGGGCGGGTGAGAGCGGTCGAGGATCTCACGCCGGAGGAAAAATCGGAGTGGCAGCGGCGGATGCTGCGGCGGCTCTCCGAGGACATGAGCGACTATTACACACAGCACCCGGAGCAGTACGCCCGGTTATAGAGAAAGGAAGAAAAACCATGGAAACAAAAGCGAAGATCTGGCCGCGGAAGCTGGCGCGGCAGATGGCCCGGGCGCAGATGGACAAGAAGGGCGCCACCGGCTACAACAAGGAGCCTGTGATCATGGGCACGCGGGCGAGCAGCCACTTTGCCCGGCACTGGAAGGAGCTGGCCGTCGAGGCCAGAGACGAGGCCGTCGCCCGGGAAAAGGCCCGGCTCCCGAAGGCCCTGAGAAAGAAGACCAGGAGATGACCAGGACAGGCTGTATCTGCATGATCGTGATCGTGCTGTTGAGCGCAGGGGGCGTGCTCTTCTGCGGACTGAAAAACAGGGGGAACACCTCATCCGGCGCTTCGCGCCACCTTCCCCTCCAGGGGAAGGCAAGGGGCCAGGAGCTGCCGACGGTGACCGGAGAGCCGGTGGTTTTCCGGACGGCGGAGATGCGCTTTGTAACGTGCAAAAGCTCCATGCAGGTCGGAAGAGAGCAGGCCGAGGCGATGGGCTTCGACCCCAGACGGGAGACGGAGCGGGCGCAGGCAAGGCAGTACTGGGAAAAAGAGCTGGCCTATCGGCTGGCGGATCTGCTGCTGGAACAGGGAGGCATCCGCTTCCAGCTGGAGGGGAACATCTACCGAGCGGAGCTCAAGGCCGTGCTGCCGGAGAGGAGCGGGACATGATCGAGCTGGAGAACTGCCCGTGCTGCGGGGAAAAGGCAGCGATGCGGGAAAGCTGGGAGGATTCCAGACTGTGCGGGGAGATGCAGACCTGGTTCGTGATCTGCACAAACCAGGAGTGCGAGCTCCGGACGATGAAGTATCTCTCACCTAAGAAAGCGGCCAGAGTCTGGAACAGGAGGGTGAGTCCATGACACACAAAACAGAGAAGGCCGTGGTCATGGTGCTGGCCTTCATGATGACGGCGCTGATCTGCACGGCGCTGCTGGCGCCGTTCGTACTGGCGGCGCACTTTGGGGAGGGCTGGCTTGCCCTCAACTACATCACGGTGCCGGGGTATCTGCTCTTTGCCGTTTGGGGCGACCGGCGAAAGACCGCGGGCCGCCGAGGGCGTCGGCCCCTACACGGAGAAGGGGAGGCGGGGCGGCATGACGGACGATGAACGCTGCAGGCATCCGGACTGCATCTATCGGAACCAGGCGAAAGAGGGCGTATGGGCGCACGGCTGCGATTATCTGCGTATAACCGGGAAGAGCAGGATCAAGGGGCTGCCGGGCCGGCTCCAGCTGCCGTGCAACTGCCCGTACTACGCCCCGGATGGGACAAGCCCGGTGGAAATCCTGACGCGGAACAAAGAGGACGAGGCGCTGGCGCTCTACAATGCCGGGGCCACAGATCGGGAGATCGACACCGCGCTGGGGAAACAGAAGGGATGGGCCTGCCGCTGGCGGAATCGGCAACAGCCGCAGCTGCCGGTGAACCGGGATCAGATGGGCGGCGGGATGCGCTACGACTGGGACGCGGCCCGGAGGCTCTACGACGAGGGCGCATGTGACCAGGAGATCATGGAACTGCTGGGGTGCAGCCAGACCACAGTCTACAACTGGCGCGCCCGGGAGGGCCTGCCGATCCACCCGGCGTGGGATCGCCGGGCGATAAGGAAAGCGAAAGAAAAAGCGGATTCCCACACCAGCGTGCGCGCTGGTTCGGAATGACGGAGGGCGGCATATGGAAGAGCGGAAGAGAGTCCCGTGTGAGATGACCACCTACAGCAACGACCTGAAGAGGGTGATCCGGGAGAAGCCATGCGTGACCTGCGATTTTCGCTGCGGCACCTGCGGCTGGAACCCGGAGGAACAGAGGCGCCGGATCCGGACGGGTGTGTGGGTGCGGAGAAAAGGAATCTGTCAGCTGCGATTCAAGAGAAGGAGGAAAGAAGAATGAAAATCAAAGCGCTTGCCGCACTTTGCAGCAAGGCAAAGACCATCGTACTGTATGACGATAATACGCGCCAGTGGGTCGGGGACGGGTGCGCTGCCTATCTGCTGCCATCTGCCATGGGGAAACTTAGCTCCAGTGCGCTGACCGCCATCTTCGATATCAGCACGGAAAAGGCGGCGGACATGATCATCCGCAGCGTGGACATGCCGGATAGCTACGACACCGAAGACGACGGAGAAGACGAGCGGGAGCTGATCTGGGATGGAAACGACCGGATTCTCCACAGCGGGAAGGACATGGTACCGCTGAGGACAGCGGACGGCAAGGTCTATCTGATCCAAGCCAAGTACCTGAAGCCGATCATGGACTCGGACGTCCTGCGGCTGACACTGCGTAGGAGACCGAACGGGAGGCCATACATCACGGCAAAGGATGGGATGTTCCTCGTGGCCATCATCGAGATGTGCCAGGCACGGGAGGAACTGAGCTTATGGCTCTACTGGGTTTACAACGGCGTAGCCAAGGCCGTGAGCTATGAGAAGGACGCCGGAGATGGAGAACTGCAATAGCTGCCTGTGCATGGCGGTGGAGGACTGGCCCAGGGGCGTCAAGGCCTGCCGCTGCATGTCGCCGGCCGATCCGGTGGGCAGCATCAACCACTTCGGCCGGGTGCTGGAGCTGTTCAGCCTGGGGACAGTGGGGCCGGTGATGCGGCCGGCGTGGTGCCCACAGAAAGGAGAATAAAATGACGTTTCTTGAAAAGCTCGAAAAGAGCAATGAGAAGATGACGCGCAGCATGATCAATCACACGATCAGCAGCCTGTGCCTGGAAGATCTGGGCTATGAAGAGAAATCCCCCTGCATCTGTCTTAAAGGCTACAAGCCGGAGGAGGCCGCGGCCGCCTGCAGGAAATGCTGGGAGCGGGAAATGGAGGGCGGCGTATGAAGATCGTAGAGCGGTTTGCCTGCGTGGATTGTGAGAAGGATCTCACTACCGCGGGGCTGGTACATAAGAGGGTGCCGAACACCGAGGGCAGCTGCCGCTGTGATTTCTGCAAGCAGCGCCGGTACTGCACACAGTACCAGATCCAGTACGGGAGAACGGATCGCCACGCCAGCGTGAGCGCTGGCTCGCGATGACGGGGGAAGGGAGACAAGCGGTGAACCAGAGAGACGCCAGGAAGCTGGCACTGCTGGACAGGGCGCTCACCATCGCGGCGGACATGTTCGCCGCGGAGGGGTACTGCTCAGACTACGGCGATCCGAGCCCGGAAGCCATCCGCAACTTCCTGCTGCGGAAAGCACGGGAGGAGCTGCGGGAGCTGAAAAAGCCCGATAAACAAAAAGATCCCCGGACGCTGTGACAAGCGCCCGGGGTCCCCGGTTGAGGTGTAGATGACAGGAGGTCTACGCCTCCGAGTATAGCAGAGATTTTTGACATGGACAAGAATAAACCAGTTTTACAGAATCGGAGGAACCTATGAGCACGTTTTACGAACAGGCCAGGGAGAAGCTGGCCAAGGACAAGATCACCGGCAGCAAGGCCAGCGCCATGGCGCCGGCGGTGAAGGACGCGCTGCTGCACTTTGCCGAGCAAAACGAAGAGTTTGCCCAGGCCATCGTCCAGGGCGGGAGCTTTTCCGCCTGTATGGCGGAAGTAGCCCGGGGCGTGGGCCAGTCGATCAGCGATCTGGAGGCCTACGGCAAGGCCGCAGCGTTCTATTTTCCGGGCAGCAAGGTGCGCTTTGAGATGCACATCGACCTGATCGGGGACGCGGCGGGAAAAGAGCAGGACGCCGAGGACGGCGAGAAGGACGGCGGGCTGGTCATCGACCTGAGCGCTTTTCTGTGAGGTGGCGGCATGGGAAATCCGAAATGCACGCTGCCGGAGGCGGAGCGGGAGCAGGTCTTCCGCTGGTTTGACGGCCAGCTCACGCAAGAGCAGGAGGACCGGGTGCGGGATTTCTTCCCGCAGTACCTGTTTTTCCGCATGGCCTACGACGACACAGGACTGGACGAACCGGAGCCCGGGACGCGGTACTGCTTCTGCACCGCCTGCCGGGAGGGCTTCCCGGCGGTGCGCGGAAACTACGCCCGGGGAAAGCTCCACAACGAAAAATGCAACTGCCCGAACTGTGGGCGGGAGGTAGAGGGCAAGGCCGTCTACAAATTCCACTATGAGATGCACAGCCTGGAGAGCTGGATCAAGACTGCGGTGGCCTGGCCGGCACCGGACGGCGGGCTGTTGATCGAGGCGGGGGACTGCCGAAGGCGCTTCAACTGGGACGACCTGGCCGGGGAGATCAGCTGGTTTCCGAAAGCCCGGTATTATTTCCGCCCGGGCGCGGCCATGGGTTGGAAAGAGATCATCATGAGCTGGGCCTGCGACGGGATGGATTATAAGCTGAGCTGGCAGTCCATGAAGACGATCAGCGACCCGTTCAACCCGAACAGGCTGAACTGGAAGCCGTACTATGGCGACTACTCCGTGATCGGGCTGGGCGATGCGCTGGAGCACAGCGCCCTCCGATACTGCCAGATCCTGCCCTTCTACGAATACCAGTACGGGGCGAAGCTGGAGGAGCAGGTGCCCGCCCGGTGGTTCGTGAAGTATCTGGGCTGGTACACACAGCTGCCGCAGATGGAGTTCGCCGTCAAGATGGGCTTCGAGGACGCGGTGCGGGAGCTGATCGAGAACGGAAAGAAGAACGCGGAGCTGATCAACTGGAAGGCCAGGACGCCGGCGGGCTTCCTGCGGATGGACAAAAAGGACGCGAAGATTTTCCTCAAAGCGGAGATGACCTTTGCAGATCTCAAAGCCTGGCGGAAGACCATGCGCACGGGGAGTTTTGACCAATACATGACGCTGGTGGAGATGGTATGCGGGACGGACAACCTGCAGAAGGTCTCCGCCTGCGCCGAGAAGGCGGGCGTGGAGCTGGGCAAGGCCGCCCGGTATGTCGCCAGGCTGATGCCGCGCTGCCGGCAGTACGCGCTGCCGGTGAGCCACATCATCCAGACCTGGAAGGACTACCTGGACATGGCGGAGCGCCTGCACTACGACATGGCGGAGCAGACGGTGGTCATGCCGAAGAACCTGCAGGAGCGGCACGACGCGGCCGCCGAGACCCTGGGCGAGATGAACCGTCTGGACGAGATGAAGCGGTACAAAAACCGGAGGAAGATGCTGGAGCAGAAATACAGCTTCAAGATGGGCGGGCTGCGGATCCTGATCCCCAACAGCGCGGAGGAGATCATCCAGGAGGGGAAGACGCTGCACCACTGTGTGGCTGGGTACGCCGCCCGGCATATCAACGGCAGCACCACCATCCTCTTCCTGCGCAAGGCGCGGACGCCCATGCGCTCCTATCTCACCATCGAGCTGTA
>JBGUNL010000031.1:0-32955 GCA_045117295.1 Candidatus Limivicinus sp.
CTCCTCCTCCGGGACGAGACGCCCGCGCGTGTCCTCCGCGCGCACGCCGTAAGGCCCGACGATCCAGTGTTCCAGCTGTTCTCTCTCTTCACGGGGGCAGGACACAGGTACCACTCCTTTCCACGCACAAATAAAAAAGAGCAAGGGAAGATTTCCTTCCCTAACTCTTTATACGACGCAAAAGTTTATTTCCCTTTATTTTTTCAAAATTTTTTGCCGGCAGATTCCGCGCCTGTCAGCCGAGCTTCACCGCCCGGCGGCTCTCCCCGGTGATCCGGACGCGGACGCTGCCCGCGCTGCGGTCGAAGATCCTGGCCGCGAAGGCCGCCGCGTCCTCCGCGGGCACCAGCACCTTCAGCGTCACGTCCGAGCCGTAGGCCAGATCCTCCAGCACGCCGCCGGCGGCCGCGGCCTCGGCCTTCATCTTCTCCAGCTGGCCGTAGCTGCAGGTGAGCTCCGTCTCCGCCCAGGGGCGCACCGCGGCAAGCCCCGCCGCGTCCAGGGCGTCGGCGGTGGCCTTGGTGTAGGCCCGCAGCAGCCCGCCGGTCCCCAGCAGCACCCCGCCGAAGTACCGCGTCACCACGCAGACCGCGTTGGTCACGCCTCGGCGGCGCAGCACCTCCAGCATGGGGATGCCGGCGCTGCCCTGGGGTTCCCCGTCGTCGCTGTAGCGCTCGGGGCCGTCCTGGATGGAGTAGCACCAGCAGTTGTGCCGGGCGTCGTAGTATTTCTTTTTCATCTCCTGGATGAAGTCCCGGGCCTCGTCCTCGGTCTGAACCATGCGGACATGGCCCAGAAAGCGGGAGCGCTTTTCCGTCAGCTCCGACTCTCCCGCCCCCGCCGGGATGATATACTCGCTCATGTCTCCCAGTCCTCTTTCGGTTCCGTGTAGCCGGGGATGTAGGCCTTGACCCTGCCGAAGAGCTCCGGCGGGACCACGGCCTCCACCGTGACGCCTGTGTCGGTGTACTCGGTGCTGAGCACCGCGCCCTCCCGGTTGAGGCTGTCCAGCACCGCGGCGGCGGCATAGGGGATTTCCAGCTTCACCCGGCGCTTGCCCTTGTCCAGCAGCCGGGAGAGCTTCTCCATCAGCTCCGCGGCCCCCTCCCCGCTTTTGGCGGAGATGCAGACGCAGTCCTCCCCCCGGGGGAGGATGCCGAAGTACCGGTCGCACTTGTTGTAGACCCGGATGCAGGGGGTGCTCTCCGCCCCCAGCTGGCGAATCAGCTCGTCCACCACCCGGGCCTGCTCCACCCACTCGGGGTTGGAGATGTCGATGACGTGCAGCAGGGCGTCGGCATAGGACAGCTCCTCCAGCGTGGCCTTGAAGGCCTCGATCAGGTGGGTGGGCAGCTTGCGGATAAAGCCCACGGTGTCCGACAGGAGGACCTCCTGCAGCTCGTCCACCTGCAGGCGGCGGGTGGTGGTGTCCAGGGTGTCGAAGAGCCGGTCGTTGGCCGGGATGTCGGAGCCCGTCAGGCAGTTTAAGAGCGTGGATTTGCCCGCGTTGGTGTAGCCCACCAGGGCAACCACGGGCATGGCGTTCTTCTCCCGGCGGCGGCGCTGGGTGGAACGCACCTTGCGCACCTGGGCCAGCTCCTCCTCCAGCTTCTGGATCTTCCGGCGGATGTGGCGGCGGTCGGTCTCCAGCTGGGTTTCGCCGGGGCCGCGGGTGCCGATGGGCGAGGAGCCGCCCGCGGCGGTCTGCCGCACCAGATGGCTCCACATGCCGGTGAGCCGGGGGAGCAGATACTTGTACTGGGCCAGCTCCACCTGGAGCTGACCCTCGCGCGTCCTGGCCCGCTGGGCGAAGATATCCAGGATCAGGCCGGAGCGGTCCAGCACCTTGACCCCCAGCGCCTCCGACAGGACGCGCATCTGGGAGGGGGACAGCTCATTGTCGAACACCGCCAGATCGCATTCCTGGTGCTCGATCAGCTCCTTCATCTCCTGCACCTTGCCGTCGCCAATGAAGGTCCCCGGGTCGGGGCTGGGGCGGTTCTGGATCAGCATGGCCACGGTCTCGCCCCCGGCGGTCTCCACCAGGGCGGCCAGCTCCTCCATGGACACGTCGGTGGAGCGCTCGTGCTCGTCCATGCTGGAAGCGGAGAGCCCCGCCAGGATCGCCCGTTCTCTTTTTGTTTCGGTTTGCTGCATAAAGTCCTCACATGTTTCGCGTCAGCGAAAAGAATTCTCATTCGTCATTTCCGAGGACATGCGCCTCGGAAATGACACTTCTCAGCCTGCAAACGTGCGCCGCAGGCGTGCGCTGCAGCAGGCTGCAAATTCATCGAAATGCTTGCATTTCGATGAGGTTACGCCGCGCCTTTTTCCCCGAAGGCGGGCAGATGGCTGGGCTCGGGGGTGACGATCTCGCTGCCGTCGGAAAAGCGCAGCAGGTCGCAGACGGCGGCGATGAACTCCTCGTCGCTCATATTCAGGCCGCAGGTGACCGTCAGGAACACCTGGCGGGCGGGGATGTAGAGTTCCCCCTTTTCCTCCGCCGCGGCCAGGGCCGCCCGGGCGTCGTTGAAGTAGGAGGCGGGGGTCAGGCGCATGAACTGGGCCACCCGCTGCTCGCCCACATGGGCCAGCACGAACTCCCGCAGGTAGTACACAGAGCGCTGCGGGCGCTCCGCCTCCGCCAGGATCAGGTGGGGGTAGTCCCCGGCGTAGATGGCCCCGGCCTCCTCATAGGAGCAGAGCTCCGCCATGACGTAGAGCCCCTCCTCCGGCTTGCCGCCCTTGGGCAGGTAGACGAACTCCACATAGGAGTGCTCCGCCAGCTGCCCGGCGGCATCCAGCATCACCTGGTGCTGGGTCTTCTGGAGGGAGAGCTTTTCGTAGGCAGAGTAGCTCTCCCCGAAGATGGCGGCGGGCAGGAAGTTATAGGGAAACAGCGCCAGGGTCTGCTTGTGGGTAAAGCTCTGCTGGACGCTGGCCGGGTCCGCCCCCGGCAGACTCATGTTGAGAAACTCCGCCTCGTTCCAGCGGTAGCTCTCCGGATTGCCGCCGCCGAAGGCGGGGGCGGCGGTGGGCACGGGGGTTGGCTTTGTGTCCACCTGGGGCATGGTCCAGGGGCCCAGCTCCTCTTCCTTCCCGCAGCCGGCAAGCGCCGGGATTGCCAGCAGCAGGGCCAGCAGCAGTGCGATCGTTTGTTTCATGGCGGCCATCCCTCCCGGGATTGATTTCATCATAGAGTAATAATAGAGTATTATAAACCATCCCGCCGCCTTTGCCAACCACTAAAACAGCCGACTCTGCCGCTTGCGGCGCATGAACTCCCCCTTCACCTCCACCAGCACGATATCCGTGCCCACCCGGATGATGCTGCTCCAGGGCAGCACATAGTCCTCCTCCCGGCCCAGCAGGCCGAAAAAGCGCGGGCGGCCCGGCGTCACCAGGGAGCTGATGCAGCCCTCCCGGTCGTCAAACTCCACGTCGCAGACGTAGCCCAGGCGGTAGCCCGTGTGGATGTCGATGACCTCCTTGTACCGCAGTTCGGAAAAACAGCTCAGCATATCATCACCCTCCCCTGAAGGATATGCCGCGCAGAATTTGTCCAATTCCGCGGCAACACGAGTTCGTGCTGCCGCGTCATCCGCCGAGCATTTTGTCTGCCGCAACATGCTGTTATCTGAGCTGAAAAAGAGCCTCGAATTGACGTGTTCTCCGCTTTGTGATAGAGTTGTTTTAACGGGAGGTGAGGGCATGAAAGCCGCAAACAACCGCAGTCTGGATCTGAGCGTGGAGGAGGGCGAAGCGTATCTCGCCCGCTGTATGCGGCCGGAGGGCCCGCTCACCGTGTCCCAAATTCTGGACAAAACCCTGCTGGGGGACAGTCTGGAGCTGCTGCCCCTGCTGCCCCGGGGCTTTGCGGATCTCCTGATTGCGGACCCTCCGTATAACCTGAACAAGGATTACAACGGCAGCCGCTTCCGCCGGATGGACGAGGAGGACTACGCCGCCTACACCGAGGCCTGGCTCACCGCCGCCCTGCCCTGTCTGAAGGAGAACGCCTCCGTCTACGTCTGCTGTGACTGGCGCAGCAGCCTGGTCATCGGGCCGCTGCTGGCAAAGCATCTCAAGGTACTCAACCGCATCACCTGGCAGCGGGAGAAGGGCCGCGGGGCAAGCCGCAACTGGAAGAACAGTCTGGAGGACATCTGGTTTGCCACCCTGTCCGGGGACTACGTGTTCCACCCCGAGGCCGTCATGCAGCGCCGCAGGGTGCTGGCCCCCTACCGGGAAAACGGCCGGCCCAAGGACTGGGAGGAGACGGCGGAGGGGAAATTCCGGGACAGCTGCCCCTCCAACTTCTGGGACGATCTCTCCGTGCCCTTCTGGTCCATGCCGGAGAACACCCCCCACCCCGCCCAGAAGCCGGAGAAGCTGATGGCCAAGCTGATCCTGGCAAGCTCCGACGCGGGCGGCGTGGTGCTGGATCCCTTCCTGGGCTCCGGCTCCTCGGCCGTGGCCGCCAAGAAGCTGGGGCGGCACTATGTGGGCATCGAGCGGGAGGCGCAGTACTGTGTCTGGGCGGAGAAGCGCCTGGAAAAAGCGGAGGAGGATCCGCGCATCCAGGGCTACGCCGACGGGGTGTTCTGGGAGCGCAACACCGCCGCGCTGCTGAAAAAGCGCCGGGGGTAAGCGCCCGCGTTTTCCTGCCCGCCCGGTGGTTTACAAAGTCCCGGCGCGGGTGTATGATAGCTTCATTCTTATTGAGAGGAGGTATGTTTCCATGCAGACCGGCGCTGTCATCGTGGCGGCGGGCATGTCCTCCCGCATGGGGGACTTTAAGCCCATGCTCAACATCGGCTCCATCTCCATCGCCCAGCGGGTCGTGGCCACGCTGCAGCAGGGCGGTGCCGACCGGATCGTCATGGTCACCGGCTACAACGCCACCGCCCTGGAGCGGCATCTGTCCGGCCTGGGTCTGGTCTTCCTCCGCAACGAGGACTACGCCCACACCCAGATGTTCGACTCGGCCAAAATCGGCCTGCGCTATCTGCGGGACAAGTGTGAGCGCATCCTCTTCACCCCGGTGGATATTCCGCTGTTTACCTCCGCCACGGTGAAGGCCCTGCTTTCCTCCGGCGAGGCCCTGGCCTGCCCCGTCTGCGGCGGGCAGGAGGGGCACCCCATCCTGATCGCCTCTGCCCTGGTGGAGACGCTGCTCTCCGACTCCGGGGAGGGCGGGCTCAAGGGGGCCATCTCCCGCTGCGGCACCCCCATGACCCATATCGAGGTGCCGGACGCGGGCATCCTCCACGACGCGGACACACCGGAGGATTACCAGGCGCTGCTGCACTTTCACAACCAGCAGCTGATCCGCCCCACGGTGAGCGTGGCCCTGGCCAAGGAGCTCCCCTTCTTTGACAGCAAGATCGCCATGCTGCTGGGCCTGGTGGACGAGACCCACTCCGTCCGCACCGCCTGCCAGCGCATGCAGATCTCCTACTCCACGGGCTGGAACATCATCCGTACCATGGAGTCCCAGTTCAGCCGCACGCTCATCGAGCGCAGCCAGGGCGGCGCCAGCGGCGGGCAGAGCCGTCTCACCGAGGACGGCCGCCGTCTCGTGGCCGCCTTCACCCGCTACGAGGCCAGGCTCCGGGAGACCGCCAATGATCTTTTCGACGAATTCTTTGACGGGGTGCTCTAACCCCGTTTTCCCAAAACGATTGCGACAGGAGGAATCCTCATGAGAAACATGTTTCGGCAGATCGCGTCCCTGCTGCGGCAGGGCAAGGACCTGGTGCTGGTCACGGTCATCGCCTCCTCCGGCGCCACCCCCCGGGGGGCGGGCGCGCGGATGCTGATCGCCGACACCGGCCGCGTCTGCGGCACCATCGGCGGCGGCGCGGTGGAATACCGCTCCGAGCAGATCGCGGCGAAGATGCTGAAAGAAAGAGTCTCCGGCCAGCAGGATTTCTCCCTGACCAGGGACGACGTGCAGAATCTGGGCATGATCTGCGGCGGCGCGGTGCAGGTCTTCTTCCGTTTCCTCCCCGCCGGGGATGAAGAGACCCTGGCCCTCTGCGAGAAGGCCGAGGAGCTCTTTGCCCAGGGCGCGGACCTCTGGCTTTTAAGCGACATTGGGGCGGAGGGCCGCCTGGGCCTCTACGCCAAAAGCTGCGGCACCGTGGGCGTGGACGCGCCGGCGTGGCTCACGGCGGAGCTCTCCCGCCACCCCAGGCACCTGGTGAAGGAGGGCCGGGATCTCTACTGCGAGCAGATCAACTCCTCCGGCCGGGTCTACGTCTTCGGCTGCGGCCACGTAGCCCAGGAGCTGGTGCCGGTTTTGAGCCATGTGGGCTTTCGCTGCGTGGCCCTGGACGACCGGCCCGAGTTTGCCCGCAGGGAGCTCTTCCCCAGCGCCGAGGAGGTTCTTCTCATCGACTTTACCCGCATCGCGGACTTCATCACCGTGGGCGAAGAGGACTACGCCTGCGTCATGACCCGGGGCCACGCCTTCGACGCGGTGGTGCAGGCCCAGATGCTGAAGACTCCCGCCTGCTACATCGGGGTCATCGGCTCCAAGCACAAGAAGGCGGGCGTGTTCCAGCGCCTGCGGGAGGAATACGGCTTTACGGACGAGGACTTTGCCCGCATTACCACCCCCATCGGTCTCTCCATCAAAGCCGAGACCCCGGCGGAGATCGCCATTTCCATCGCCGGGCAGATGATCGAGCTGAGGGCCAGGCGCAATGAAGCGTGATTTCTTTGCCCTCTATGAGGCCCTGGCCGCGGGGGTGACGGGCAAGGCGCCCATCACCGCCCTCACCGCCGGGGCGCGCTGGAGCATGGTGGAGACGGCGGCGAGTCTCGGTCTCGGCATGGACACGCCGGGCAGCACCGTGGCGCCCCTGTATCCGGAGGGGCTGCTGGGGCTGCCGCTGTGTGAGGCGGCAAAAGCCGCGGCCTCCTGGAATCTGGAGGAGGCGGCCTTCGGTCTTGCGGCGGCCAACGCCTTCTACAACACCCCGGCGCGCATGGAAGAGCTGGGCTGCTGCCTGCCCTTTGAGAAGTACTACACCGAGGGCATCGACCTCCGGGGCCGCACCGTGGGCATCGTCGGCCACATGCACGGCCCTCCCGGTCTGCGGGATCTGGCAAAGGCGGTCTACGTGCTGGAGCGCGACCCTCAGGAGGGGGACTACCCGGACGCCGCCTGCGACTGGATTCTGCCCCGGTGCGACCTGGTGCTCATCACCGGCAGCAGTCTCATCAACAAGACTCTGCCCCACCTGCTTCAGCTGTGCGAAAACGCCGTCACCGTGCTCACAGGGCCCTCGGTGCCCATGTGCCCGGCGCTGCTGGAGCTGGGGATCGATCGGCTCGCGGGCCTGGTGGTCACGGACCGGCCGGGAATGGCGGAGCACGTGCGCGCCGGCCGGCACGGCAATCCCTACGGCTTCGGCAAGAGCTTCCTGCTGGAGAAAAAATAGCATAAAAAACCCAGGCTGGATTTCCAGCCTGGGTTTTTGCGTATCAACGCTTAAAACTTGCCGCTGTGGTGGGAGCCGCCGTGGCTGCCGCTGATGGTGGTGCCGCCGTAGTGGCCGCCGGGGCGGTTGTTGACCTCCTGCCGCCGGATCACCTGCCGGGTCACATTGCGGTTGATGAACTGATCGTCCCGGATGTTCAGGTGGGGGCTGCCCCGGCCCACGTATTCCTCGGCCCGGGTCTGTTTGACGGCGGTCTTCATCTGGCGGGACATGCCGGAGACGGCAGCGCCGCCCGCCAGGCCGGGGAACAGCAGGCTTACAAGCCATTTCATGGGGGTCATGCCGTGCTGACGCTCCTGCTGTACCGGGGGATCGGGGATCCACTGGTCCACCGGGTCGCCGTTTTTCGCCCGGGCCAGCAGCACGCCGCAGTTGTCGATGTAGTCGGCAAAGCCGCCCTCCCAGTCGTCGCGGCGGAAGTTGTCCAGGAAGGTATCGGCCAGCTGCTCCTTGCCGTAGTCGGTAAAGGCGTAGTTGCCGAAGTCCCCGTGGGCGTAGAGGTCAAAGTCCCGCTCGTTCATGCTCAGGGCCAGGAGAATGCCGTCCTCGCTCTCCCCCGCGCCCAGGCCGTAGGTGTGAAAAACCTCCTCGGCAAAATACTCGATACCGCCGCTGGACACATAGTCGCGGTAGTCATTGACCGTGACGATGGTAACCGGGAAGCCGTACTGGCGGGAGATCTCCTCCGCACGGGCGTTGAGGGCGCTGCGGCTCTCCTCCGAGAGCAGGCCCGCGTAGTCGTTGACATAGTCCAGCTGACTCTCCGCGTGGGCGGCAAGGCCCAGGGACAGCATCAGCGCCGCCGCGAGGAGCAGGCAGACAAACAGTTTCTTTCTCATGGTGCCCCTCCCCTCAGTACAGCAGCATGGCGAGGATGGCCGCCAGCGGCGCCGCGATGCCCGCAAACCAGGCCAGAGCGCGGCCCCTGGACACCGGCAGATCGCCGATGAGCTTGCCGGTCTGGCCGTTCATGGCGAAGAGGTAGTTCTGCCCGTTCCAGCGGGTGGCCAGCAGCCACACCGGCAGCAGGGCGTAGCTCACCCGGCCGCGGCGGATATGGATCTGCCGCCGCTCCGGCACGCAGCTGGAGTAGCCCGAGACCGTGCGGTCCATCAGATCGCCGGTGGTGGCCTCCGCCCGCTCGTCGGCCCGCCGGTAGCAGGCCTCGGGCTGCACGTCGTACTTGTCGGCCATGAAGCCCGGCAGGTAGGCGTTGGAGAAGGGCTTGAGCTCGGAATAGTCGAAGGGCTCGATGGCGTCCATGTGGGCGTCGGGCATCTTGCTGGAGGCGTCCACGGGGATCTTCTCAAAGTCCACCGTGCCCGCCCGGCGCACCCGGAAAGTGTCGGTGGTGGTGATGATGGTGTCCCCCTGGGTCACGGAAGTGACCCGGGTGCCCTGGTAGCTCAAGTCCGCGTCGGCGGTGCCGTCAAAGAGCCAGAAAGGCACGTAGACCCCCTTGATCTCCTCGATGTGGTTGCGCTCGGAAAAGGCGCGGGGCAGGAGCTTCTTGCCCCGGTAGTAGTTCTTCAGCGCGGCCTTGGCCGCCTCCTTGTCCAATTTAAATGGGATGATGTAGTCCGGCTTGAGCATGTCGCTGAGCTGGCCGGGGACGATGGAGGGGTTGTTGCAGTAGGGGCAGGAGGTGGCGGCGGTGGTCTCGTCGCAGATCAGCTCCGCGCCGCAGCTGGGGCAGTTGTAGAGCTTCAGCCCCTGGTCCTTGGCCCAGTTGGTGCCGGAATCCGTCCATTCCCCTTCCGCGTGGGCTTCCTCCTGTACCTGCGCCTCAGCCGAAGCGGCGGCCGCCGCCTCGTCCTTCTCTTTGTACAGCGCCTCGATCTCCTGCACGGAAAACTTGCTGCCGCAGTAGTCGCAGGCGAGCATGCCGCTGGCGCCGTCATAGCGCAGCGGGCCCGTGCACGCGGGGCACTGGTAATTGGTTATCTGACTTGCCACAGGCTTTCACCTCGCTTGGGTTTTCCCCCGGAGGCAGAGCCTCCGGGGGAGAATGTTGCGACGTTACTTGACGTCGCTCTCGTCAAAGGGGTCGCCGCACTCGGGGCAGAACTTGGGGGGATGCGCCGGATCCTCAGGCTCCCAGCCGCACTTGTCGCACTTGTAGAGAGGGGCGTCGGCGGGCTTCTTCGCGCCGCACTCGGAGCAGAACTTGCCCTTGTTCACCTTGCCGCAGCTGGGGCAGGTCCAGCCGTCGGCGGGCTTTTTGGTGCCGCACTCGGTGCAGAACTTGCCGAAGGCCTGCTTGCCGCAGCCGGGGCAGGTCCACGAGTCTGCCGCGGGGGCGGCGGGGGCGGCCGGCTGCGCGGGCTGCTGGGCGCCCATGGCGTAGAGGTTGGCCGCGTTGATGCCGCCGGCCTGGGCGGCCATGTTCATGCCCATGAAGCCCATGGCGGCGCCGGAGGCGTTGTTGGCCGCGTCCTGCATGGCCTGGGCCTGGGCGCCGACGATGGCGGCCGCCGCGGCGGTGGGATCGCGGTATGCCGCGTTGCGCTGCATCTCCTTGATGAGCTTTTCATCCTCCTCGTTGGCCTTGACGGAGGAGACGCCGAAGGAGACGATCTCAATGCCGCGCAGGTCGCGCCACTTGGCGGAGAGCACCTCGTTGAGGGCGTCGGCAATCTCGCCGGTGTGGGCCGGGAGGCTGGAGTAGCGGATGCCCATTTCGGACAGGCGGGCAAAGGCGGGCTGCAGGGCGGTCAGCAGCTCGGTCTTGAGCTGGTTGTCCAGCTGGGAGCGGGTATAGGCGGAGCTGACGTTGCCGCAGACGTTGGTGTAGAAGAGAATGGGGTTTGCGATGCGGTAGGAGTATTCGCCGAAGCAGCGGATGGCGATGTCCAGGTCGATGCCGGCCCGCTGGTCCACCACGCGGAAGGGCACGGGAGAGGGGGTGCCGTACTTGTTGCCCACCAGCTCCTTGGTATTGAAATAGTAGACGCGCTGGTCCTTGGGGATCTCGCCGCCGAAGGTGAAGCGCTTGCCCAGGGTCTTGAAGACCTCCTTGATGCTGGTGCCCAGATCGCCCGCGAAGACAGAGGGCTCGCTGGAGGCGTCATACCGGAACTCGCCCGGCTCGGCGCAGAGCTCGGCGATCTTGCCGTTGTCCACGATGATCATGCACTGGCCGTCGGCCACGGAGACGATGGAGCCGTTGGAAATGATGTTGTCGCTGCCCCGGTTGGAGGAGAGGCCGCTGACCTTTTTTCTGCCCTTGACCACCAGCGTGTCGCTGTCGAGAGCTTCACAGTAGAAGTATTCTTTCCACTGGTCGGCGAGAACGGTGCCCGCGGAGCTCAGAGCTGCCTGAATCAAACCCATAATGTATATCTCCTTTCATTGGTGCCGGAATATCCGGAAAGTAAGCTGAAAACGGAACTCTTTCCTCTGTACAGTATAGCAGGCTGCTCACAAAAAATCCACAGAAAGTTTCGCCCGGCGGGAACTCAGGCGGCCCAAAAACGTCAAAACAGAAACGGCGGGATTTGCTCTTGCAATGTGCGGCGCGCTGTCCTATAATAGATATGTTTTGCGGCCGCATTTCCCTTCCGGCTGTGCCGGACGCCGCAGAGGCCCGGATGCCGGGCCGATCCGAATCGAAAGGTGATTGACATGAAGAAGTTTCTTTCTGTTGTTCTGCTGCTGGCCCTGGCGCTGACGCTCTGCGCCTGCGGGAAGAAGGCCCCCGCCGTCCCCGCCGCCACCGAGGCTCCCGCCCCCGAGGCCACCCCGGACCCCGCCGCGGACGTGGACGCCGCCGCCGCGCTTTTTGACGCCGGCAGCTACGCCGACGCCGTCAGGGCCCTCTCCGCGCTGCAGACCGTCGGCTCCCCCACGGTCTCCGCCCTGCTGGGCAAGGCCTATTACCAGGGGCTGGGCGTCGACGCGGACTACAACCGCGCCGTGGGCTACCTGCAGGACGCCGCCGCAGGCGGCGTGGTCTCCGCCCGGTACCTGCTGGCCGACGCCGCCTACAACGGCAACGGCCTGCGGCAGGACAAGGATGAGGCCGCCCGCGGCTACATCAAGTTTGTCGCCCTGGCCGACGAGGTCCCCGCCGGCGACCGGGACTACGCCGCCTCCATGGCGTATCTGGCCGACTGCTTTTCCAAGGGCCGCGGCGTGGAGAAGAACTTTGAGCTGGCCCTCGCCGCCGCCGACAAGGCTTACGCCGCCGCCGACAAGCTGACCCCCTACGAGCTGATGGATCTGGCCGCCTTCTTTGACGCCCCGCGTCCCAACGCGGTGAGCAATGCCGCCGACGCGGCCGCGGCGGCCCAGACCACCGAGACCGGCACGACCCCCGCCGTGGAGAACGCCCGGAAGGTGGACGCCGCCAAGGCTTCCGCCCTGTACGCCAAGGCCGCCGACCGCATCAAGGAGCTGGCCGACGCGGGCAACCTCCACGCCGTCAAGTTCCTGGGCGACCTGTACTTCTACGGCATGGGCGGCTATCCCCAGGATTACGCCAAGGCGCTGGAGACCTATCTGATCGCCGCCGAGGAGGGCGACGCCGACGCCCAGGCGCAGGTGGGCCGCATCTACATGGACGGTCTGGGCGTGGAGCAGAACGCCGAGAAAGCCATGGACTGGAACATGCGCGCCGCCGAGCAGGGCAACGCCCAGGGGCAGGAGCAGATCGGCGAGATGTACTATCTGGGTATCGGCATGACCAGGAGCGCCGAGGAGGCCAGCCGCTGGTTTGAACGCGCCCGCGATTCCGGCAGCCAGCGGGCCGCCGCCATGCTGGAGCAGCCCGACGTCTCCGCCGCCGCCGACTACCACAGCGCCCACGCCTGATATTTCCCGACAGCCCACCCGGGCAGCCGCCCTGCGCGTCTGCCCGGGTTTTGCTTTTTTCACAGGGGCTTTGACAGCGACGGCTACCTCTGGTAGAATGGTTTCATCAGCAGGCAGAGAGGAGAGGTGCGCCATGGCGGAGACCTTCCGTCTGTACACCCGGCAGAACGACAAGACCCTGATGGAACTGGAGCGCACGGGGCGCATCCTCAACCGCAGTATGTACGTGCGCCTGCACTTCGGGGACATGGCGGAGCACTACATGGCCAGCTACGCCTGGTTCACCCGCCGGGCCGAGAAGATCGTTCCCCGGCCGCCGGACGCGGAGGCCTCCATCTGGTGCTCGATCAGCGCGGAAAACTGCCTGCCGCCCATTGAGGGCACCGTGGTCTATGTGCTGGACGTGCCGAAGGAGAGGATCATCTTCTTCGACGAGGGCAAGTGGGACTATGTTCTCAACCGCATGTACCTGCCCAAAGACGAGGCGGACGCCGCGCAGTACCGGGCGCATCTGAAGGAGCTGGGCGTCACCAGCAGCTACGACCTGTACCGGGGGCGCTACGGCGGCATGTTCCCCGGCGAAAGGGAAAGGATTCAGGAGAGCTGGAATCGGGTTTTTGAGATCGACAGCTGGACCATCTTCAACGTGTGCGGCAACATCTGGGAGATCCGGAAGGAATGGATCGCCCGCATCGTCCGCCCAGGGGAGAGCGTCCGCGAAGAAAGGAGCCAAACACATGAAGGTATTTGACACCGTCAACAAGCAGGAGCTGGACACGGACCGGAAGGGTCTGATCGAGCTGATGAAGAGCGGGAGGCAGGTGGACTTTGTCCTGGCCGCCCCCGTCACCGACGCCGACGGCTATCTCACCTGGGACACGGAGCACTGGTCCCATCTGCAGGGCAGCAAGTTCATCCGCACCTACGAGCTGCAGGGCCGCACCCTGCGGGACTTCACCCATTTCAACATCTATGACATGGCGGAGGAGTTTGCCCCCGAGCGCGCCGCCAGCGTGACCGTCAGCTGAGCGTCCCCTCCGATCCGGTGGGAATAAGGGCGGGAAAGGTTTCCGGAATCTTCCGGGAACCTTTCCCGCCCTTGTTTTTTTTGCCAAAAAAGCCGGAGCATTTTTGGACGCTTTGCCGTATTTGTAAGGATTCTGTCATTGCGCCTTGATAAAATATGAACATTTTGATAAACTAATCACGTAAGGGTTAATTGTGAATTTTTTGTGAAGCCGTCTTCCCTGGCCCGAGAAGCCGACCGGCAGAGGATTTCGATTGTCCCTTTTCCTTTATCGTTACCCTCCGGCATCGGGCGTTTTCTTTCCAAGCGGTCACCGGCAGGGGGTCGGGGAACGCGGCCCGGAGAAAAAGCCCAAAACTCAATGAAAGGAGATACACATTTATGGACTACTTGCAGATTTCCAATCTCCCGATCATGTGGTTCCTCTGCAGCTTCACGGTCATCATCGCCGCCGTGCAGGCTGTGCTGTTCATCCGGGCGGCCAACAAGGCCACCAAGGAGTGCCGCATTGATCCCGAAATCCCCAAGAAGGCCTTCCGCATCGGTCTGGTGACCGCCATCGGCCCGGCCCTGGGCGTGTTCATCGTCATGGTGGGCCTGATGTCCGCCATCGGCGGCCCCATGTCCTGGCTGCGTCTGTCCATCATCGGCGCGGCCCCCACGGAGCTGGCCGCCGCCACCAACGGCGCCACCGCCGCGGGCGTCACCCTGGGCGGCGAGGGCTACACGCTGGAGATCTTGGCTGTGTCCTGGTTTGCCATGGCCCTCAACGGCGCGGGCTGGCTGCTGGTCACCGGCGTCGCCACCCCCAGCCTGGAGGTTCTGCGCGAAAAGCTCTCCGGCGGCGATACCCACTGGCTGGGCTATATGTCCGCCGCCTGCTCCATCGGTATCTTCGGCTATCTGAACATCAACTCCATCGTCTCCAAGGGCTTCCTCAACGGCGGTCCCGTCATCAGCATGGGCAACCTTGTGGCGGTCGTCTCCGGCGCCCTGTGCATGATGGCCCTGGGCAAATGGGTCGTTCCCAAGCACCCGAAGCTGGCGGAGTATTCCCTCGGCATCGCCATGCTCTTCGGCATCGCCTGCGCCCTGATCCTCACTTGATTGGGAAAGGAGAATCACCATGGACAACACCAACTACATGCAGACCTGGAAGAAGAGCTGTACCCGCATCGGTTCTCCCACCAACATCCTCGCGGCGATCACGGCCTTCATCCCCGTCCTGTATCTCTGCAGCAAGTTTGACTGCTGGCCCGACACCCAGCTGGTGCTCAGCGCCTGGGCCCTGACGGCCATCGCCTTCGGCGCCTTCTACATCGTGGAGCCTGTCTCCTACTACGCGGCTCTGGGCATGTCCGGCACCTATCTGAGCTTCCTGTCCGGCAACATCGGCAACATGCGCGTGCCCTGCGCCTCCCTGGCCCTGGACGTCACCGAGAGCGAGGCCGGCACCATCCAGGCCGAGGTGGTCTCCACCATGGCCATCTGCGGCTCCATCATCACCAACCTGATCGCCACCACCGCGGCCGCCTTTGTGGGCACCGCCATCGTGTCGGTCCTGCCCCAGGCGATCACCGACGGCCTGAAGCTCTACGCCTCCGCCGCCATCTTCGGCGCCACCTTCGGCAACTTCGCCCTGAAGAAGCCCAAGATCGCCGTCTTCGGCGCGCTGATTCCCCTGGTCTGCAAGCTGATCGGCACCATCCCCGCGTGGGTCACCATCGTGCTCTCCGTGTTCGGCACCGTGCTCATCGCCCGCGTGTTCTTCAACGCGGAGAAGAAGCAGGCCTGATCGCCTGCGGCACCCAACAGAAAAGAGGCTGACAACATGTTTTGGAAAGAATGCAAAGCACTGCAGGACGAGCTTGTCGCCACGCGCCGTGAGCTCCACCAGATCCCCGAGCTGGGGAAGGATCTGCCCAAGACCCGCGCCTACGTGACCGCGAAGCTGGACGCGCTGGGCATCCCTTACGAGCTGTCCCAGACCGACTCCGGCATCCTCGCCTTCATCAACAAGGGAAAGCCCGGCAAGGTGGTCTCCCTGCGCGCGGACATGGACGCCCTCCCCATCCATGAGGAGACAGGCGTTCCCTACGCCTCGAAGCACGACGGCTGCATGCACGCCTGCGGCCACGACACCCACACCACCATGCTGCTGGGCGCGGCCAAGATCCTCAACGCCCACAAGGAGGAACTGAACGGCGAGGTCCGCCTGATGTTCCAGACCGCCGAGGAGCAGTCCAAGGGCGCGCCCCTGATGGTGGCAAACGGCGGCGTCAAGGGGGCCGACGCGGTGTTCGGCACCCACATCGGCACCATCCTGTCCAAGGATATCCCCGCCGGCACCATCATCTGCTGCCCCGGTGCCGTCATGGCCTCCTTTGACCGCTTCATCATCAAGGTCAAGGGCGTCGGCTGCCACGGCTCCACACCGGAAAAGGGCATCGACCCGGTGAACATCGCGGCCCACATCGTGCTCGGCCTGGAGGCCATCAACGCCCGCGAGTTCAACGCCTGCGTCCCCGTGGTGGTCACCATCGGCATCATCCGCGGCGGCGCCGCCTACAACGCCATCCCCAGCGAGGTGCTCATCGAGGGCACCACCCGCGCCCTGGACGAGGAGGTCCGCCAGAAGCTGGCCCGCCGCATCGGCGAGATCGCCCAGTGCACCGCCGCGGCCTACGGCGGCAGCGCCGAGTTTGAGATGGACTGGGGCGCGCCCCCGGTGGTCAACGACGACAAGATGGCCGCCTTCGCCGCCGACTGCGCCAAGGAGGTCGTGGGCGAGGACATGGTCATCACCTCCGTGGAGCACCCCAACATGGGCGGCGAGGACTTCGCCTACTACCTCAGCGAGGTGCCCGGCGCGTTCATGTTCCTCAGCTCCTCCAACCCCGCCAAGGGCACGGACGTGGCGCACCACAACCCCAAGTTCAACGTGGACGAGGACGTGTTCTGGATGGGCGCGGCCACCTTCGTCAACATTGCGGAAAAGTTCCTCAACGGCTGATTTCTGAATCCGAGGTGAAACGTCTATGAGACCGCTTCTGGTTGTGCTGGCTTACGCGCTGGCGCTGTTTGCCATCCTCTACTTCTTTGTGATCGTCCCCGGGCAGAAAAAGAACAAGCAGACCCGGGCCATGCACGACGCCGTCAAGCCGGGCGACAAGGTCACCACCATCGGCGGGCTGATCGGCACGGTGCTGGAGCGGGACGGCGACACTGTGAAGCTCCTTGTGGACGAGGCCACCGGCACTGCCGCCACCTTCGTGATCTACGCCATCCAGCAGATCATCAAGCCCGCGGGCGAGACGAAGGAATAAGGTGTCAAAGCAATCCAATTCCATACAGTCGGGTTGATCATCTGTCCGAGAGCGCCCTGCAACAGCGGGCCGCCGAAGAGGAAAAAGGCCGCAGCCTTGAAACTTTCAGGCAAAAGGATGACAGATAGGACCGGGCTCTGGAGGCGAAAGCTGACAGGGAGACGAAACAGACTGCGGGGTCTGCACGTCTCCCTGTCTTTTTTCAAGCTCCCGCGGGATGCCGCCCGCGGGGCAAAACGCAGTGTTCCCAAGGGTTTCACGGCGGATGCGAAAGGAAGGTCCCATGAAGATCGTGCTGGTGACCAACAATCCCATGGTACGGGACAAATATCTGGGCAAGATAGACCTGTGCTATGTGGAGGGCGGCTACCGGGACGTGCTTCTGCGGACCCGGGACAAATGCCATTCGGGCCATCGGCTTTTGTCTCACCCCCTGTCCGGCAGCATCAAGCCCAATGAAACGCCTTACAAATCCATCATGATTTCCAGCGAGGCAGATCGTGCCGACCGGCAGTCGATCGAGCTGATGGAGAAGGCCATCTTCACCGCGGAGAAATTCGGCGCCATCCGCCGCATCTGGCGCGAGCGGGAGCTGCAGGATTTCCAGTTGGTGGATCTGACCCTCATCGACAGCGCCGTCGAATCGGCCGCGCAGGATCTGGAAAACTACTGAACGGAAAGGAGTGAACCCCCTTTGAAACTCGAACTCGGGTATGTGAAAGTAACCGACGTTTGCCTGGGAACGGAGTCGAAATTTGAAGACGGCGTGGTCACGGTTGACGTGGAAGCCGTCCGGAAGATGATCCTCGAAAACGAGAAGATCGCAGACGTCCGTCTCGACGTGGCAAAACCCGGCGAAAGCACAAGAATCACGCCCGTAAAAGATGTGATTCAGCCCCGTGTCAAAGTGGAGGGCCCCGGCGGTGTGTTCCCCGGCGTCATCAACAAGGTCGACACGGTGGGTTCCGGCAAGACCTATGCCCTGGAGGGCATGGGCGTGGTCACCGCAGGCAAGATCGTCGGCTTCCAGGAGGGCATCATCGACATGAGCGGCCCCGGCGCCGACTACACCCCCTTCTCCCAGCTCATCAACCTGGTGCTGGTCATCACCCCCATCGAGGGGCTGCCCCAGCATGAGTACGAGCAGGCCGTGCGCATGGCCGGTCTCAAGACCGCCGCGTATATCGGGGAGCTGGCCCGGAACGCGGAGCCCTACCGCTCCGTGGTCTACGAGACCCCCAGCATCACCGAGGGCATCAAGCTCTACCCCGACCTGCCCCGGGTGGGCTATGTGATGATGCTGCAGAGCCAGGGCCTGCTGCACGACACCTACGTCTACGGCGTGGACGCCAAGCGCACCCTGTCCACCTTCATCTACCCCACCGAAATCCTGGACGGCGCCATCATCTCCGGCAACTGCGTGTCCGCCTGCGACAAGAACACCACCTACCATCACCAGAACAATCCCGTCATCGAGGACCTCTTCGCCCAGCACGGCAAGACCCTGAACTTTGTCGGCGTCATCATCACCAATGAAAACGTGTACCTGGCCGACAAGCAGCGCTCCTCCGACTGGTCGGCCAAAATGTGCGAGTTCTTCGGGCTCGACGGCGCCATCATCTCCCAGGAGGGCTTCGGCAATCCCGACACCGACCTGATCATGAACTGCAAGAAGATCGAGGGCAAGGGCGTCAAGACCGTCATCATCACCGACGAGTACGCCGGACAGGACGGCAAGTCCCAGTCCCTGGCCGACTCCGATCCCGCGGCGGACGCCTGCGTCACCGGTGGCAACGCCAACGAGGTCATCACCCTGCCGCCCATGGACAAGGTCATCGGCATGCTGGATTACGTGACCAAGATCGCCGGCGGCAACGAGAACAGCCTCCAGCCCGACGGGTCCATCGTGGCAGAGCTCCAGGTCATCACCGGCGCTACCAACGAGGTGGGCTTTAACCGCCTCAGCGCCAGATAAGGGAGGGAAGACAGATGGCTAAGATCAAAGTAGTCCACTATATCAACCAGTTCTACGCCGGCATCGGCGGCGAGGAAAAGGCCGACATCCCGGCCGAGCTCCGCGTCAACGCCGTCGTCGGCCCCGGCCAGGCCCTGATGGCCCAGTTCGGCGACCAGGCCGAAATCGTGGCCACCATCGTCTGCGGCGACTCCTACTTCAACGAGAACATCGACGCCACCACCGCCCAGGTTCTGGCCTGGGTCAAGGAACAGAACGCCGACGTGCTCGTCGCCGGCCCCGCCTTCAACGCCGGCCGCTACGGCGTGGCCTGCGGCTCCGTCTGCGCCGCCGTGGCCAGTGAGCTGGGCATCCCCACCGTCACCGGCATGTACGTGGAAAACCCCGGCGTGGACATGTTCAAGGACAAGACCTATATCGTGCCCACCAAGAACAGCGCCGCCGGCATGCGCGACGCCGTCAAGAAGATGGCGCCTCTGGTGCTGAAGCTGGCCAAGGGAGAGCCCATCGGCGCCTCCGTGGAGGACAACTACATCCCCCGCGGCGTGCGCGTCAACTTCTTTGAGAAGGAGCGCGGCTCCAAGCGCGCCGTAGACATGCTGCTCAAGAAGCTGGGCGACAAGCCCTTCGAGACCGAGTACCCCATGCCCTCCTTCGACCGCGTACCGCCCAACCCCGCCGTGAAGGATCTGTCCAAGGCCACCATCGCCCTGGTCACCTCCGGCGGTATCGTGCCCAAGGGCAACCCCGACCACATCGAATCCTCCAACGCCTCCCACTACGGTGAGTACGACATCACCGGCGTGGAGAAGCTCACCCGTGAGACCTATGAGACCGCCCACGGCGGCTACGACCCCGTCTACGCCAACGACGACCCCAACCGCGTCCTGCCTGTGGACGTGCTCCGCGATCTGGAGAAGAAGGGCGTCATCGGCAAACTGCACCACCTGTACTATGCGACCGTCGGCAACGGCACTGCCGTCGCCTCCGCCAAGAAGTTCGCTCAGGAGTTCAGCCAGCGCCTGCTCGACGCAGGGGTATCGGCTGCCATCCTGACATCCACTTGAGGGACCTGCACTCGTTGCGGCGCAACGATGGTTAAAGAAATCGAAAGAGCAGGTATCCCTGTGGTGCACGTGTGCACGGTCACGCCGATCTCCCTGACGGTCGGCGCCAACAGAATCGTCCCCGCCGTGGCGATCCCGCACCCGCTCGGCAATCCGGCCCTGGATCACGCCGACGAGTACAAGCTGCGCGAGAAGCTGGTTCTGAAAGCGCTGAAGGCTCTCACCACCGAGGTGGAGGATCAGACCATCTTCGACGACTGATCGATCTCGGATACCTTTCGCATAGAAAACACAGCCCCGGTTCGGTGAACCGGGGCTGTTTCCGTTTGAAGCCGAGGGACTTTTGACAGGCGTTTCCGTCTCTGGTAAAATGGTTGTATTCATCGACAAGGGAGGCGTTTTTATGCTCTATCCCCTGCTGCTTGTCTGCGGCGCGGCGCTGCTTTGGGTGTACATCCGGGAGAAGATCCGGGCCTACTCGGTGAAAGCGGTGCTGCTCAAATCCCTGGTCTCGGCACTGTTTGTAGCGGTGGGCGTATACGGCGCCTGGCTCTCCGCTTCAAAGGGCACGGTCCGTCCCCTCGCCCCCTTCGTGGTGATGGGGCTGCTGTTCGGCCTGCTGGGAGATGTCTGGCTGGATCTCAAATACGTGTTCCCGGAACAGGACGAGCCCTTTACCTACGCGGGTTTCGGGGTCTTCGGGGTCGGACATCTGATGTTCATCGCGGGCATGCTGCTGACCTATCCCCCCGCGGGCAGGCCTGTCACGGTCCTGGTGCCGCTGCTGCTGGCCGCAGTGCTGAGCGCCGGAAACGCCGGGCTGGAAAAGCCCATGAAGCTGCACTACGGCAAGTTCAGGTCCGTGGTGATCGCCTACGGGAGCATCCTCTTTTCCATGGTGCTGCTCGCCGGCAGCCTCGCCCTTACCCATGGCTGGCGGGAGATGCCGCTGAACCTGTTCTTTGTGGGCGGGGTGCTCTTTGCCGTCTCCGATCTGATCCTCTCCGGAACCTACTTCGGGGTGGGCAAAGAGCGGCCCATCGACCTCGCGCTGAATTATCTCACATACTACGCCGCGCAGTTTCTGATCGCCTCCGCGCCGGTATTCCTGAGATAACAAAAACGACGTGCTGCGGCACGTCGTTTTTTCATGCATGGGAACAGACCAGGTGCCGTTGGCGCCTGGTCTGTTTGAGAGAGATGATCCTACTCCCCCAGGGTCTCCAGCGTCCTGCCGCTGAGACGGTAGACCGTCCAGTCGGTCATGGGTTCGGCGCCCAGGGAGAGATAGAAGTCGATGCTGGGTCTGTTCCAGTCCAGGCACCACCACTCCATCCGGCCGCAGCCGCGCTCACGCGCGACACGGGCCAGCCTTTGCAGCAGGGCCTTTCCATAGCCCTTGCCCCGGTGCTCCGGCAGGACATAGAGGTCCTCCAGATACAGCCCCGCGCGGCCCAGAAAGGTGGAGAAGTTGTGGAAGAAGAGGGCAAAGCCCACCTCCTGCCCGTCCTCCAGGGCGAAGATCACCTCCGCATTGCCGCGGTCAAAGAGCTGCTCGGCCAGGAGCTCCTCCGTGGCCACCACCTGGTCGGCCATCTGTTCGTATTCCGCCAGCGCGCGGATGAAGGAGAGGATCAGGGGCGTGTCCTCCCGGACGGCAAAGCGAAACGAGAGCTCCGCCATGGTTACGCCTCTGCGCTGTAGACGCAGATGCCGCCGAGGTAGGTGGCGAGAACGGGGATCTGATGGATGGCCGTGGGCTCCGTCTCAAAGGGATCGGCGCCCAGGACCACGAAGTCCGCAAGATATCCATTTGCGATGCGGCCCTTGCTGTTTTCCTCAAAGCTGCCCTCCGCGCTGCGGATGGTAAAGCTGTCCAGAGCCTCCTGCACGGTAAATGCTTCCCCGGGCAGATAGGGGCCGGTGCCGTCCAGCGAGCAGCGGGTCACGGCGCACTGGATGCCCTCCATCACGTCCGGCAGCTCCACCGGGCAGTCGGAGCCGTTGGAGACGGAGACGCCCTTTTGCATCAGGGTCTTCCAGCTGTAGCTGCTGGCGGCAAGCTCCGGCGTCAGGACCTTGCTTACGATGTGATTGTCGTAATCCAGGAAGATAGACTGGGCATAGACGTGCATGTTCAGCCGCGCGATGCGCTCCAGCTGGTCGGGCCGGGATGCCTGGCAGTGGACCACGCCGTGGCGGTGGTCCGCCCGGGGCTGCTCCTGCAGGGCCAGTTCCACTGCGTTCAGGACCTGGTCCAGACAGGCGTCGCCGATGGCGTGGATGGCCACCTGCATCCCATGGCGGTGTGCATAGGAGACCATGGCGTTCATGTGCTCGTCCGAGAAGAGGTTGAAGCCGCAGTCGGCCGTGCCGGGATAGGGGCTCGACAGATGGGCGGTGCGGCTGCCGAGCGCGCCGTCGCCCAGCATCTTCAGCGGGCCGATGCGGAACCGGTCCGTGCCGGCGCCGGTCACGTTCCCGGCCTCCACAAAGCGCTGCAGCTCAGAAAGCTCCGTGAAGTTTGACTGCTCATAGACGCGCACCGTCAGCTCCCCGCTCTCCTCCAGCTCCCGGTAGGCCGCGTTGACGGTCTCAAAGGGGATGGCGCGGAAGACGCAGTAGTCGTCGGTCTGGGAGCTGGTGACGCCGTAGCGGTTCAGGTTCTGACAGGCAAGGCGGATCATCTGCTTGAGTTCTTCCTTGCCCGGCAGGGGCAGCACGCCTTCCAGCAGCTCCATGGCGTTGTCGTAGAGGCGGCCGTCCGGCTGCCCGTCCGTCATGCCGACGCTGCCCCCCTCGGGGGACGGGGTATCCGCCGTGATGCCGGCGAGGGCCAGCACCTTAGAGTTGACCACGCAGCAGTGGCCGCAGGCGCGGGTGATCATGATGGGGATCTCCGCGGAGATTGTGTCCAGATCCCAGCGGTCCGGCATGCGGGATACGTCGGTAAAGTAGTCCTGGTTCCAGCCCCGGCCGGTGAGCCACTGGCCCTCCCGGGGCGGGTGCGCTTCCAGGAAGCGCCGCAGCGCGTCCAACATATCCGCCAGACTTCCCGTGTGCGGGGCCAGCTGGGCCGCGGCCAGGGACTGGCCGAAGTTCAGCAGGTGCATGTGGGAGTCGTTGAAGCCGGCGCAGACGAAGCGGCCGGAGAGATCGGTCATTTGGTCGCCCTCCCGGGCGGAGGCGAGGAGCGTCTCGTCGTCTCCGACCAGGGTGAAGCGTCCGTCTTCCACCGCGAACGCGCTGCAAAGGGGCAGCTCGCCGGTATAGACTTTTCCGTTATAGTAGATATTTCTCATAATACCGCCGTCTCGACCTCGTCCTCATAGAAGAGCTCTGCGCTCTCGTCCACCTGGCCCACGCCCATGTAGCGGGCCTTGTAGTCGCGGAGCAGGCGGAAGTAGTCGCCGGAGAGGATCAGAATGACGGCCACGTTGACGAAGGTGGGGATGGCGGAGGTGATGTCCACCACGGTCCAGATGAAGCCCTGGTTGTTGGTCTTGACCAGGTAGATGGTCCAGAGCAGGCCGGGCAGGGCGCGGCAGGCGTAGAAGACCTTCATCAGGATCTTCTTCCAGCTGGTCTCGTCCATGCCGAGATGCTCCAGGATCGCCAGGTAGTAGGTGAACCAGCCGCCGGAGGTGGTCACGGTGAAGATGATCATCACGATGGCCAGCAGATAGGCGCCGATCTGGCCGAAGCCCTGGGCAAAGGAGGTCAGGGCCAGGGTGCCGCCGGTGCTGCCGTCGGTCCAGGCGCCGCTGAGGATGACGGACAGGGCGGTGATGGAGCAGATGACGAAGGTGTCAAAGAAGACCTCGAAGGAGCCCCAGAGTCCCTGCTCCACCGGGTGGATGGTCTTGGCGGAGGAGTGGATCATGGGAGAAGTGCCCCAGCCGGCCTCGTTGGAGTACACGGCACGGGCCATGCCGACGCGGACCATCTGGCTCACCGCACAGCCGGCGAAGCCGCCGATGGCAGCGGTGCCGGTGAAGGCGTTGACGAAGATGGAGCCGATGGCGGCGGGGACGCGGGTGATGTTCGCCAGGATCATCACGATGCCCATGAGGATGTAGACCACGCTCATGATGGGGACCAGCTTGGTGAAGACGTTGGCAACGCCCTTGGTGCCGCCGTTGGTGATGATGTAGGTCAGGATGGTCACCGCGACGCCCACCAGGAGGATGCCCTCGACGGTGAAGCTGCCCAGATGCACGTCACCCAGGTTCAAGGCTCCGGCCACCACCTGGGAGGCGGTCAGCGTGGAGGAGGTCACAAAGAAGGTGGAGAAGATGCCGATGGCGAAGATGATGCCGGGGATCAGCCACAGCTTGCCCCAGTGATGCTTCTCGCCCAGGCCCAGCTCCATGTAGTAGGTGGGGCCGCCGTAAGTGTCGCCGTTCTCCTTGTGGCGGCGGTAGTAGAGGCCCAGCGTGACCTCCACCTGCTTGAGGATCATGCCCAGACACGCCGTGGCCCACATCCAGAACACGGCGCCGGGGCCGCCGGCCGCCACGGCCGTGGCCACGCCGGCGATGTTGCCGAAGCCGACGGTGCCGCCGACTGCGGTGGCGATGGCCTGGAACGGGGTCAGCATGCCCTCGCGGTCGAGGTTGTCGGCATTTTCAGTACGGTGGAACAGGGTGCCGATGGTGTGCCGCCAGATGCGGCCGAAGTAGCGGAACTGGAAAAAGCCGGAGCGCACGGTGAAATACAGTCCGGTGACGATCATCAGGACGATCAGGGGCAGGCCCCAGAGAACACCGTCGAGCCAGTTGAGAAAATTGATCATAAAAACACATCCCTCTCTTGTGTTTATCAGCGCAAGAGAGGGATGTGGCTTTCCGGGCAGATGTAAAGGCAGCGGCCGGAGACCACTGCCCAAAATACCCTTTGAGACAATAGCTCCTCTACATCGTACATGTAGGAGTCTGCAGCCTGTTCGACTGCATCCCAACTCGCGATCCCTGTGCGCGGAATCACGGTTTCGGCGATGCTTCCTTTCCCCCTGCCCTCAGGCGACCGCACGGTCTCGGGCAACGGTACTGATAAGCCTCGCACCTCTATTGCTGATTGAATTGATTGGATTATACGAACGGAATGTGTTTTTGTCAATCCGGTTTTTGCGATTTTGGATTTTTATACAATCCCCCGCCTCTTTTCAAAAACCTACTTGTTCAGAGTGAACAGCCCGCCGGGGCAAGCGCCGCAATCGCTGTGGCGATCACGCTCTGAAAAGAGCAGGAAAAAGACAAAAGCCCTGTTATCAGCAGGAGTGTTGTCCGAGCGAAAGGTATCATTATCGCTCACTATACTGGTGGACGACACAAGACTCGAAAGCCAAAAATCAAGTCTAATTGTACATTTTTTCATTCTAATTCTACCGATTACCATTGGAATCTTCGGAAATCGTCACTATTTTTCTGCTGGTTTTTCCTCTGTCCATTCCCACCTGGGTCACATGATGGGTCAGAATTCGGCCCAAAGAAAAGGAGAAATCACATGAAAACCATCTTTGAAGAAATGGGCGGAAGCTATTCAGAAGTCGGTGGCTGCCGCCTCCCGAATCTAGCCATACCGGACACGACGCCGATCGGCATCTGGGGCCAGCGGCACCTGCACTGGTTGAAACACAACCGGCGCGTAACCTATACCAATCTTCTGACCACCGGCGAGCTATACGATTACTTGCAAGGAATTGATACCCATGCCAACGAGCAGTTTGAACTGCTGAGCCGGCAGATGGCGGCGGCCGAGGGTGTTACGGAGCAGATGAAAGCCGGAAATCAGATGGAATGGGTCAGTCGGATGAACAGCATCTGGAACAGAACAGAAGAAATCATAAACAGCGAGTTGATTTTTCGCTAACAGGAGAAAGGGCGCAGCTGGTTGGCTGCGCCCTTGTCGGTACTACTTTAGGCTTCCGGATGGATCGGAGGAACAGCAGCGAAGAGGCCTTTTAATTCATCAATGCTTCCGGCCTTTTCCCACTGGGCCATTCCGGTTTTCCAGACGAGGCTATCTGTGGACAATTGCCCGGCTGATGCCATCTGCGACAGAACGGCAAAATCAAATGGGCCCGTCGCCTGTCCGTTAACAGCTACATGGTACGCTATGGCCGGAATCGGAGGCGGAACAGTACCTTTTTGAATCGGCTGATTCATTCCTGATAAAACGTCGTTCATTGTCGCTGCGATATTCTGACCAACTGCTCCGCCAACAGCCAGTCCGGCCATTATGGATGCCGGATTGAATCCGGAGCCGCCGGCAGAAACATTGCCACCCCCAGCGCCCATTTTCCCGAGCGCCTCTGCACCGGCCACACCGACCTGCGTCTGTGCTTCGGTCTGATATGCGGCGAAATGCGCAGTCTGTGTCTGCTTGTGATGAGCATATTGTGCTTCTTCTCTCTGAATCCGAAGCGTTTCCGCATAGTTCTCAGCCTCAATACGCTGCTTGTCCTGCATCTGCTTGATACTGACCTCGGTCTGCGCGCGGGCCGTCGCTGCAGATAGTTTTTTTGTGACTTCCACCAGCTGTGCGTAATTATCGCTAGATTTGTCGATTTCGATCGCACCGATGTCCACACCTGATACGGCAACGCCAAAGTCTTCTTTCAGGCGTAATCCGAGATTGTATTCGACAGCGTCGTTGATCTGAGCGATTGTGCTCTCGATCTGGACAACCGGAATGTTATGTGCAGCTGGGGCATTTGCAACCGTATCTTTCGTATAACGGCATACTGCATCCCTAATCTGCTTTTGAAAATCTTCTACGCTGAAATTTTGCAACCTATGTAATTGTACGAAACGGCCAACATCTTCAATGCAAAATGTGATGGTCCCCCGAACTGCAACCGGTACGCCGAAATCAGGAAAGCGCGGGTCAAACACATCAAAGAAGGGAACGCCAAAGCGGACCTGAACTATTTGCTCGAGATTAATAAAGTATACTTCAGCCTGAAACGGTGTTTCGCCGCCGTAGGCAAGGCCGATGATCCCAGAGATAACAGGCAGGTTCTCCGTCTTAAGGATGCCATCATACGGGCCGACAATATAATCCTGATACTCACCGTCCTTGCTTTTGTGGACAAAGACGACGGCTTCACTGCCTTTCACCCGCAGAGAAGATCCCCAGCGGATTGCATTTTCGCGAGCGCTTTTTCCTGAAGTGCTTCCGACCGGATGCCATTTCCAGATTAAGTACGACGGCTCATCACAACGGATTACGTCTGCAAGAATTCCATTTGTTTGCTTTTTGAAGAGCCCCATATTATTCCTCCTTCAAAGTGCTTTTCAAATACGACTGAACATCACTATACGTATACGAATCTTCTATCAGAGAGAATAGTAGAAGAACAGGTTTTTTTGATTCACTATTCTGTGGGTCATGAAAAGTGAGTATAAAGGATTCCTCGCCATTGTCAACCCATTCAAAATCCGAGTTATCATTGTAAGGATTAATAACACCAACATCATATCCGTAAATGAATTTGTCTCGCGAAGTGCTTCTATACCAGCATTCAACTTTATAGAGGGTTTCTGTTAAGGGGATAATTCTGTAGTTGTGCCAATCATCTGTTTCAGCAGAGTAGCAACGGATTCGGCTTTCAAAGTTTGATCCTTTGTTGATATCAGTGTTACTAATGTCAAGAGTAAAAATTGCCGGTATAGGATCTTTCGGTTTCCCCCAGAAATTAAGCCTTTCAGGATCTTGAAGGGAAAAAGAGAATGCAATATGGCTATTATCCAACCACTCAAACTCTGTTTCACTGTCATTAATTCGATAGGTACCAACGCTTGAACGATACTTCACCTTTTTGTCAGAAGAGGAGGATTTGTTCCAGTGATCAATTTGAATCAATGAGTCAGAAACTGCAGTTGCCACATAGACATTCCACTTGTCAAACATGAATGCATATTCTGACCCTTTTTCAATTGTCAACATTGAATCAACGGGAAGAGGGGTATCAGGTTCCGTATTCTCGACACCCTCTGGTTCTCTGCTTGTTTCTGCTATGCTCGACGATTCAGGTTCTTCCCCTGGTTCTGCTATTTCAGCTGAGTCCTGTCCACTTTCAGGTAATGTGTCTTCATTTTTGTTCCCCAAAGCGTCATTGAATGCATCCAGTCCAGGCTGAATACCTTCTTTGAACCCCTCTATGAATGGGTCTCCTTTTGGAGGATCTGTCACTTCAGGTTCCGTCCGGTTTAATGACACGCCATTTGCTGAAGCTTCAGCTAGTATTTTATCAACGAGCAGTTCCCGTTTAACATCCCATTGACGAGCAATTTCTTCGGTATCACTCTGTCTTGTACTAGGAGAATAAATAAGCGCTTCAGCATTCAAAAGTGCCTTTTTGTATTCTCCGTTTTCTAACGCAATTATTGCGGTCTCCTCGATTGCCTCAAGGCGAGCACTCTCTTTCTTCGCTGCTCCTGGCCCAAAAATAAGCCCTATCACAAAGATTATAAGGCCCAAAATAGGTAACCCGCCAAAAATACCGCCAATAAGAAGAGCAAATTTTCTAGAACCAGCTTTCTTCGATCGTTTAATTTCTACGTTAAGTTTGTCATACAGGCCTTGAATCTGTTGAAAATCTTGTTCATTTCCGTAAGATATTTTCGCTTTTTCATATACTTGTTTTGCCTTGGAAACCCATGCATCGGTTAATGCTTTTTCGCTTGCTTTAGGCGGATCAAAAGAATCAAAGGCCTTAAGATTCACATTTGAAGTTGCCAGAATCATAAACTCAAGCATATCTTCTTTGGTGTTTGGTATATTAAAATTCTGAATCAAGCTTATCTTCTGTTCATCAGCTTTTGATATACGAGATAGGGATTCTGCTGATGAAAAGAATCGCCCTGTTGGAGCTTCGTATTCTCTCCGAGCCTCAATTGCTTCCAGCTTTTGAGCAAACTCTCTAACAGCACTGCTCGATTTAGTGGCACGCAATTCCAAGCCACAGGATGGGCAATTTCTAACAAATGAATGCAGAACTTCCCCACAATTAGGACATTTGAAGATCTTACCAGCATATTCGATTCGACGAGATGTATTGCTTTGCGTATTGTTTGCTACCGGCTGACCGCATTTTTGGCAGAACTTTGCCCCATCTACGAGCTTAGTCCCGCAAGTCACACAATAAGCCATATCATGACCCTCTCTTTTCTGCTTTAGCAAGATAAGGATTAGGTTTACAGGCCAGAATAATGGTGTCAATTATCCAGCCGAACCCAAAAAGACCGAGAGTTAATGAGTAGATGACACCCTGTATTACTTTTGACTCGTAATACTTATGAGCACCAAACCATCCGAAGAAGATGCAAAGCAATAATGAGACCCATTTGTTGCGCCATAGTCCTGGTTGCCGGTACACAATCCTTTTTGGATCTTCAGCCGAGCGCGACGAAGCGAACATTTCACCGCAATTCAAGCAATAAAACAAGTCGTCATCCATTAATGCTCCGCATTTTGCACAGAGCTTCTTCTGCCCTGTCTGCACCGGAGGCGATGGAACTGCTATTCTTGTTCCGCATTCTGGGCAGAAGAGAAAGCCATCACCCAGTTTACTGCCGCAATTTGTACAGAAAGCCATTGTATTACCTCCTGTTCAGTCAGAAGAAGCGGATGCCGATGAACTGTCAACTGTAACCACATCGCATATATCGCCTATGTTGCAGTTCAAGTAGCCGCAAATCCTTAGTAAAACAGAAAGCGCCACCTCTTCGTTCCGCCGGAGCTTAGTCATTGTCCCGGTTGCGATACAAAGATCCTTCCGCATTGTCGCTGGAGATATCTCTTTTTCAACCAATAAGAGCCATAGCTTTTTGTAGCTGATCCCCATCAGGTACCTCCTGTAATTATATCCACGTGGTATAATCTGCAGTGCGTTTTCCAGATAATAGTATTATCCAATATTTTGCTGCTTCTGTCAACAAAAACAGCAAGATTAGAAGCAATAATCGCAAGTTCTTGGATTGCTGCATATGAACTGCTTTTCTCATCAACCGCAGAAATATGAGATACATATCCTCCACCTATGCAAGGGGCGCAGCCGACTGGCTGCGCCCCTGAACAGTTTTTGGGTTGGAAGAACTGGAGAAGCTGTTGGATACACGATGTTTTCCAGAACATGCCCCATGTCCGTGCCGCTTGTGCAGAACAGCATGTACCGCATAGCGATACCTGCAGGATTTTGATTCCTTGGAACACTTCAAAACGGAGCTCATCTGTTACCTCGACTACTATAACAACCGCAGAATCAAACTAAAACTAAAGGGCCTGACACCTGCTCAACACAGATACCAGACCCTTCAGGTCGCTTAACTCAATATATGTCTAACTTCTGGGGTTCACTTCACTTTCGATGCAGATTCGTTGGTGGACGATACAAGACTCGAAAGCCAAAATTCAAGTCTAAATGTACATTTTTTCATTCTAATTCTACCGATTATCATTGGAATCTTCGGAAATCGTCACTATTTTTCTACTGATTTTTCCTCTGTCCATTCCCACCTGGGTCACATGATGGGTCAGAAATCGACCCGAAGAAAAGGAGAAATCATATGAAAACCATCTTTGAAGAACTGGGCGGAAGCTATTCCGAAGTCAGCGGCTACCGCCGCCCGAACCTGATGGCGCCAGACGCACCGCCGATCGGCATCTGGGGCCAGCGGCACCTGCGCTGGCTGAAGCGAAACCGGCGCGTCATCTATACCAATCTTCTGACCACCGGCAGACTGTACAATTATCTGCAGGATATCGACGCTCAGGCAAACGAACAGCTTGAGCTGCTGATCCGGCAGTTGGCGAAAACCGAGGGCGTTACAGAACAATTGAAAGCGGAGAATCAAATGGAATGGGTCAGACGGATGAACAGCATCCAGAACCGGGTAGAAGAAAGCATACGCAGTGTGTTCATTTATAGCTAAGTGGAACAGGGGCGCAGCCAGGCGGCTGCGCCCCTAAACTGTTTTTTGGCTGGATGAAATTCGGTTCTATTGTTCTTCCGCTCAGTACCAATCGTGCTTCTCGCCGCAGTCAAGCGCGGCGATGGCGTCCATCTCTTCCTCGTCCAATGCAAAGCCGAACAGATTCAGATTCTCCAGGATATGCTCCGGATTGCCTGAGCCCGGGATCACCACGACCCCGCGCTGCAGATCCCAGCGCAGGATCACCTGCGCGGCGGATACCCCGTGCGCGTCCGCGATGGCGCAGATGGTCTCGTCTCCCAGCAGTTCCGCCGTATAGCCCCTGCCGCCCAGCGGATACCAGCACTGGACGACAATTCCTTTCTCCTGGATGAACGGTACCACTTCCTGCTCCTGATAGTAGGGGTGGATCTCGTTCTGCACCAGTGCCGGCGTGATCGTCACCTGCGGCAGAAAAGAGGTCAGCTCTTTGATATACCAGTTGGAGAGACCCAGCGAGCGGATCTTGCCCTGCTCCACATACTGCTCCATGGCCTTGTAAGCCTTCACATCGTCGTTGCCCGGGTGGTGCAGCAGCATCATGTCAATGTACCCGATATCCAGCTTTTCCAGCGCCATGTCGATGGCCGCCTCCGGGTCGTGGAACTGGTTGGGATAGATCTTCGTGATAACAAAGATCTCCTCCCGGGGGATGCTGTACTCCGCCATGGCCTGGCGGACCCCCTCGCCGACGGCCTCCTCGTTGCCGTACATATAGGCCGTGTCGATCAGCCTGCCGCCATTTTTGAGCAGCGTCTTGACGGAATTGACACAGGTATCGTGATCCAGCGCATAGGTGCCAAGGCCCAGGATGGGCATGGTATAACCGCTGTTAAGCAGGACTGTTTTGCTGTCAAAATCGAATACGCCCACTTCGCTTTCTTCCTCCTCGTTCGTCACGATCTCACCGGTCCAGGTGCTGATTCCGCCGAATTCGTAGACGTTGGTATAGCCCATATCCGCCAACTTCTGCGCCGCCTGCTTACTGCGGTTTCCGCTACGGCAGTAGATCAGGATGATCTGATCCAAATCTGGCAGCTCCTTCGGAGGCTCGGTGCCGATGCTCTCATTGGGGATGAGGATGGCCCCGGGGATGTGGCCGGCATCATACTCGTCCTGCCGCCGCACATCGACGATGACATGCCCGTCGTCCCGGTCCATCCTCTCTCTGGCTTCTTCCTGTGAGATCTGCGTATAGGCCGCCGGCCGGAACATGTCCTCTCCGTCCATAACTTGCCCAGCGCGAGAGCACCCGGTCAGCAGGAAGATCACCGCTGCCAACAGGGCAATTTGTTTCATCCTCTTTTGGGGTATCTTGTTCATTGCTTTCCCCCTTCTTACATTAACCGTTAATCTTCCAAACAAATCACATTCACTTTTCTACTGAATGCTGTGCACGCATCGAGTGCGACAATGCCGGCGCCATAGTACGGACTAAAATCTGCATCCGGCCCGAACTCTGAACCTTTGTGCTCATATTTCGTATGGCCGTAGGAACAGTGCCAATGGCCGCAGAGGATTGTCTTGTCCTCCATGCAGGTCCGGATGGCATCCATCCCGTTGTACCAGCGCGCTTTGCGCCAGCCTTCCGGTCCGGTCTCCCGCCACCCGGAATAATAGCTGTAGCCGCCGCTGCGCTTCCGGATGCTGGGGATCCAGCCGTGCACGAAAACATAGTGCGGGGTCTCAAAAAAGTCCACCGTGGCAGGGATGATGCGCTGATAGTATGGCGTCTCCTTCGCCGCAGCAGCAAAGTCGATGTTGCGGATATAGGCCATGGCCGGATCATATCCGGTCAGCTGCAGCGCGGTGCTGTAAGTGCCGTTGCTCACATGGTGCCGGAGGGGAAGACCTTCGTCCTCGTTGACCAGTTCCTCGAAAAGATCCTCATGGTTTCCGCGAATCAGGATCACAGCGTCCTGCTCCATGAGCCGGAGAATGAACTCCTGCATCTTTATCGCTTCCTGCCCGCGGTCGAAGATATCGCCCAGGATGATCAGCTTGTGCGGCTCGGGATCAGTGAAATACCCCGCCTCATCCAGCGCCTTATGAAATTCGGTATAAAAGCCGTGAATATCGGCGGTAATGTAGTATTTCATATAGTTCATATAACGAATAGCGTGTATCTCGTTTTTTGAAGAAATGAGCTAGGGTTATCCCTTTTTTATTCTTTAATCTTCGAATACTTCACTGCATCATCAATAGCATACATAAGCATACTGGCAGTAGCGAGCCTGCGGTATGCTTCTTCAGCGGACAGA
>JBGUNL010000032.1:0-13138 GCA_045117295.1 Candidatus Limivicinus sp.
CGCCGCTACGACACCGGCAACCTCAAGGGCTATCTGGAGTCCATCATCGACTTTGCCCTGAAGAACGAGGAGGCCGGCCCCTGGCTCAGGCAGTTCATTCTCGACAAGGCGGAGGTTTTGAAAAACGAGTAAAACAGCAAAGCCGCCGTGCAGCATGCACGGCGGCCGTTTTTTGTCCGAAAGAACCTCGCAGGTTTTCTCCCTGTCATTCTGAGCGCAGCGAAGGATCTCAACCGGGGGACATTGTACAAACTCCGGGGCTTGAGATCCTTCGGCCGGTCTGTGCCCGGCCTCAGGATGACACGCGGGGGAGACGCATGTGACACAATGACCGCCTCCTGCGGGAGATCACAAATGGACACTGTAGGGGCGATTCACGAATCGCCCGGGAATGCGTGACGCAGGGCCGTTCGTGAACGGCCCCTACAGGGAGAAACGGGGGCGTTCGCCCGGCGTGATCAAAACAGTCCCAGGGTTTTCAGCAGCACGATCCAGCCGAAGAGGGTCAGGCAGGACAGGGCGGTGGTGACCACCACCACGCCCGCGGCCAGGTCCGCGTCCCCGCCGATCTCCCGCGCCATGTTGAAGGAGGAGACCGCTGTGGGGCAGCCGAAGCAGATCATGATGACCCCCAGGGCCGGACCCCGGAAGCCCAGGGCCGCCGCGGCGGCCAGGGCCAGGGAGGGCAGCACCAGCAGCTTGCCCGCCGTAGTGATCCACAGGGACCGGGCCCCGCCCTCCAGACCCTTCAGGGAGAAGGAGGCGCCCAGAATGAACAGGCACAGGGGCGTGGCGGCCCCGGCCACGGAAGTCAGCACGCTCTTGAGCGCGGAGACGCGGTAGAGATCCAGCCCCAGGAGCTTGACGATCAGGGCCAGCACGGTGGCGTCGATCAGGGGATTTTTCACGATGCCCCGGAGGATCTTCTGCGGGGAGGTCTTCTCCTTCCCGGCATAGGACTCCAGCACCACCACCGCCAGCACGTTGAACAGCGGCACCACGACGGCGATCATCAGCGAGACCATGCCGCTGCCCTCGTCGCCGAAAAGGCTCTGCATCAGCGGCAGACTTAAAAGCACGAAGTTGGAGCGGAAGATGCCCTGGATCATCACGCCCCGGCGCGCCCGCAGGGGCTCCAGTCTGCCCGCGGCCAGCGCGGCCAGCGCCGCGGCGAGCAGGACTGCCGTGACGATGAACACCGTCAGGCGCAGATCAAAGGACTCGGCCACGCTGGAGTCATAGACATTCTTGAAAAGCTGCGCGGCCAGAAACACCCGAAATGCCACGCTGTTGAACTGGTTCAGCGCCGTCTCCCCCACCAGGCCCCGCCGCCGGATCAGCATGCCCACGGCGATGATCAGGAAGCTGGGCAGCACGGCATTGAACGCCACGGCCATATTGTGCAGCATATCCATCCCGTTCTTTCACCCTCAGATGAAAAGAGCCTACCACAAACGCGGCCGGAGGACAAGGCCGGATTTTGGTTTTTCTTGACAAAGCGCGGCCGCAGTGCTACAGTAAATCCGCAACAAGTGAAAACGGGGTGCCGGCGTCAGAACAACGCCGAGAGGTCATGGGCCCGCGCAGAGCACAGTCCCATCGACCGCCGCCGTTGTTCTTTCTTTCCCAAACAAAGCAGGGGCTTTGTTTGGGGAGAGAGCGTGACGAAGCTCTCCGCAACAAGTGAAAACGGGGTGCTGAATATTTTTCGGCTGAGACAAGGTAAGGGAGCCTTGAAACCCGGGAACCTGATCCGGATAATGCCGGCGTAGGAAACAGAGCGCGCAAGCTGCCGCAGGTTCGTTTTTCGGAGCCTGCGTTTTTTGCGCCGCTGCTTCCCAGGAAACTCAATCTTTTGGGAGGAACACACACATGAAAAGCTCAAAACTCACCCTTCGCGCCCTGACCGAGGGCGCCATCTTTGTGGCTCTTGCCGTGGTGGTCGGCAAGCTCAAGCTCTTTGAGCTGCCCCAGGGCGGCTCCATCAACGTGGCCATGCTGCCCATCTTCTTCTACTGCGCCCGCTGGGGCTTTGGCCCCGGCATGCTGGCCACCTTTGTCTACAGCCTGCTGAAGCTGACCTTCGACGGCGCTTATGCCTGGGGCTGGCAGTCCATCCTGGGCGACTACATCGTAGCCTTTACGGTGCTGGGCCTGGCGGGCCTCTTCCACAGGCAGCACTACGGTTTCTTCATCGGCACCGTGGTGGGCGCTCTGGCCCGCTTTCTGGTGCACTACGTGGTGGGCGCCACCGTCTGGGCCGAGTACATGCCCGAGACCTTCTTCGGCATGACCATGCACTCCCCCTGGTTCTACTCCCTGCTCTACAACGGCAGCTTCATCCTGATCGACATGGTGCTGTGCCTGGTGATCGGCTGGCTGATCTGGAAGCCCCTGGGCAAGTACATGCGCGGCGAGGATCTGAAATAAACCCCACGCGGCGTTTTTCCACGCACAGGACGGATTGCCACGCCAGTGTTCGCACTGGCTCGCAATGACGGGGGCGTCAACATAATAAAAGTTTTTTGTTGACAAATTGCAATCATTGCCGTTATAATAGTCACTCGGCGGCCCCTGCCGCCGGGTGATTTTTTCACCCTTTGTCAGTCAACTGCTTCGCCCGACGCAAGAAGGGCGATGTTGAGTATTATGCGGGTCCGCTGACCCGGAGAAAGGAGTGCACCTCATGCTTCGTACCTACCAGCCCAAAAAGCTCCAGCGCAAGAAAGAGCACGGCTTCCGCAAGAGAATGAAGACGGCCAACGGCCGCAAGGTTCTCGCCCGCCGCAGAGCCAAGGGCAGAGCCAAGCTCAGCTACTAAGGCGCACCGTGAACAGGTTCAGGGGAATAGTTTTCAGGGCGGAGTGATCCGCCCTTTTGGTGCTTGTGCAGACCTTTGACAAGGCGGGGTGGCTGTGAATTCCAGGGTTACCTTAAAAAAGAACAGCGACTTTCACCGCCTGTACGCCCGCGGCAAGAGCGCGGTGAGTCCGTATCTGGTGGTCTACTGTCGGAAAAACCGCGGGGGCGTCAGCCGCTTCGGCTACACCGTGTCGGCCAAGCTCGGCCACGCCGTGGTGCGCAACCGCGTCCGCCGCAGGCTCCGGGAGATTGTCCGGCTCAACCAGGCCGTGCTCGTCCCCGGCTATGACGTGGTGATCGTGGCCCGCTCGAAGGCCGTGGACTGCGAGTACCGCCGGCTGGAGGAGGCCTTTCTCAGGGCCTGCAAAAAGCTCGGCATGCTCACGGAGGATCAGCCATGAAACATCTGTTGCTGGCCCTGATCCGCTTTTACCGCAGGCGCATCTCCCCTTACCGGCAGCCCTGCTGCCGCTTTACCCCCACCTGTTCCCAATACGCCATGGAGGCCATCGAAAAATACGGCGCCCTCAAGGGCGGCTGGATGGCCCTCCGCCGCATCTGCTGCTGCCACCCCTTCTATCACGGGCGGCGCGGCATCTACGACCCCGTGCCATAGAACAAGTTAAAAGGAGTAAACTATGGGCGAATTCATTTGCAGGATCTTTGCCTGGCCGCTGGTCAAGTTCTACGAGGCCACCGGCAGCTACGGTCTGGCCATCGTGGTCTTTGCCCTGATGGTCAACCTCATCATGACGCCCTTCATGGCCAAGAGCAAGAAGAGCATGATGCGCTCCTCCCGTCTCCAGCCCAAGATTCAGGAGCTGCAGAGACGGCATGAGGGCAACCAGCAGAAGCTGAACGCCGAGATGCAGAAGCTGTATCAGGAAGAGGGCGTCAACCCCATGTCGGGCTGCCTCTGGTCCCTGATCCCCTTCCCCATCCTGATCGCGCTCTATTCCGTCATCCGCCGTCCCATCACCCGCATGATGTTCGCCGCCGATTCCGTGGTGGACGTCCTGAAGGAGTACATGACCGCCCAGGGCTGGTACGCCGCCGCCGGCGCCCGTGCCGACGCCTATGTGGAGGTCAAGCTGGCAAACCTGGCCCATCAGCACTGGGACGCCGTGAGCACCGACCTTGCCGGGAAGATCGACAAGCTGATGAACATCAACTTCAACTTCCTGGGCATCAACCTGGGCGAGCAGCCCTCTGTCAGCACCCTGTGGCAGGGTCCCTACACCTGGGCCGCCATCGGGCTGTTTCTGATCCCCTTTATCTCCGCCGCGCTGAGCTACTTTTCCATGAAGATCTCTTCCGCTTCCAACCCCACCGCCGGTGACGCCCAGTCCGAGGCCACCATGAAGAGCATGAACCTGATGATGCCCCTGATGAGCATCTGGATCTGCTTTGTCATGCCCGCCGCCATGGGCGTGTACTGGATCGCCAACTCCCTCTTCGGCATGGCCCGCGACTATGTGCTCAACAAGGTCTTCAAGAAGCAGATGGAGGAAGAGGACAAGATCCGCGAGGCCCAGCGCGCCGAGCGCGAGAAGGAAATGGAGGCCAAAAAGGCCGAGTACGAAAAGCTGAAGGCCGAGGGCAAGACCTCCGTCAACACCAACACCAGCAAGAAAAAGCTGCAGGCCAGCGAGAAGCAGAAGAGCGACGAGCGCAAGGCCGCCCTGGATCGGGCCGACCGCGCCGCCCGCCGGGAGCGTCTGGGCATCAAGGACTATGAGAAGCCCGCCTCCCAGGTCGGCAACCGCCGCTACGCCAGAGGCCGCGCCTATGTGGCCGACCGCTACAGCAATCCCGAAAACGCCGAGGCCGAGACCCTGGCCGCCGCGGAGGAGTCCCTGGACGCCCCCGCCATCGACGCGTCCGTGGTCGAGGAGCTCCCCGCCGTGGAGGCCGCCCTGGACACCGCCGAGGAGGCTGTGGCCGAGGCCGCCGAAGAGCTGTCCGAGGAGATCTCCGAGGAAGCCCAGGAACTTAAGTAACAGGAGAAGACACCTATGATCAAATATCTGGAAAAGTCCGCCCGCACGGAGGACGCGGCCGTGGCCGAGGCTCTCAAGGAGCTGGGTCTGGACCGGGACGACGTGTCGGTGGAGATCCTGGAGAGGGCCAAGTCCGGCTTCCTCGGCATCGGCGCCTCCCCCGCCCGCGTCCGGGTCAGCTATGAGGTGCCCGACGAAGAGCCCGCCCCCGCCCCCCAGAACAGCGAAGCCCCCAAGGCAGAGCCCAAGGCCAGGCCCGAGAAGAAGGCCGCCCCCAAGCCCGTGGTCAAGGCCGTGGCCGTTAATCCCGACGAGCCCGCCGAGTACGCGGAGATCCGCGCGTTTCTCTCCGGTCTGCTGGAGCGCATGGGCGTCTCCGCCGAGATGGAGATCTCTCCCCGCGAAAACGGCGGTGTGAACGTCAACCTCACCGGCAGCGCCATGGGCGCCATCATCGGCAGACGGGGCGAGACCCTGGACGCCATCCAGCACCTGACCAACTATGTGGTCAACAAGTCCACCGAGAAGCATCTGCACATCTCCGTCGACGCCGAGGCCTACCGCTCCAAGCGGGAGGAGAGCCTGACGAAGCTTGCCGAGAAGATGGCGGAGAAGGCCATCAAGTACAAGCGCAGCATGGCCCTGGAGCCCATGAACTCCTACGAGCGCCACGTGATCCACACCGCGCTGCAGAACTACGAGGGCGTGACCACCAGCTCCACCGGCGTGGAGCCCAACCGCCGCGTCGTGGTCTCCTACGTCAAGCCCGAGGCCCCCGACAACAAGCCCAAAAGCCGCGAGTGGGCATAATCGCCCGCAAAGGCTTTTGCGGGCGAGGTTGCAGCCCTCTGCATGCACTCGCTCCGCTCGCACACTGGAGGGCTGAGAAGTGTTTTTCCCGACGCGCATGTCGCCGGGAAAAACGATAGAATCTTTCGCTTCGCGAAAAGAGCCAAATACGCTCTTGCATTGCAGCGGCGTTTGTAGTACCATGCAAGCGCAAAGATTTTGCTGATTTCACTTTATGTGCCAGTGCACATCGGAGGTTTGAACATGATTTTTGAGAATGTCAGAAACGCTCTCGCCCAGCAGTTTGAGGTGGATCCCGAGTCCATCACCATGGACACCAACCTGATCGACGATCTCGGCGCCGACTCCCTCGATGTGGTGGAGCTGATCATGTCCCTGGAGGATATGTTCGGCATCTCCATCACCGATGAGGACGCGGCCCAGCTCTATACCGTCAGCCGCATCGTCGAGTATCTGGAGAAGCTCCAGTAAGAAAAGGCAAAAAAACAGGTCGGCTGCGCCGACCTGTTTTTTTGTTGACGCCCCCCGCCCTTTGCCGGTATAATGGGGGCAGAACACAGAGGAAAGGGGCGCGTCCCGCCATGATGGTTTTCGTTCATCTGCTCCTTCTGGCCGCCTGGCTGTGCGTCAGCTGGTTTGCCGCCGGGGAGTTTTACAAGATCGCCGAGGACAAGGGCTACCACGGGAAGAAATATTTCTGGTGGGCTTTTCTCCTGCCCCCCGTGGGCCACCTGATGATCGTGGCCATGCCCGACCGGGCCAGCGGCCAGCGGGCCGTGGTCAACGACGATCTGCCCGAGCTGTAAAAAAGACGCAAAAACGAGGACACGGTTTCCGTGTCCTCGTTTTTTTGCGTCCGATCAGGCGCCGGGCTTGCCCAGCATGCGGAACATGTTCTTCTTGTAGGCCTCCACGCCCGGCTGATCAAAGGGGTTGACCTGGGACATGTAGCCGGAGATGGCGCAGGCCACCTCGAAGAAGCAGACCATGGCGGCAAAGCCCTCCTCATCCCGCTTGGGGATCTCGATGACCAGGTTGGGCACGCCGCCGGAGACGTGGGCCTCCCGCACGGCGTCGGCCGCCACGCGGCAGATCTCGCTGATGTCGCGCCCGGCCAGGTAGTTGAGGCCGTCGGCGTTGGACTCCTCCACCGGGAAGGGGAAGGCGGTGCGGCTCTCGGTGAAGCGGACCACGGACTCCATCAGCATCCGGGGGCCCTGCTGGATGTACTGGCCCATGGAGTGCAGGTCGGCGGTGAACTCGACGGAGGCGGGGAAGATGCCCTTGCCGTCCTTGCCCTCGCTCTCGCCGTAGAGCTGCTTCCACCACTCGGCCATGAAGCGGAAGCTGGGCTCGTAGCAGCCCAGGATCTCCACGCCGTAGCCCTTCTGGTACAGGTGCTGGCGGGCGGCGGCATACTGCCAGGCGGGGTTTTCGGGAGAGCGCAGATCCAGGGCCTTCAGCTCCGCGATGGCCGCGTCCACGACCTTTCTGACGTCGATGCCGGCCACGGCCATGGGCAGCAGGCCCACGGCGGACAGCACGCTGAAGCGGCCGCCCACGTCGTCGGGCACCACAAAGCAGGGCCAGCCGCTCTGGTCCGCCAGGGACTTGAGCACGCCGCGCTTTGCGTCGGTGGTGGCGAAGATGTGCTTGTCGGCCTCGTCGCCGTACTTTTTGTGCAGCAGCTCCCGGAAAATGCGGAAGGAGACCGCGGGCTCCATCGTGGTGCCGGACTTGGAGATGACGTTCACGTCAAAGTCCATGTCGCCCAGGGCCTCGATGGTGTCGTTCAGGGCGTCCACCGACAGGGTGTTGCCCATGAAGAAAACTTTGGGGTCGCCCTTGCCGGGGCGGGGCTTTAAGAGCTCAATGGCGCCTCTTGCGCCGAGATAGGAGCCGCCGATGCCGATGACCACCAGGGCCCGGGAGCGGGAGCGGATGAGCTCCGCCGCGGCGACGATGGCGTCCAGCTCCGTGTCCTTGACGCGCTGGGGCAGCTCCGTCCAACCGGTGAACTCCGCGCCGAGGCCGGATTTTTCCGCCAGGGTCTGGTGGGCGAGAGCCGCGCGGGCATAGTCGGGGCCGGCCTTGGTAAAGAACTGCTCGGCTCCGGACAAATCAACTTTAACCATGGAAAAGCCTCCTGATTCATTTTTTAAAAAGGGTGCCTATCAGGTTTATTATACCGATTGCCGCCGGGGCTTGTCAATCGGAAAACGCGCCGGAGTATAAAGCCGCCCCGCCCCGGGCATACTCTCGTATCGACTTTTTGACTCGGGAGGCGGCAGCATGTCGGATCGGCTCGCGCGGGGGCTCACGCTTCTGCTGACGGCGGCGGGCGCCGTGGGCGCGCTGTGGCTGGCCGTCCGCTTTCTGCTGCCCTGGACGGCGCCGTTTCTCGCGGCCTGGATCCTGGCGGCGGCGCTGGAGGCGCCCGTGGGCTGGCTCGAACGGCACGGCTGGCGGCGGGGCGCCGCGGCCGGGCTCTGCACGCTGCTTGCCCTGGGACTGCTGCTCTGGGGGCTGGCGGCCTTGGTCTGGAAGGGCGTGGGCGCGCTGACGGATTTTGTCCAGCAGCTGCCCGGGCAGATGGAGCAGGTGCAGGCGCGGCTGGCCGCGCTGCAGAGCGCGGCGGAGCGCGGTATCCGCAGCGCCCCGGCGGGCAGCGCCTTCTTTTGGGAGCAGGGGCTGGCCGCCTTTCACCAGGCCCTGGCCGCCCTGCCGGGGGCGGCCTCCCGGGCGGCGCTGGGCTTTCTCAGCCGCACCGCCCAGGCCAGCCCCGACACCGCCCTGTTTCTGGTCACCATGGCCCTGGGCACCTACTTTCTCTCCGCCGCCTTTCCCACAGTGCGGGCCTTTCTGCTGGCCCAGCTGCCCGATTCCCTGCGCCGGCGGCTGGAGGGGCTGGGCAAGGACCTCCGGGGCGGCTTCGGCGGGGTGCTGCGCGCCCAGCTGATTTTGATGTTGATGACCTTCTTTGTCCTCACGGCGGCCTTTCTGCTGCTGCGCATCCCCAACGCCCTGGGGCTCGCGGCGCTGACAGCCCTGATCGACGCCCTGCCGGTCTTCGGCGCGGGGATCGTGCTGCTGCCCTGGGCCCTCACGTCGCTGCTGCTGGGCAGCACGCGGCGGGCTCTGGGCCTGCTGCTGAGCTGGGGGACGGTGACCCTGGTGCGCAGCCTGGCCCAGGCCAAGCTCCTGGGGGACCAGATCGGGCTGGACCCGCTGGCCTCGCTGCTGAGCGTATACGTGGGCTGGCGGGTCTGCGGCGTTTGGGGGATGCTGGTCTTCCCGCTTCTGCTGCTGGGGCTCATCCAGCTCAACGACCGGGGGGTATTGCGGCTGTGGAAGGAGGGTTAGATTTATTCCCCATCGTATGCATGTCCGCCGGGATGAACCTGCGCAAATCAAGAACCGTTTCTCTTTTCGCACAAGATCTAAAAGAGAAACGGTTCTTGATTTACGCAGATCAGACCTGGCGATCACGCAACCTCCGTGGGAAACACCCTAAAAAAGTCCGCCGCAATGACAAATCTTCCCGGCGGGATGCTTTTGTCAATCCTTCCCCTTCGCGCCGCTGCTCTCCCGCAGGGCCACGTTCAGGGCCTCGCCGTAGAACAAAATGGTGGTGATGGTTTTCAGCCACATGGCCGCCAGAAAGATGGAGGCCAGGGAGCCGTACAGGGAGGACGCCTTCCAGAAGCGGGTGATGAAGATCTCAAACACCCCGGAGAAGGCCAGCCACAGCAGCGTGGTGAACACCGCGCCGGGCATCTGGAAGCGCAGCTTCTGCTTCTCCCCCTGCAGGAAGGTGTAGGTCAGCAGGATGACCAGCATCATCGCGGCGAGGGTGACGAGGCCGCTGTACTGCATGATTTTCAGAATCGCGCCCGCCAGCTCCGGCAGCTCCAGCGTCCGGCCCAGGGAGGCCACCAGGGTGCGCAGGGAGCCCCGCAGCACCTGGAAGATCAGCAGCGCCGGGATCAGCAGAATGAACAGCAGGGTGTACAGCAGGGCCGCGCCCCGCTTTTTGACAAAGGAGCCGCCGGCGCCGTTGAGCTTGTGCAGGCCGGCCTGGATGGCGGCCACGCCGTTGGAGGCCGACCACAGGGAGGCCAGCACCGACACGGACACCGCCAGCTGTCCGGCCCTGCGGTTGACGTTGGCGATCACCATGTCGGTCAGGGTCTGCACCTGGGGGATGTCCGGCAGCAGCTCCATCAGCACCTCGCGGAAGTGCTCCAGATTCACCGTGGGCACCAGGTTCACCAGGCCGATCACCAGCGTCAGCAGCGGCACCATGGCCATGAGGATATACAGGGTGGTATAGCCCGAATAGACGGACATCTCATTGGTGCTGTAAAGCCGCTGAATCTCCTTGACCAGCGGCAGCAGCCGACCCTTGAAAAAGGAAACGATCTTCTCCTTCATCCCGTCCCTCCGCTCAGGCGTCCAGCCAGCGGCAGGCGGCCAGAGCGGCGGTGGAGCCGTCGGCCGCGGCGGTGGTGAGCTGCCGCACGCCCTTGGCCCGGCAGTCCCCGGCCACGAACACGCCGGCGCTCTTCGTCAAACAGTCCTCGCCGGAGGCGGCGTAGCCCGCGGCGTCCAGATCCATGAGCCCGGCGTAGATGCCGTTGTCCGGCGCGTGGCCGATGGCCACAAAGAGGCCCGCCACGGGGATTTCACGGCGCGCGCCGTCCTGCTCCACCACAAGGCCGGTGAGCTCCTTGTCGCCCAGCAGCCCGGTGATAGCGGCGCCCAGCACAAACTCCACGTTCTCCCGCTCACGCAGCGCCTCCACCAGCCTGGCCTCCCCGCGGAAGGAATCCCGGCGGTGGATGAGGGTGACCCTGCGGCAGGTCTCGCTCAGAAGCAGCGCGTCCTGCAGGGCGCTGTTGCCGCCGCCGCTGACGGCCACATCCTTGCCCCTGTAGAAGGCCCCGTCGCACACGGCGCAGAAGCCCACGCCGCTGCCCACCAGCTCCTCCTCCCGCGGAATGCCCAGCATCCGGGGCTTGGCGCCCACGGCGATGATCAGGGCCCGGCCCTGAAATTCCGCGCCGGAGTCACAGACGGCGGTCTTGACGCCGCTCTCCTCCACGCGGACGGAGAGCACCTCGTCCAGCTCCACCTCGGCGCCCTGCTCCATGGCCTGCTCCAGCAGCCTGTCCCCCAGCTCCGTGCCGGAGATGGACACAAAGCCCGGGAAATTCTCCACCTTGGGGCTCCAGGTGATCTGGCCGCCGAAGGCGTTCTTCTCAAGCACCAGCACGCTCTTGCCCGCGCGCCGGGCGTAGGTGGCGGCGGTCAGCCCCGCCGGCCCCCCGCCGATGATGAGGATATCGTATACCATGTCATGTTCTCCTTTTTGCCTTAAAAACGGATTGCCACGCCAGTGACACGGTCCCTGGCTCGCAATGACAGAGGAGCGTGAATCCAGGCCCGTAAAACGCGTCTGTTCGGCCAATGCCGTCATTGCGAACCAGTCCGCAGACTGGTGTGGCAATCCGTCCCGGCAAGTCCTGCGCGTTTGCGCAGGACCTGCAAAAACGTTACTGTCTGTTGAGGAAGCCCTTGATGGCGCCGGCGCCGGCGTACTTGGTGCCGTCGGGCAGCACCAGAGTGGGCGCCTGCTTGACGCCCAGCTTCTCCACCAGCTCCGCATTGTCGTCGGCCATCAGCTTGTTGTACTTGAAGCCGGCCTTGTCCAGGTAGGAGCAGGCGATGCGGCAGTTGGGGCAGGTGGGCGTGGCGAAGAGGATGGGGGCGCTGTCGTCGGCCGGGGCGGCGGCGACGGCCACGGGCTCCATCTCGGGGATGGGCTCGCGCTTGCCGGGCCGGGGCACGGTCTCGCCCTCGGCCAGGGGGCCCTCATGCCGCAGCACGGAGCGGTCAATCACGTACTCCTTGCGCTCCTTGTACTCCTGGGTCTTGCCCACGTTCCAGTTCTGCACCGGGCGGTAGTAGCCGGTGATGCGGCTGTAGACCTCGGCGGACTCGCCGCACTCGGGGCAGGTGAACTGCTCGCCGGTCAGGTAGCCGTGATTCTTACAGACGGAGTAGGTGGGGCTCAGGGTGTAGTAGGGCAGCTTGTAGTTCTCGGCGATCTTGCGCACCAGGTTCGCGGCGGCCTGCCAGGAAGGCAGCTTCTCGCCCAGGAAGGCGTGGAAGACGGTGCCGGAGGTGTAGCGGGTCTGCAGATCGTCCTGGATGTCCAGGGCCTCGAAGATATCCTCGGTGTAGCCCACAGGCAGGTGGGAGCTGTTGGTGTAGTAGGGGGTGCCGCCGGGCTCGGCCGCGGTGATGATGTCGGGGTAGGTCTCCACGTCGTGCTTGGCCAGACGGTAGGAGGTGGACTCGGCCGGGGTGGCCTCCAGGTTGTACAGGTCGCCGTACATCTCCTGGTAGTCGCTCAGGCGCTCGCGCATGTGGTCGAGGACCTGCTTGGTAAACTCCTGGCACCGGGGGTCGGTCATGTCGCAGCGCAGCCACTTGGCGTTGAGGCCGCACTCGTTCATGCCCACGAGGCCGATGGTGGAGAAGTGGTTTTCAAAGGTGCCCAGGTAGTGCTTGGTGTAGGGGTAGAGCCCCTCGTTGAGCAGCTTGGTGATGACGGTGCGCTTGATCTTGAGGGAGCGGGCCGCCAGATCCATCAGCTTGTCCAGGCGCTTGTAGAAGTCGGCCTCGTCCTTGGCCAGATACGCAAGGCGCGGCATGTTCAGCGTCACCACGCCGACGGAGCCGGTGGACTCGCCGGAGCCGAAGAAGCCGCCGGACTTTTTGCGCAGCTCTCTCAGATCGAGACGGAGTCTGCAGCACATGGAGCGCACGTCGCTCGGCTCCATGTCGGAGTTGATGTAGTTGGAGAAGTAGGGCGTGCCGTACTTGGCGGTCATCTCGAAGAGGAGCTTGTTGTTCTCGGTCTCGGACCAGTCGAAGTCTCTCGTAATGGAGTAGGTGGGGATGGGGTACTGGAAGCCGCGGCCGTTGGCGTCGCCCTCGATCATGATGTCGATGAACGCCTTGTTGACCATGTCCATCTCTTTTTTGCAGTCGCCGTAGGTGAAGTCCATCTCCTTGCCGCCCACAATGGCGGGCAGGTCCTTCAGGTCGGCGGGGACGGTCCAGTCCAGGGTGATGTTGGAGAACGGCGCCTGGGTGCCCCAGCGGGAGGGAGTGTTCACGCCGAAGACGAAGGACTGGATGCACTGCTTGACTTCCTTGTAGTCCAGGTTGTCGATCTTGACAAAGGGCGCGAGGTAGGTGTCAAAGGAGGAGAAGGCCTGGGCGCCGGCCCACTCGTTCTGCATGATGCCGAGAAAGTTCACCATCTGGTTGCAGAGGGTGGACAGGTGGCTCGCCGGGGAGGAGTTGATCTTGCCCGGGATGCCCAGACCCTGCTGGATCAGCTGTTTGAGACTCCAGCCGGCGCAGTAGCCGGTGAGCATGGAGAGGTCGTGCAG
>JBGUNL010000033.1:0-11773 GCA_045117295.1 Candidatus Limivicinus sp.
TTGCCGGAGCCGGAGGGGCCGATGATGGCCACCACCTCGCCCTTGCCGATGGAGAGGGAGCAGTCGTCCAGCGCCTGGACGCCGCCGTCAAACACCTTGCTCACATGCTCGACGCGGATGATCTCATTGTTTGTCGCCACGACGCATCCTCCTTTCGATGGCTTCGATGCCCTTGGAAGCGGGGTAGTTGATGCAGAAGTAAATCAGGGCCGCCATGGTGTAGGGGGCCAGGGTGATATAGGTGGAGGAGGCCACGGCCTTGGCACCGAACATCAGCTCGGCCATGCCCAGCATGGAGCAGATGGAGCTCTCCTTGACCATTGTGACGATCTCGTTTGCGATGGCGGGCAGCACGTTCTTGATGGCCTGGGGCAGCACCACCAGCTGCATCCCGTCCCACTTGGACAGACCCAGGGACCGCGCCGCCTCCATCTGCCCCGCGTCCACGGCCAGGATGCCGGCGCGGAAGATCTCCGCCACGTAGGCGGAGGAGTTTAACGCCAGGGCCACCACGCCGGGGATAAAGCGGCTGAGATCCACGAAGCCGAAGAGGGAGTAGCGGGGGATGTTGATGACGCCGAAGAGGCCGAAGTAGATGATGGACAGCTGCACCAGCAGCGGCGTGGAGCGGAAAACCGCGATGTACGCCCCGGACAGGCCCTTGACAAAGCGGTTCTTGCTCAGCCGCATCAGGGCCAGCACCAAGGCCGGGATCACCGCCAGGGCCACGGACACGACGGCCAGCAGCAGGGTGTACTCAATGCCCTGGATAAAAAAGACGCCGTATTTCGGCAGGAAGGAAAAGTTGAAGAAACTGGCCGGACTCATGTCCGTAAAGAGATTGCTCCACCACATAGGAAGGAATCCTTTCTTTTAAGAGGTGATAAAACGCGCGAATGTGCAAAGCCTGTTACAGGCTTTGCACATCGCGGGACGGGCGGACGCCGGGGTAATTACTCGGCGGAGATCTCCTGCCACACGTCCTCGAGGGAGTTGGCAAACTCGCTGAACTCGGTGACCTTGCCCTTCTCCAGCATGTCGGCAATGGCCTCGTTGATGCCGGGCAGCAGACCCTTGGGGTCGCCCTTGGCCACGGCCACGCAGTAGGGGTAGGCCTCGCCCAGATCCACGGAGGCGACGGTCAGGTCGCTGTTGGACTGCACGAACTGCAGGGCCACCGCGCCGTCCAGAACCACGGCGTCGATCTTGTCATTGACCAGCTGGTTGACCATGTCGTTGACGTTCTGCAGGGAGACCAGGTTGGCGCCGGGCATGTCGTCCTTGACGATGTTCTCCTTGGTGGTGGCGGTCTGCGCGCCGACGGACTTGCCCGCAAAGGACTCCAGAGAGGTGTACTCACCGGCGTTGGCGGTCTTCACCAGAACCATGGGGGGATAGTCGGTGTAGTAGGGGTCGGAGAAGTCGGCGCTGTTGAGACGCTCCTCGCTGACCTCCATGGCGGCGATGACGATGTCGAAGTCGCCCTTCTGCAGGGAGGCCAGCAGATAGTCAAAGCCCATGTTTTCGACCTTCAGCTCCTTGCCGGTGTAGTCGGCGATGTACTGGGCGACGGAGACGTCGATGCCGCCGTAGACGAGATCGCCGTTGTCGTCGGGGTACATGAACTCAAAGGGGGCGTAGTCGGCGGAGGTGCCCATCACCAGGACGGGCTTGGCCTCGGCGGCGGGGGCGGCGGGGGCGGCGGGCTTGGAGCCGCAGGCGGCCAGGGCGAAGACCATGACCAGGGCCAGAAGCAGTGCAGCAAACTTTTTCATTTTTTGTTCTCCTCATCAAAGGTGTTGTTATCAGGATGACTGGAGTATACCGCGAAAACTATACAGTGTCAATAGATAATTATGCAGAAGTTCCGGGAAAGAACGGCGGGGAAATTCGTCAAAGTGAAACAAGACCGAAAACAGGCGGCCGAGAGGGAGCGGCCGCAGATCCGCTCCAAGCCGGAAATGGGGAGAAAAACGCAAAAGAGCCTTGCACGAACCGGCAAGTTACGCTATAATCAAACAATCCCCGCCGCGCGGGAACCATGGGGCGCGGCGGAATGACTGCGGGGAAAAGAATGAATACAAAAATGAATATTCAGGCATACAACTCCTATATTGAAATCGACCTGGAACAGCTCCGGAAAAACGCGGAGACCATCCTGAAAACCCTCTCACCGGGGACGCAGCTGATCCCCGTGCTCAAGGACGACGCCTACGCCCTGGGTATGGTGCCGGTGGCCCGGACCCTGTGCGCCCTGCCAGAGATCCGCATGCTGGCCGTGGCCCATGTGAGCGAGGGCCTTCGCCTGCGGGAAGCGGGCATCGACCGGGAGATCCTGGTCATGTCCGGCGCCCTGCCCTTCCAGATGGAGGCCGCGGCAAAGGCGGAGCTGACCCTGGCCTGCGCGCACCTGGGCTTTGCGTCCCAGCTTGCGCAGGCGGCGGAGCGGGTCGGCAAGCAGGGCAGACTCCATTTGAAAATAGACACCGGCCTGCACCGCATCGGCGTGGAGCCGGAGGAGCTGGACGCGCTGATCGCAGAGCTGCGGGAGGCGGGAGAGCGGATCGTGGTCACCGGTGCCTTCTCCCACTTCTCCGACGCGGGGGATTATGATCTGGATGCGGCGGAGTACCGCCTGTTTCTTACGGCGCTGGAGCATCTGGAGGCGGCGGGAATCGAGATCCCGCTGCGGCACATGGCCTGCTCTCTGGCCTCAGAGCTGTACCCGGAATTCCACCTGGACGCGGTGCGCTGCGGCAGGCGGCTGTACATGGACCGGCCCGGCGTGACAAACGGCCCGATCCGGGAGACGGCGAGCTTTCGCAGCTTCATCACCAATTGCAAGCCCCGAAGGGCAGGGGACTTCATCGGCTACGGGCGGAACATCCGCCTGGAAAAGGACTGCCTGGTGGCCACGGTGGGCGTGGGCTACGGCGACGGGCTCAACCAGAATCTGTTCGCCGTCGGCGGACCCGTGCTGGTAAACGGGAAGCGCTGCCGGATGCTGGCCTGCTGCATGGACCAGTGCATGCTGGACGTCACCGGCGCGGACTGCCGGGTGGGCGACGAGGTGACCTTCTTCGGCTATGACCGGGCGGGGAACTTCCTCTCTTCCCAGGAGGTGGCGGCGCTGGTGGGTGGCGACGAGGGCTGCGGCCTGACCTCGGCCCTGAGCACCCGGGTTTTGCGGGTCTACTGTGGATAAATTTGGCACGCATCCCGCGATCGAATCAGGGAAAACTATTAGCACTCAAGCTTCTTGAGTGCTAATATTCATAGTTTGTTCATATCTTCTGCTATATTTGTTCATAATTGTGCTGTATTTTATATACAAGATCAAACGAGAGAAATGTTGATCGAAACAAATTATGAATAATAAAAATTTGGAGGTATAGATGATGTTTGAACTGATTCCTTTTGATCGCCACATGCGTTCCGCCAGCTTTGACCCCTTCCGGATGCTGGACGAGATGGATCGCCGCTTCTTTGCCAACGCCCCTTCCGTGACCGCCTTCCGCACCGACGTGCTGGATACCGGCGACGCCTTTAAGCTGGAGTGCGAGCTGCCCGGCTTCAAGAAAGAAGACATCAAGATCGATATCGAGAATGACTGCCTGACCATCAGCGCCGAGCGCAAGGTGGAGAACAAGGACGAGAAGGACAACTACATCAAGCGCGAGCGCCTGTACGGCTCCTTCTCCAGAAGCTTTGACGTCTCCGGCATCAACGTGGACGGCATCGAGGCCGCTTACAACGACGGCGTCCTGGACGTGACCCTGCCCAAGAAGGCCGCGGAGATCCCCGCCAGCCGCAGACTGGAGATCAAGTAAGCAAAACCCCATACACAACAGAGCCCCGGACCAATCGTCCGGGGCTTTTTGTAACCCGAAAACCACAGGCTAGGCCTGAGGTTCAAAAGAGCTTGAGCGATGAGGAAAAGGGAAAAGCTGCGAACACAAAAGCCTTCCCCTTGAGGGGAAGGTGCCCCAGTGCGCACACTGGGGCGGATGAGGTGGTGAGGCAAGCTAACAAAAAACACCTCATCACCGCTTCGCGGAGCTTCCCCTCAAGGGGAAGCCAATGAATCCTAAAACATAAAGCAAGAAAACGGCGAAGCAGCTCATCGCAGTTGGCAGATCGCATGACATGTTTGACCTGTCTGCGAGGAACAAAGGGCTATGCCCGCATGTAAACAACCGCCCTGTAGCGGGCAGTTGATATTAACATTATGGAAACAATAATATGTAAAAAGGATTATGTAAATAAGAACAAGAACGGGAAATCGCAACTTGCGCAAAATGCCGGATTCTGGTATGCTTGATCCGTGCCGAAAGACGGCGCAGGGGAGGACAGACATGGACGCCGACAGACAGCAGCAGGAGCAGTTTTATCTCACCTGTGAAAAGTACTACATCTTCGAGCTTCTCATTTTCACTGCGGGGATGATGGGGGCCTACACCTATCTGGTGCGGGGCGGGGTCTTCTGCAACGCCCAGACCGCGAACGTGCTGATGATGGCCCTGGCCATCGGCCGCGGGCAGTGGAGCCGGGGACTGTACTATCTGATCCCCTTTACCGCCTATGTGCTGGGGGCGGTGGTGTCCGAGGCGCTGCCCACCGGCATCCGGCATAAGCACGTGCTGCGCTGGGACACGCTGCTGATCGGCTTTGAGCTCCTGGTGCTGCTGCTTTTGGGCCTGGTGCCCAGCTCCTGGCCGGTGCAGATCGTGCAGGTGACCATCAACTTCCTGGCCTCCATGCAGTACAACACCTTCCGCCAGGCGGAGGGCGTGCCCATGGCCACCACCTTCATCACCAATCACGTGCGGCAGATCGGCGTGCAGACGGTAACCGCCCTGCGGCGGCACGACCGGACCTCCTCCCGGCGGGCCCTGCGCCACCTGCTGATGATCTTTTCTTTCTTCCTGGGCGTGCTGGTGCTGACGCCTCTCTGCGGCCTGCTGCAGGAAAAGGCCATCTGGGCGGCGGCGCTGCCGCTGCTGGTCTGCTTCGTGCTGCTGGTGCGGGCGGATCTGGGGGAGGAACACGCGCTGTTCGACCGCAAGCCCCATGGGCATTAATTTAAGGAAACCAAATTATGTTAAGAAATTTATGTAAATAGAAATAAGGAAACGAAATTATGTAAACAAACCCCGGGCTGAAGAATCAGCCCGGGGTTTGTTTACGGATCAGGAGAGGGGGAGCGGCCTGCCGTTGAGGACGGCGGCGGTGAGCCGGTCGCCGGAATAGCAGAGCTTGAGGGAGAAAAAGGGCTCGTCGGTGTCCAGCAGGCGGAGGAAGATCTTGTCCCCCTCCCAGATGGGGAGGGACGGAATGCGGCGTTTGTCGACCCATTCCAGATCGCCCTCGTCGCAGTCGCGCAGGGAACCGGAGAAATCGTCGGACCAGAACAGGTGCATGTACTCGGTACCCCACTCGTCGGAGACGAAGGTGACGATCCCGCGGTAGCGACAACTGCGCAGGGTGAGGCCGGTCTCCTCGAAGACCTCCCGCATGGCGCAGTCCTCGGGGCTCTCCCCGGGCTCAAACTTGCCGCCGATGCCCACCCATTTGTCATGGTTCTCGTCCGCTTCCTTGCGGATGCGGTGCAGCATCAGATAGCAGCCGTCCTTTTCCAGGTGGACAAGCGTGGTGTTGCGCATGCTTACAGGCGCACCTTGTCGCGGGTGATGTCCTTGAGGGTTGCGGCGCCGCACATGGTCATGGTGGACTTGAGCTCGGAGACGATCTTGTCCATGTAGACCTTGAAGCCCTCGGCCCCCGCGGCGTAGATCATGGGGAGGATGGGACGGCCGATCAGCACGCCGTCGGCGCCCAGAGCCAGGGCGCGGAACACGTCCACGCCGGAGCGGATGCCGCCGTCGACGAGGATGACGGTCTTGCCCTTGACGGCTGCGGCGATCTCCGGCAGCACCTCCGCGGTGGAGGGCACGCCGCCCTGCACGCGGCCGCCGTGGTTGGAGACCACAATGCCCGCGGCGCCGGCCTCCACGGCCTTCTCGGCGCCCCTGGCGGTCATGATGCCCTTGACGATAAAGGGCATCTTGGCGTAGGTGGTGATCTCTGCCATCTCGGAGACGGACTTGCTGCCGGCGTTGGGGTTCATGGCCTTGAGGAAGGGCAGGCCCGCGCCGTCCACGTCCATGCCGGCGCAGAAGATGCCGGCCTGGTTCAGCACGTCCAGCTTGTCAAAGACGGCCTCCTTGTTCCAGGGCTTGATGATGGGGCAGCCTACGCCGCCGACCTTCTGCATATCCTCGGCCGAGCGGAGCATGATGTTGGGGTCCACGCCGTCGCCGGTCAGGGCCATGACGCCGTAGTCAGCGGCGGCCTTGATCAGGATGCTGTTGTACTCCGGGTCCTTGTACTTGGGGCCGTAGTGCAGATCGATGGAGCCCAGGGGGGCGGCGAAGATGGGGGCGGTGAAGCTGCGGCCAAACATCTCAAAGGAGACGTCGGGCGCCGCGTTGGGGCAGAGGGTGTCCATATTGACGCAGATCTCCTGCCACTTGTCAAAGTTGCGGGCGGCAGCGTTGCCGGGGTATTTGCAGCCGGGGCCGGGCATGGCGTTGCCGCAGGCCTTGCCGTTGCAGACGGGACACGCCTTGCAGTAGGGGCCGACCTGGTCCTTGGCGGCCGCGAGAATCTCGTTGTAATTCATGTGTATTTCTCCTTTTCTGAAAGAATCGTAAAGGATACCGTCTTCATTATTGCGCGGGAGAGCGCCCCTGTCAAGCGCGGCAGACCGTAAAATGTTTCGTTTCAGGACACGCCCGTCAGATCCCAGTCGGGGATCATCTCCTTGGTGGCGGCCTCGCCCTCCTGCCAGAAGCCGGGGAGGCCCCGGATCCGCATGTAGTGGATCAGCGCCTCATTCTCCTCCCTTGTGACGCGGCGCCCCAGCTCCGGGAAGGCCTCCAGCCCCGGCATGGGGGTATACTGGCTCATGAGGGAAAAGAGCACGCTTCCGAGAGGAAACTCGTCCGCGGCAAAGTCGATGGCGTCCCGGGCGTCCTCCAGCCGTCCCGGCAGGATCAGGTGCCGGATCAGCACGCCGCGCTTGAGAAGCCCGTTTTCATCCAAAACGGCGGGGCCCGTCTGACGGACCATCTCCCGGATGGCCGCCCGGGCGACCTCCGGGTAGTCCGCGGCGGCGCTGTACCGTCGGGCGGCTTCCGCGTTGGAATACTTGTAGTCCGGCATGTACACCTGCACCAGCCCCTCCAGCATGCGCAGGGTCTCCACGCTCTCGTAGCCGGAGCTGTTCCAGACCACGGGGATGCCCAGCGTGATGCCGGCAAGCGCCTCGGCAATGGCGGGGACAAAATGGGCGCCGGTGACAAGGTCGACGCTGTCCACGCCCGCATCCCGGAGCTTCAGCAGCATCTCCCGCAGCTGCGGGACGGTCACGGGCTTTCCGCCCTCGCCCCGGCTGATATCGGCGTTCTGGCAGAAGACGCAGCGCAGATTGCAGCCGGTGAAGAACACGGCGCCGGTGCCGTTGGGCCCTGCGATGCAGGGCTCCTCCCCGTAGTGCGGGGCGCAGCGGGCCACCTGGGGGAGCAGGGGTGAGCGGCAGAAGCCGCCCGGGAGATCCTCTATCCGGGCGGCGCCGCAGCGTCTCGGGCAGAGAAGACAGATGCTTTCCATGCCGAAGGCTCCTTGTCAGCAAAAGTATCGGCAAAATGACAATGAAATGCCAATTAACGGGATCGATTATAGCCCATATTTGTATAGTTTGCAAGAAGATTGAAAAAAGAAAAAATAGTGCATGATTTTTTTGCTTTTTGTGCTAAAATGTTCCTGATTCAAGGAGAGAGGTAATGGTTTTAACCGGAGCCGAACACAAGCGCGCGGGAGGGAATATGCTCAATATCGTTCTGGTCGAGCCGGAGATTCCCCACAACACCGGCGCGGTGGCGCGCACCTGCGCGGCCACCGGGGCGCGGCTCCATCTGATCCGGCCTCTGGGCTTTGACATTTCCGACAAGGCGGTCAAGCGCTGCGGTCTGGATTACTGGCACCTGGTGGACCTCACCGTGTACGACAATCTGGATCAGTACTTTGAAAAGAACGGGGACAATGGCCTGTGGCTCTCCACCACCAAGGCGCCGCGCTCCTACGCCGAGGCGGACTTTTCCGGTGACACGACCCTGATGTTCGGCAAGGAGACCGCGGGGCTGCCGGAATGGCTCCGGGAAAAGTACCGGGAACAGTGCATCCGCATCCCCATGATCTCCGAGGCCAGAAGCCTCAACCTCTCCAACTCCGTGGCGATCCTGGCCTATGAAGCGCTCCGGCAGCAGGGCTTTCCGGGACTTCTGGGCACGGGCTCCATGGGGAAAGCTTTTAATTGAAAATCATAATAGGAGGAACCGTCATGAATTACAACAAGAAGACCGTGTACGACGTGGACGTCAAGGGCAAAAAGGTCCTGCTCCGCTGCGACTTCAACGTCCCCCAGGACAAGAAGACCGGCGAGATCACCAGCGACAAGCGCATCGTCGCCGCTCTCCCCACCATCCAGTACCTGCTGGACAACGGCGCCGCCGTCATCGCCTGCTCCCATCTGGGCAAGCCCGTGGCCACCTTTGAGGGCTACGTGAAAAAGCAGGTGGAGAAGGGCAAAAACGAGGCCGACATCACCCGCGAAGAGTGGGAGAAGTCCCTCAAGAAGCTGACCCTGGCCCCCGTCGCCAAGAGACTGAGCGAGCTTTTGAAGATGGACGTGATCTTCGCCTCCGATACCATCGGACCCGACGCCCAGGCCAAGGCCGCCGCGCTGCAGCCCGGCCAGCTCCTGCTGCTGGAGAACCTGCGCTTCGCCAAGGGTGAGACCAAGAACGATCCCGCCTTCGCCAAGGCCCTGGCCGACATGGCCGAGGTCTACGTGTCCGACGCCTTCGGCACCGTGCACAGAGCCCATGCCTCCACCGCCGGCGTGGCCGCCTACCTGCCCGCCTACTCCGGTTTGCTGGTCAACAAGGAGCTGTCCATCATGGGCAAGGCCCTGGACGACCCCAAGCGCCCCTTCGTGGCGGTGCTGGGCGGCGCCAAGGTCTCCGACAAGATCAACGTCATCAACAACCTCCTGGAGAAGGCCGACACCATCATCATCGGCGGCGGCATGGCCTACACCTTCAAGAAGGCCCAGGGCTTTGAGATCGGCAAGTCCCTGCTGGAGAGTGACCGTCTGGACTACGCCAGCGAGATGATTGCCAAGGCACAGGCCAAGGGCGTCAAGTTCCTCCTGCCCGAGGACAACCTCTGCGCGGCCGAGTTCTCCGCCGACGCCGAGCCCGTCCTGGTGGAGGGCAACATCCCCGCGGATCTGATGGGCATGGACATCGGCCCCAAGACCGTGGAGCTGTTCTCCGCCGCCGTCAAGGGCGCCGGCACCATCGTGTGGAACGGCCCCATGGGCGTGTTTGAGTTTGAGAAGTTCGCCGGCGGCACCAAGGCCATGGCCAAGGCTCTGGCCGAGTCCGGCGCGGTGACCATCGTCGGCGGCGGCGACAGCGCGGCTGCGGTCGAGAAGCTGGGCTTTGCCGACAAGATCACCCACATCTCCACCGGTGGCGGCGCCTCCCTGGAGTTCCTGGAAGGCAAGGAGCTGCCGGGCGTGGCCTGCCTGTTGGACAAGTAAGCTGTAAGTTCGGGGCACAAGCCCCTCGGTCCGGCCGTACCGGACAGCTCTACCCGTGAAGGGCACAATGCCCTTAAAAGGGGAGCCTATAAGGAAAGGATTTAGATTGCAATGAACAGAAAGTACCGCAAAACCGTCATTGCCGGCAACTGGAAGATGAACATGCTGGCTTCCGAAATCAAGCCCTTCATGGAGCAGCTCAAGGAGAACCTGCCCAAGACCCGCACCTGCGAGATGGTGCTCTGCACCCCCGCCGTAATGATCCCCGCCATGATCAAGGCCGGCAAGGACTGCAAGGTCGCCGCCGGCGGCCAGGACGTCTCCAAGTACGAGAAGGGCGCCTACACCGGTGAGATCTCCGCGAGCCAGCTGGCCGATATCGGCGCCAAGTACTGCATCGTCGGCCACAGCGAGCGCCGCCAGTACCACGGCGAGGACGATATGCTCATCAACGCCAAGGTCAAGGCCCTCATCGACAAGGGCATCATCCCCATCATCTGCGTGGGCGAGAGCCTGGAGCAGCGCGAGATGGATCTGACCATGGAGTACGTCACCTACCAGGTCAAGGCCGCTCTCAGCGGTGTGGACGCCGCCAAGCTCCGCCGCTGCATCATCGCCTACGAGCCCATCTGGGCCATCGGCACCGGCAGAACCGCCACCGCCGAGCAGGCGGAGGAAGTCTGCCGCGGCATCCGCGCGGTCATCCGCGGCATCTACGGCGCCCGTCCCGCCCGCGCCGTCAGCATCCTCTACGGCGGCAGCATGAACGCCAAGAACGCGGAAGAGCTGCTGGCCCAGCCCGACATCGACGGCGGCCTCATCGGCGGCGCTTCTCTCAAGCCCGTTGACTTCTCCGCCATCATCAAGGCCACCGATCAGGGCTGATCGCAGGCCATACCACGCGCAGGCCGCGGCGACACGCGGCCTGCGCGAATGCGTTTTGAAGGAGTACCGTATGAGCAAAAAGGCTGTTTTGATTATTATGGACGGCTTCGGCCTGGCCGCCCCCAGCAAGGGCAACGCCGTCTACATGGCAAAGACCCCCAATCTGGACAAGCTCTTCCAGCGCTGGCCCCACACCACGCTGCAGGCCTCCGGTCTGGACGTGGGTCTGCCCGAGGGGCAGATGGGCAACTCCGAGGTGGGCCACACCAACATCGGTGCCGGCCGCGTGGTCTTCCAGATCCTGCCCAAGATGACCCGGGAAATCGAGAACGGCAAGTTCTTTGAAAACAAGGTCTACATCAAGGCCATGGAGGACGCCAAGGCAAACGGCAAGGCCCTGCACATCCTGGGCCTCATGTCCGACGGCGGCGTCCACAGCCACCTGGGGCATGTCTTCGGCATCCTGGATATGGCCAAGAACCGCGGCGTGGAGCAGGTCTATGTCCACTGCTTCCTGGACGGGCGCGACGTGCCCCCCACCTCCGGCGCGGGCTTTATCAAGGCCCTGAAGGAAAAGTGCGAGTCTCTCGGCAACGCGAAGATCGCCACGGTGCAGGGCCGCTTCTGGGGCATGGACCGCGACAAGCGCTGGGACCGCGTGGAGAAGGGCTACAACGCCATCGTCTGCGGCGAGGGCGTCCAGGACCCCGACCCCGTGCACGCCATTGAGGCCAGCTACGCCAAGAACGTCACCGACGAGTTTGTGGAGCCTGTGGTCTGCTGCGCGGACGGCGTCATCAACAAAGGCGACAGCGTGATCTTCATGAACTTCCGCCCCGACCGGGCCCGTGAGATGACCTGGGCGCTGAACCTGGAGGGCTTTGACGGCTTTACGAGAAAGAAGACCGTCTATCCCCTCAGCTACGTCTGCACCGCCCAGTATGACGAATCCCTGCCCCTGCCCATCGCCTACCCGCCCGAGGTCATCGAGAACACCCTGGGCGACTACATCAGCGCCCTGGGGATGAAGCAGTTCCGCGTGGCCGAGACCGAGAAGTACGCCCACGTCACCTTCTTCTTCAACGGCGGCGTGGAGAAGGAGACCGAGGGGGAGGAGCGCTGCCTGGTGCCCAGCCCCAAGGAGTTTGCCACCTACGATCTCGTCCCCGAGATGAGCGCCTACAAGGTCTGCGACAAGGTGGTGGAGGCCATCGCCTCCGA
>JBGUNL010000034.1:0-3773 GCA_045117295.1 Candidatus Limivicinus sp.
CCGCCTGGGCATCCAGGCCTTTGAGCCCATCCTGGTGGAGGGCCGCGCCCTGCGTCTGCACCCGCTGGTCTGCACCGCCTACAACGCTGACTTTGACGGTGACCAGATGGCCATTCACGTGCCCCTGTCCGCCGAGGCCCAGGCCGAGGCGAGAATCCTGATGCTCTCCGCCAACAACCTCCTGCGTCCCCAGGACGGCCACCCCGTCACGGTCCCGACCCAGGACATGATCCTCGGCTCCTACTACCTGACCATGATGCGCATCGACGCCGCCGAGAAGGGCACCGAGCGCATGCTGGTGGACGATCCGGGCGACAGCGATTTCGAGGCCGGCGCCATGGTCTCCGGCGAGGAGATCTATCGCGCAAACCTCCGCCTCAAGGAGGAGGGCAAGAAGGAGATCACCTATAAGCCCACCCTCATCTACCGCGACTCCAACGAGGCCATCATGGCCTACAACGAGGGCGTCGTGGGCCTTCACGCCCCCATCCGTCTGAGAGTCACCAAGACCATCGACGGTGTGGAGACCAAGAAGGTCATCGTGACCTCCGTCGGCCGCATCATCTTCAACGAGCCCATCCCCCAGGATCTGGGCTACGTGGACCGCAGCGACCCCGAGCACGCTTTCGACCACGAGATCAGCTTCCAGGTGGGCAAGAAGCAGCTGGGCGACATCATCGACCGCTGCATCCAGAAGTACGGCTTCACCATCTCCGCCGAGGTGCTGGACTCCATCAAGGCCCTGGGCTACAAGTACTCCACCAAGGGCGCCATCACCATCTCCGTGGCGGACATGACGGTGCCGTCCGTCAAGTACGAGATGATCCACGCCACCGAGGACGAGGTGGTCAAGATCGAGCGCCAGTACAAGCGCGGCTTTATCACCGACGACGAGCGCTACCGCCTGGTCGTGTCCGAGTGGGAGAAGACCACCAAGGACGTGACCGACGCGCTGTCCAACGCCCTGGACGAGTACAACCCCATCTACATGATGGCAAACTCCGGCGCCCGCGGCTCCATGAACCAGATCCGTCAGCTGGCCGGTATGCGCGGTCTGATGGCCAACACCTCCGGCAAGACCATCGAAATCCCCATCAAGTCCAACTTCCGTGAGGGCCTGTCCGTTCTGGAGTATTTCATCTCCACCAGAGGCGCCCGCAAGGGCATGGCGGATACCGCTCTGCGTACCGCCGACTCCGGTTACCTGACCCGCCGTATGGTCGACGTCTGCCAGGAGGTCATCATCCGCGAGCAGGACTGCGGCACCACCGAGGGCGTGTGGGCCAGCGCGGTCTATGACCGCGGCCAGGAGGTCGAATCCTTCGGCACCAGCATCCACGGCCGCTTCCCGGCCTTGCCCATCACCGATCCCGAGACCGGCGAGCTGCTCTTTGACACCGATCACATGCTCCTGCCCGAGGATGCCAAGGTCCTGGAGGCCCACAACATCCACAAGGCCTATATCCGCAGTGTGCTGACCTGCGAGGCCGGCTGCGGCGTCTGCGCCAAGTGCTACGGCATCAACCTGGCCATCGGCCGCCCGGTCAACGCCGGCGAGGCGGTCGGCGTCATCGCCGCCCAGTCCATCGGCGAGCCCGGCACCCAGCTGACCATGCGTACCTTCCACACCGGCGGCGTCGCGGGCGACGATATCACCCAGGGTCTGCCCCGTGTCGAAGAGCTGTTCGAGGCCCGCAAGCCCAAGAAGATGGCGACCCTGGCCGAGATCTCCGGCACCGTCAGCATTGAAGAGGCCAAGAAGGGCGTCATGTACTCCATCACCATCACCAACGAGGCGGAAGGCGCCACGGTGGTCTACACCGTGCCCCACTCCGCGGGCATTCTGGTGCACAACGGCGACCACGTGGACAAGGGCCAGGAGCTCACCTCCGGCGCCCTCAACCCCCACGACGTGCTCCGCATCCGCGGCGTCAACGACGACGAGTTCGGCCGCCAGGGCGTGCGCAGCTATATCACCAGCGAGGTTCAGAAGGTGTACCGTCAGCAGGGCGTGGATATCAACGACAAGCATATCGAGGTCATCGTGCGTCAGATGATGCGCAAGGTCCGCGTGGAGGAGGCCGGCAGCACCGACCTGCTCTCCGGCGCCACCGTGGATATCTCCGTGTTCAAGGCCGCCAACAAGGCCATCGACGAGCGCATCGCCGCCGGCGAGGAGGGTCTGGAGCACGCCACCTGCACGCAGCTGCTCATGGGCATCACCAAGGCCTCTCTGGCCACCGACAGCTGGATGTCCGCCGCCTCCTTCCAGGAGACCACAAAGGTTCTCACCGACGCCGCCATCAAGGGCAAGGTGGACCACCTGGTGGGTCTGAAGGAGAACGTCATCATCGGCAAGCTGATCCCCGCCGGCACGGGCCTCGCCGTGTACCGGGACTTCGAGGAGCAGACGGACGACACCATCGCCACCGAGCCCGAGGAGTACGTGGATCTCTCCGCTCTCGTGAGCAAGACGAACGCACTTTAACGTCTGAAGACCCATGAATCGCTCGCATTGGCGCGAGCGCCAAGGTTCGAAGATTCACGGGCCTTCTTCCTCCCCAAATCAAACCCGCTTCGCTGGGCTTTGATTTGGAAAAGGGGAACGGAAAAAGCAAAAGCCCGCCGGGAGACCGGCGGGCTTAAGACTGCAGCCAAAGCTCATGTCACGTCATTGCACACCAGTGACCGAAGTCACTGGTGTGGCAATCCGCATGCCCCGAAAGGCTCATGTTTTCTTTGACTTTTTACCGGAGAACGGATTCCCACGCCAGTGTGAGCACTGGCTCGGAATGACGTTCTGTTTAAGGTTTACACATGGAAGCCCGCCGGGAGACCGGCGGGCTTTCCACACCCCGCAAAGCTTTGCGGGGCAGGGGAGTGCAGGAAATTTTTTCTCTTGAATCAACAAAAATTCTTGACTATTTTTGTGAATTATGCTAACATCTTAAAATGCGTGGGCGTGGAATGGGGCCCAGTGAAAAGTGTACAAAAAACCTCGGTTTTTCATGCTTTTTCTGTGCCTTGTGCGCATGCCCGCGACAATGAAAGAAAGGAGAAAACAATGCCTACTTTTAACCAGCTGGTGAGAAAAGGCAGAGAGAAGGTCACCTACAAGTCCACGTCCCCTGCTATGCAGAAGGGCCTGAACACCCTGAAGAACAAGGAGACCAACCTGAGCTCCCCTCAGAAGAGAGGCGTCTGCACCGCAGTTCGTACCTCCACGCCGAAGAAGCCCAACTCCGCTCTGCGTAAAATCGCCCGTGTCCGTCTGACCAATGGTTACGAAGTCACCGCCTACATCCCCGGTATCGGCCACAACCTGCAGGAGCACTCTGTGGTGATGATCCGCGGCGGCCGTGTCAAGGACCTTCCTGGTGTCCGTTACCACATCATCCGTGGTACCCTGGATGCGCAGGGCGTCAATGGCCGTATGCAGGGCCGTTCCAAGTACGGTGCCAAGAGACCCAAGGCTGCAAAGAAGAAGTAAGCTCAACTTCAGCGGCAATTTCTGCCCTGTCGTTTATCTATAGATTGTGTGGATAAACCTCGGGGCGCTGCGGGTATCCAACGGATATCCGAGTACCTGTGATTTCAATTTTTTAATGAAGGAGGGAAGAAACGTGCCCAGAAGAGGTAAGGTTCCCAAAAGAGAAATTTTGCCCGATCCCATGTATAACAGCGTTCTGGTGACCAAGCTCATCAACGGCGTTATGCTCGACGGCAAGAAGGGTGTTGCGCAGAAGGTCGTTTACGACGCTTTTGACATCATC
>JBGUNL010000035.1:0-2240 GCA_045117295.1 Candidatus Limivicinus sp.
GAACCCACTCTTGTCATCCTGGCTGCCGGCATGGGCAGCCGTTTCGGCGGTCTCAAGCAGATCATGGCCGTGGACGAGCACGGCCACGCCATCATCGATTTCTCCCTCTATGACGCCCACCGGGCGGGCTTCAAGAAAGTGGCCTTTATCATCAAGCACGCCATCGAGGAGGATTTCAAGGCCGCCGTGGGCCGCCGTGCCGAAAAGTACTTTGACGTCTCCTACGTCTACCAGGAGCTGGACAAGCTCCCGGCGGGCTACGCGGTGCCCGAGGGGCGGGTCAAGCCCTGGGGCACGGGCCACGCGGTGCTCTGCGCGAAAGACGCGGTGGACGGCCCCTTCGCCGTCATCAATGCCGACGACTTCTACGGCCCCGGCGCCTATCAGACCCTCTATGATTTCCTGGCCGCCGACCGGCCGGAGAACGAGCACGCCATGGTGGCCTATCTGCTGCGCAACACCGTCACCGAAAACGGCCACGTGGCCCGGGGCATCTGCCGCATCGAAAACGGGCTGCTGGCGGGCATCACGGAGCGCACCCATGTGGAAAAGCGGGGCGACGACGCGGCCTTTACCGAGGACGGCGTGAACTTCACCCCGGTCTCCGGCGACTCCCCGGTGTCCATGAACTTCTGGGGCTTCGGGCAGGACATGATGCGTCAGCTGGAAGCGCGCTTCCCCGAATGGCTTAACGGGAGTCTCAAGACCAATCCCCTGAAGGGCGAGTACTTCCTCCCCTCGGTGGCCAACGCCTGCATCAAGGAAAACCTCGCCACGGTGCAGGTGCTCAACTGCCACGAGCAGTGGTACGGCATGACCTACAAGGAGGACATGGAGAACGTGAAGGCCGCCATCCGCGGCATGCGGGAAAGGGGCCTGTACCCCGAAACCCTGCTGGACTGAAAAAAGGAGGATAAAAGCATGAATGTACTGGTTACCGGCGGCGCCGGCTATATCGGCAGCCACACCTGTGTGGAGCTTCTCAACCGCGGCTACGGCGTGGTCGTGGCGGACAACCTGGTCAACTCCAGCGCCAAGTCTCTCGAGCGCGTGGAGCAGATCTGCGGGAAGGATCTGGCCTTCTATGAGATCGACGTGCGCGACCGCGCGGCCCTGGACCGCATCTTTGAAAAGCACGACATCGGCTGCGTCATTCACTTCGCGGGTCTCAAGGCCGTGGGCGAATCCGTGGCCATGCCGCTGGAGTACTACGACAACAACCTCAACTCCACCGTGCAGCTCTGCCGGGCCATGAAGGACCACGGCGTGCACGACATCGTCTTCTCCTCCTCCGCTACGGTCTACTCCGGCGACAACGACATGCCCCTGAAGGAGACCTCCAAGACCGGCATGTGCACCAACCCCTACGGCTGGACCAAGTACATGTCCGAGCAGATTCTGCGGGACACCGCCAAGGCGGTGGACGATTTCTCCGTCTCCCTGCTGCGCTACTTCAACCCCATCGGCGCCCACTCCAGCGGCATGATCGGCGAGGATCCCCGGGGCATCCCCAACAACCTCATGCCCTACATCGCCCAGGTGGCGGTGGGCCGGCGGGATCATCTGAGCGTCTACGGCGACGACTACAACACCCCCGACGGCACCGGCGTGCGCGATTACATCCACGTGGTGGATCTGGCGCGCGGCCATGTCTGTGCCATCGAGTACATGCTAAAGCACCGGGGCGAGAACGTCTTTAACCTCGGCACCGGCACCGGCTACAGCGTGCTGGACATGGTGCACGCCTTTGAGCGCGTCACCGGCGTGAAGATCCCCTACGAGATCGTGGGCCGCCGCCCGGGCGACCTCGCCACGGTCTACTCCAGTCCCGACAAGAGCGCCCAGCTCCTGGGGTGGAAGGCGGAATACAATCTGGACGACATGTGCCGGGACACCTGGGCCTGGCAGTCCAAGAACCCCATGGGGTACAACACCTGATAAAACGATACGAAAGAGCGCTCCGCAGATGCGGAGCGCTCAGGCTTTAGTACCTTAAATAGTGTGTCATTCCGAGCCAGCGCGCACATTGGCGTGGGAATCCGTTCTCCAGTAAATTGTCAGAAATTATGCAGCTTTCGGAGAATGCGGATTGCCACACCAGTGACAGCGGTCACTGGTTCGCAATGACGTGAAAAGGACTTTATTTGCACTTCGAGCGCTCCGCAGATGCGGAGCGCTCCTTCGTCTTTTATAAGGATCAGCCGATCAGAGCCTCGCCGGTCATCTCGGCGGGCTGGTCA
>JBGUNL010000036.1:0-6425 GCA_045117295.1 Candidatus Limivicinus sp.
TTTCGAGTCTTTCGACTCTTAAAGAACCCTTTTCTTTGGTGCTTATTTAGCATAAGCTGTTCTTACATTGTTCAATTTTCAAGGTACTCACTGCGCCGTCCCTTTGGGGCGACAGCTTGTTTAGTATACCGCAGCTGTCTTGCTTTGTCAAGAACTTTTTTCAAATTCTTTCGAATTTTTTTGAAGTTCTTTTTTGACTCCGCAGCCCCTCTTTTTGGGCGCTCGTGTAATATAGCACCGAAAAAGGCAAAAGTCAACACTTTTTTCCAAAAATTTTCAGGTTTTTTTCGCGTCCAAATATTGTGCTTTTTTGCGGGTATACTACACAACATGTATACAAACAACGACTTGACGGCGCGGCCGGATCCGCGGCCCCGGCCCGCCGCTTCCCTGCCCTTGACGGCGGATTCCCTGCAGGCTATCTTTTCCGCCTGTGCGGATTTTGAGAGCCGCCGGGTCAGTCTGGGTCTTGACCCGGAAAAGGCCGTGACGATCTGCTGGCTGGACGGCCTCATTTCCGGCGAGATGGTGGCCGAGGACGTGATCCGCCCTCTCACCAGCGCCCCCCGGCTGGACCGCGCCGCCAGCGCCGCCGACGCCCTGGCGCGGGTGCTCTCCGGCGCGGTGTACAGCCACGCGGCCCGGCTGCGGGAGAGCGCGGCCGAGGTGGCGGAGGATCTCACCCGGGGCTGCTGCGCCCTCCTTTTTGAAGGGGCGCGGCAGGCGGTCTGCTTTGAGGTGCGCAGCGAGAGCGTCCGGGCCGTGTCCGAGCCCACGCTGGAAAAGTCTCTCAAGGGGGCCAAGGACGCCTTTGTGGAGACCCTGCGCATCAACACCGCCCTGGTGCGCCGGCGGCTTGCCACCCCGGCGCTGAAGCTGCGGGAGGTACCGGTGGGCCGCCGCTCCCGCACCCGGGTGGCGGTTTTGTTTCTGGAGGGCGTGGCCGCCCCGGAGACGGTGCGGGAGATGAACCAGCGGCTGGAGAATCTGGACGTGGACGCGCTGGTGGCCACGGGGATTCTGGAGGAGGCCCTCATCGATGCGCCCCACTCCCCCTTTCCCCAGCTGCTGCACACCGAGCGGCCCGACCGCTTTGCCCAGTATCTGCTGGAGGGGCGGGTGGGCCTGCTGGTGGACGGGCTGCCCATTGGCCTGGCTGCCCCGGTGAATCTGGCGGACTTCATGCGCGTGACCGGGGACAGCTGCAACCACTATTGGATCGCCACCGCCCTGACCCTGCTCAGGTGGTTGGCCCTGGGGCTGAGCATGCTGCTGCCGGCCCTGTACGTGGCGGTGGCCCTGTACCACCAGGAGATGATTCCGACCCGGCTGCTGCTCAGCGTCATTGAGGCCAAGCAGAACGTGCCCTTCTCCACGGCCCTGGAGATTCTGGGCATGCTCATCTCCTTTGAGCTTCTGCAGGAGGCGGGTCTGCACCTGCCCAATCCCATCGGCGACACGGTCTCCATCATCGGGGCGCTGATCGTGGGCCAGTCGGCGGTGGAGGCCCGGGTGGTCTCCCCCATCGCCATCATTGTGGTGGCCTTTGCGGGCATCGCGGGCTACACTCTTCCCAGCCAGGACCTGGGGGCCACGGTGCGTCTGGTGCGCCTGGGGCTGGTGCTGGCGGCGATTCTGGGCGGGCTCTTCGGCGTGGGGGCGGGGCTGTGCCTGCTGCTGCTGCATCTGGCCGGGCTGGAGAGCTTCGGCGCGGACTACACCGCGCCCCTCAGCGACGGGCGGCCCCTGCCGCTGACGCGCCTGCTGCTGCGGCTGCCCAAGCGGGCGGACAAGCTCCGGGATCCGGCCCTGCATACCCCGGACAGGAGGCGGCAGGCATGAGGCGGGCGTTTTTGCTGCTGCTGGCCGGACTGCAGATCCTGCTGCTGGCGGGAAGGGGCGGCGTCCGAGGCAATTACCGGGAGCTGGAGCAGTTGCTGGTGATTCAGACCATGGGCCTCGACACCCGCGTGAACGGCGTGACGGTGTCCCTCGCGGCCACGGGGGATTCCCGCCAGGGGGTCAAGCGTCTGCGGGCGGCGGCCTCCTCCGTCACCGCCGCCATGGAGCGCATCCGCACCGAATCCTTTGAGGAGGAGCTCTTCTGTGCCCACATCGACCAGCTGCTCATCGGGGAGAAGGCCGCCGAGGCGGGGCTGGAGGACGTGCTGGCGGATCTGGCCCGATCCCCGGATCTGCGGCTGGATCTGCCGGTATATGTGGTGCGGGAGGACACGGCGGAGAGCGCTGTGATGCAGGTGGGCGACGACAGCCGCGGCATCTGCGACGTGATGGATACCGTGGAGCAGTGGCTGGATCGGCGGGGCGGAGGAAATACCACCGCAGCCGGGATCATGGCGGATCAGGAGCGCTTCGGGGCGGCCCTGGTCAGCGCCCTGCGGCTGACGAGAGCCGCCGAGCAGGAGGGCGAGACGGAGGAAACGGCCCCGCTTACCGTCTCCCCGGAGGGCTATGCCGTGCTGCGGGACGGGAAGCTCTGCCGCTATCTGACGGCGGAGCAGGCTGTGGCTGTGGACCTGCTGTTAAACGCGTGCGCCGCGGCGGAGATTCCCCTGCGGGACAGCTACGGCCGCACGGCAGTGCTGGAAATCTCCGGCGGCAGCTCGCGCATCCGTCCGGTCTTTTCCGGAGATGGGCAGCTCACGGGGCTGCGGATCGACGCCCGGGTGGACGCCTCCGTGGTGGAGCAGGGGGCGGCGGGGGACGCGGCCTACGGCGATCTGCTCACCGCGCGGCTGGAGGAGTATCTGGCCCGGGAGATCGAGTCGGTGCTGCGGGCCTCCCGGGATCTGAAGGCGGACTATCTGGGTCTTGCCGCCCGGGTGGAGCGCGCCGAGCCCGCCGCTTTCCGGGCCCTGGACCGGGATTTTGCCGAGCTGCTGCCGGAGCTGGAGCTGGAGATCACCGTCAGCGCCCGGCTGCGGCACGTCAACGACCGAAAGGAGGGCTGAAGCGTGGAGGTCTCTGTTTCCCGCCGCCAGCTGCTTGCGCTGGGGACGATGATTGTTCTGGTGCCCGCGCTGCGCCTGTACCCGGCCGAGACCGCGGCCCTCTCCGGCCGGGCCGCATGGCTGGCCGGGCTGCTGGCCCTGCCGCTGATGCTGGGCTACGTGTTCTTTCTCTCCCGGCTGATGGCCCTGCGGCAGGAGGGGGAGGGCCTGGCGGAGCTGGGGCTGCGCCTGCTGGGCGGCATTCCCGGGCGGGTCTTTCTGCTGCTTATGGCCGCCTGGACGCTGCTGTACACCGCTTTTGTGCTGCGCTCCAGCGCGGACCGGCTGGTGGGCACCGTCTATCTCAAGGCCAATCCCGCCGTCTTTACCGAGGTCATGGGCCTGTTGGGGATTCTGGCGGCCCTCTCCGCGCCGCTGGTGCTGACGCGCATGGCCCGCATGGTACAGCCCTTTCTGCTGGGCGCGCTGCTGCTCCTGCTGGGCGCCGCGCTGTTTCAGGCGGATGCGGACCATCTGCTGCCGCTGACGGGACAGGACCTGCTGCCTGCCCTGCGGGGCGCGGCGGTGGCGGCGGACGTGCTGAGCTGCCCGGCAGCGGCCCTCTGCTTTCTGGCGGGCAGCGTAAAAAAGAGACCGGGAGCCTTTCGGGCGCTCGGTCTCTGGACGGCGCTGCTCTGCGCGCTGCTGACTCTCTTGAACCTGGCGGTGCTGGGCCGCTTTGGCGCGCCTCTCACCGCCTCCCTCTCGCGGCCCTTCTTCGTGCTGATGCGCACGCTGGTGTTCTTTGGCACCGTGGAGCGGGTGGAGGCGCTGGTGGTGATGCTGTGGCTCTTCCCGGATTTTCTGCTGGCGGCCCTCTTTCTGCGGGCGGGGACGCAGGCGGCGGCACTGCTGCTGAAAAGCGGCAGGCGGGGCGAGCGGCTCTTCTCCGCCCTGCCGCAGGGGGAGAAGCTGCTCACCTGGGTCTGCGGCACGGCGGTGATCCTGCTGGCCCTGTTCCTGGCCCCGGACTCGAGAAGTCTGGAGCGCTGGTCCACGGTGGTCATCCCCGCTCTGAACCTGCTCTTCTGCTTCGGCCTGCTGCCCTTTCTATATATAATGGGCAGCCGGCGCGGGCGGGAGGACACGCCGCCGTCATGACGCAAGCAGCAGAAAGCCCCGCACGCGATGCGTGCGGGGCTTTCTTCACCGGTCAATCAGGGATTGCCGCCGGTGCCGTTCGTGGGAGTGACGGTGCCAGGGACAAGGGTGTTATTGGTCTGTCTGCCGTTAGAGGCCGTGAGGACATCGCCTTCGGTGAAAGCGACGACTTCCAGCTGAAGCTCTTCGTATTTCATAGGCGCGCTCTCCTTTTTTGTGTGTAAAAAACTTTACATTTTTTCAGTTTAAGTATATACAAGGAGGCGCAATTTGTCAAGCTCGATTTCTGCTTCCTTTTCTCCCGGAAAAGGGGCTGCCGTTAACCGTAGGTGTGCATGCCGTGCATGAAGGTGTTTACCCCGGCGAAGGTGAAGAACACCACCGGCACCGCAATGACCACGAACCAGGCCATGGCGGTTCCCTTGCGGCGGCCGCGCAGGCGCAGATGCAGATACACCGCGTAGATGATCCATGTGATCAGGGCCCAGACCTCCTTGGGGTCCCAGCTCCAGAAGCTGGACCAGGCCTGTTCGGCCCAGATGGCGCCGGAGAGGATGACCACTGTGAGGAACAAAAAGCCGAAGGCGATCATGCGATAGCTCAGATAGTCCATCTGCTCCAGGGCGTGGGCGGCGGCATTGCCCTTCTTGACCGCCAGCAGATAGCGCAGGCCGCTGACGCCCGCGATGACGAAGGCGGAATAGCTCAGCACCGCCGAGCCGATGTGCACGCCGAACCAGGCGCTGCGCAGGGCGGGCATGAGATCGTGGATCTCCATGGGCTGCAGCGCGGCGTAGGTCATCACCAGCAGGGCCGCGGGCATGGCCGCCACGGTGAGCCAGTCGGCCTTCATCCGGCCGCGCACCACGATGAGCATCAGGGCCACACCCCAGGCGAAGGCGTTGGCAAACTCAAACTGGTTGGACAGGGGGATGCGCTTTGCCGCGACGCCGCGCACCACGAGGAAGACGGAGTGGACCCCGAAGCCCGCCAGAAAGACCCACCAGGCCAGGCGCAGCAGCTTGTCCTTTTTGAAGGCCGTGCCCGTAAACTGCAGGATCACGGCGGCGGCATAGAGGGCGAGAGACGCGAAAAACAGGGCTTTCATGGTTTATTCCTCCTTGTCTTTGTCGGGCTGGATGTACGCTGCCAGCAGGTCCTCCAGCTCCAGCCGCATGCGCTCGGGCCTGGGACCGCCCACGGCGCAGCCGTCGGGATCGGCCTTGACCAGCACGGGCTCATAGAAGAACGTGACGGCAAGGCCCAGGATCATCAGGGTAAAGGACGCCACCAGCAGGGCGTTGACCCAGGTGGAGACGTGCTTGATGCGCAGGCCGGGGTATTCCACGGGCTTGTTGAAGGTGAAGCGGTAGCCCAGCACCTCCAGGGAATCCCCGGGCACCGCCAGGGAGGGGGTGTACATCCCCTCGGAGAGGACCTGGAAGGCGTAGATGGGGTTTTGGTAGGCGCCCTCGGTGACGGTGAAGAGGGTGACTTCCCCGCTGGGGGCGCGGACATAGTCCGGGTAGAGCTGCTCAAAGACAATGCCGTTTAAGTTGTCGATGGTGAGATAGCTCATGCCGTCCAGCAGAAAATCGTCGCTGCCGCCGGTCTCCAGGTTGGTGACCGTCACGGAGCCCGCCGTGCCGAAGCTCTGCTGGAAGAGCTTCCAGGGGCCGAAGGAGAAGGGATGGTTGACCTTGAGTTCCGCCGTCTCGCTGCGGCGGCCGTCGGGCAGGGTGATCTGCACGTGGCTCATGTAGTCGAGTCTCCCGGTCTCGTCGTTGATGCGGAAGTCCTGCACATGGATTTCCGTCCCGTCGGCCATGAAGGTTGACTGGCCGGGCATGACGTTCCGGTCGGTTACCGTGGGGGTGTAGAGGGCCAGGGCGCCGAACACCACCGTCAGCAGGATGGACAGATGGGTGAGAAAGGTGCCGTAGCGCCCCAGGGAGTGCTTGCGGTAGAGCACCGTCTCCCCCGCCTGTTCCTTTTTGCAGCGCATGGCCTCCATGTGCGTCCGCAGGACCTGCACTCCCTCGGGGCTCAGGCGCATGTTGTCGGGCATTTTAGCCGCCCGCTCCGTCTCGGTCTTCGATGCGCGCACCACCGTGCGGATGCGCAGAAGGGAGCAGAGGCTCAGGTTCAGGCACAGCAGGGCCAGCAGCGCCGCGAAGTACCAGCTCTCAAAGATGTTGTGGAGCTTCAGCAGCAGGATCACCCCGTGGAAGGAGCGATAGGTCTGGGCGTAGAAGGCGATCTCCCGCCCCTGGGGGATCACGGTGCCCGCCACGGAGCAGAGGGCGATGAGCA
>JBGUNL010000037.1:0-2350 GCA_045117295.1 Candidatus Limivicinus sp.
TGCCCTTCGGCGTCTGCCAGGTGGGCAAGGCCTTCCGCAACGAGATCACCCCGGGCAACTTCACCTTCCGCACCCGTGAGTTTGAGCAGATGGAGTGCGAGTTCTTCTGCAAGCCCGGCACCGATCTGGAGTGGTTTGCCTACTGGAAGGACTTCTGCAAGAACTGGCTGGTATCCCTGGGCATCAAGGAGGAGAACCTGCGCCTGCGCGACCACAACCCCGCGGAGCTTGCCTTCTACTCCCGCGCCACCACCGACATCGAGTACGCCTTCCCGTTCACCGACTGGGGCGAGCTGTGGGGCATCGCCGACCGCACCGACTACGACCTGGGCCGCCACCAGGAGGCTTCCGGCAAGGATCTGACCTACTACGACCAGGAGTCCAACGAGCACTACATCCCCTACGTCATCGAGCCTTCCCTGGGCTGCGACCGCGTGGCGCTGGCCTTCCTGTGCGAGGCGTACGACGAGGAAGTCGTCGGCCAGGACAAGAAGGGCAACGACGACGTGCGCACCGTGCTGCACCTGCACCCCTATCTTGCCCCCTTCAAGTGCGCCATCCTGCCGCTTTCCAAGAAGGAAGTGCTCACCGGCCCGGCCATGGAGCTCTACCAAGAGCTCTCGAAGGAGTTCATGTGCGACTATGACGAGACCGGCTCCATCGGCAAGCGCTACCGCCGCGAGGATGAGATCGGCACCCCCTTCTGCATCACCTTCGACTTCAACACCGTCGGCACCGAGACGGACGTGGCCGACCACTGCGTCACCATCCGCGAGCGCGACAGCATGCAGCAGGTCCGCATCCCCATCAGCGAGGTCAAGGACTACATCGCCGAGCGCGTCAAGTTCTGATTGAAAGCCAGGTACCTTCTGTGAAAAATGGTTTTATCAAGGTAGCGGCCGCCGCCCCGGTGATCCGGGTCTGCGACTGCGACTACAACGCCGACCGGGTCATTGAGACCATGGAGAAGGCGGAAAAACTGGGTGTGAAGGTGCTGGTCTTCCCCGCCCTGACGCTCACCGGCGCCACCTGCCGGGATCTGTTCCGGCACCGGGTGCTGCTGGACGGGGCGGAAAAGGCCTTGGCAAAGGTAGTCGCCGCCTCCAGGGGCAGCGACATGCTGGTGCTGGTGGGTCTGCCCGTCGCCGAGGGCACGGCCGTCAACAGCGCGGCCGCCGCCGTCTCCGGCGGAAAACTGCTGGGCCTTGTGCCCCAGCGCGCCGCGGATACGCAGTTCATCGGCTCTGACGGCAGCTTTCACGAGGTGGACGACGACCGCAACGGCTTTGATGCCGTCCCCTGCTGCGCCGATTCCATCATCTGGTGCCAGGCCCTCCCCGCCCTGGGGATTGCCGTGGAGCTGGGTCCCGACACGGACAGCGTCTGGTCGAATACCAACGCCCACGCGCTTGCCGGCGCCACGCTCATCGTCAAGATGGCGGACTTCCCCCAGACCGTCAGCTCGACCCGGGAAGCGGAGCTGAACCTGCGTTACGAGTCAAAGCACAACTGCGCCGCCGTGCTCCTGGCCGCCCCCGGCCGGGGCGAGAGCAGCACCGACAACGCCTACTCCGGCCTGTGCATAGCCGCCGAAAACGGCGAGATCCTGGCCGAGAGCGAGGGCGAGGACAGCCTGGCCGTCACGGAGATCGACGTGGAGCTTCTGGAAAACCTCCGGCGCTGGAAGGGGAACTTCGATCTGGTGGATGAGGATTACGTCCACATCGCCTGGCCCTGCGCCGAGGCGGAGACGACGCTCACCCGCGCCTTCAACAAGCACCCCCACCTGCCAGCCGATCCCGCGGAGCTGCCCGCATTCTGCGAACGGATGCTGGACATCCAGGTTTCGGCCCTGGTCAAACGGATGGAGTATGCGCATCTCACTCACTGCGTGGTGGGCATCTCCGGCGGCGTAGACTCGACGCTCGCGGTGATGGTCTCCGCCATGGCGGTGAGGCGCATGGGCCTGCCCTCCACCAACGTCATCGCCTGCACCATGCCCTGCTTCGGCACCTCCAGCCGCACCAAGTCCAACGCCGTAGTGGTGGCCGAGCAGTGGGGCTGCGAGGTGCGCGTCATTGACATCACCAAGGCCGTGCTGCAGCACTTTGACGACATCGGCCACGCCCATGACGATTACTCCATCGCCTTTGAAAACGCCCAGGCGCGGGAACGCACCCAGGTGCTGATGGACATCGCCAACAAGGTCAACGGCCTGGACGTGGGCACCGAGGATTTGAGCGAGTTCATCGACGGCTGGTGCACCTACAACGGCGACCACACCAGCATGTACGACGTGAATCTCGGTCTGACCAAGACCCAGGTGCGGGCAAACGTCAGCCACATCGCC
>JBGUNL010000038.1:0-2998 GCA_045117295.1 Candidatus Limivicinus sp.
CCTTGCCGCAATGCCTCCGGCGGGTCTGCTTCGCGACAACCCGCCGGAGGCGCGGCTGCGGATCAGGCGCTGCGCCTGCATCTGCCAACGGCAGCGGCTTGCGCCTGATCTTCAAAGAAAGGCGACCAGAGGAAGTTTCCTCTGGACTCCACGCAAAGGCGGGGAACCCAAGGGAGGAACCAGGGTCGCCGCTAGAGCAGTAAGGCGTGGGTGGTACGCCCGCATACCGCTGCCGCTCAATTGTACTTCAGACCGGGATTTCACCCCGCTCCTGCACGCAGCTCGCAAGAACAGAAAAAGGCTAAACAAAAACACTGTCATTGCGAGCCAGTGCTCACACTGGCGTGGCAATCCGACTTTTTGCTGGTGGTCGGGACGCCCGCCCCTACAGGTGCAATCCGGGATCCTTATCCCAGGCAGCGCTGCGGACGGCGCGGCGATCCGGCATGGACTTTACACCGGAGCTGTACCATGTCCCGACGATCGCGATGCCGAACTCTAGAACTGTACAGAGGTTGATCGCGTTGGCGCGCTTTTCTACTGGCCCGGGCGCGGACCATCTTCTTTTCGCGCAAGATCGAAAAGAAGATGGGGGGCGCATTACGCAGGTTATGTCCTTTGAACACGCAATCTCTGAGAAGAAAAATGTATTATTTTTTCTATTATACCAAGCCCGCCGGAAAACTGCAAGCCGCGGGGCGGGGCGCAATTGACAGCCGTGCCGGAAAAGCGGTATAATATTTCAGTTACAACACCTGCGAAAGGAGGCCCTGCCATGCGCCGGAACAATACCCTGATCGTGCTTGTGACCGTCCTGCTGCTGGTGGGACTCCTGGGCGCCGCCGCCTGGCGGCAGGAGCACGCGGCTCCGGCTCCCGCGCTCCCCGACGCCTCTGCGCCGGAGGCAGCGGAGACGCCCGTATCCCCGTACATCGGGAAGCTTGTCATCACGGAGCTGATGGAGAAAAACAAATCCGTCGCCGCCGACGAGGACGGGGATTTCTCCGACTGGATCGAACTCTATAACGCGAGTGATGAGACCCTGGATCTCGAGGGCTTCTATCTCGCCGACGGCCCGGATCAGCGCCCCTGGGTCTTCCCCAAGACGGGCCTGCTCCCCGGAGACCGGATGCTGGTGTTCGCCGACCGCAAGGACCGCCGCGGCTCTGTCCTGCACACGAGCTTCGGCCTGTCGGAGGGGGAGTGCGTCTGCCTCTGGGACCGGGACGGCCTGCCGGTGGACACCGCCGAGACCGGCGGCTGCGGGGGGGACGTGTCCATGGCCCTGCTTCCCGACGGGAGCTGGGCGCCCTGCACGACGCCCACGCCGGGCTATGAAAACACCCGGGCGGGCTATGAGCGCTACCAGCAGACCCTGTGGCCCAACGGCGCCCTGGTCATCAACGAGGTGGCCGTGGCGAACTTTTCCACGTACTATTTCGGCTACCGGGACGACTGCGACTGGGTGGAGATCAAGAACGTCTCCGACCGGACGGTCAATCTCGGCGGCTGCTACCTCTCCGATCAGGAGGACGACCGCCTCCTGTACCGCCTGCCGGATCAGGAGCTGGCCCCGGGCGGGCTGCTGGTGGTGGCCTGCGACGACGATCCCCGCGGCGTCCCGGGCAGCACCCCCTGCACGGGCTTTGCCCTGGATTCCACCGAGGAGCAGCTCTATCTCTCCGACGCCGACGGCAGGCTTCTGGACCAGGTCACTCTCCGGAACATCCCCTACAACGGCAGCTGCGGCCGCCTGGACGGGGAGGCCGGCTTCTTCTACTTTGAAAAGCCCACTCCCGGCCGGGACAACGCCGGCGGGGCCCGCTTCATCGCGGAGGCCCCCGTGGGCCTCACCCGGGACGGGGTGTATGAGAAGGCGGTGTCCGTGCAGGTGGAGCTGCAGGCGGCGGGGGAAATCCGCTACACCCTGGACGGCTCCCTGCCCACGGCGGAGAGCGCTCTCTACACCGGCCCCCTGACCCTGACGAAAACCTGCGTGGTCCGGGCCGTCGCCCTGGAGGAGGGCTGCCTGCCCAGCCCCGCCCTCACCCAGTGCTTCTTTATCAACGAGGGGCACACGCTGCCCATCGTGAGCCTGGTGGGCGACAAGCCCAGGGACCTTGCCATCATGTTCGACGGCGGGCACAAGAACCAGGAAGAGCCGGGCGTGCTCTCCTTCTACCGGGACGGCGAGGGCTTTTCCATCCCCTGCGGCGTCTCCATGAACGGCGAGACCAGTCTGGCGGAATTGAAAAAGAACATGTCCCTGCGCTTCCGCGGGGCCTACGGCCAGGAGGCGCTGGAATACGACCTCTTCGGCGGGGGCGTGACGCGCTTTACCAATCTGCTGCTCCGGGCCGGACAGGACCAGCTGCAGGCCATCATCCGCAACGAGCTGGCCCAGGAGCTCTGCGCCAGGGCGGGGGCGAAGGTCATCAACCAGCGCAGCCTCTTCTGTGTGCTGTATCTCAACGGCGAATATGTGGGCCTCTACACCGTCAAGGAAAAGGCCAACGAGCAGCTCTATGCGGATCTGGCCGGGGTCAGCCGCAAGAGCGTGCAGCTCTACGAGGCGCCCGCCCCCTACGGCTCCGACTTCTACGATGAGGTGGCGGCCTACCCCTACTACAACGACATCACCGATCCGGCCAACTACGAGCAGTTCTGCCAAAAGGTGGACATCGACAGCCTCATCGACTGGACCTTTATGGAGGGCTTCTGCGCCAATACGGACGTGACCATGGGCAACGTCCGCTATGTGCGCTCCGACGAGGACGACGGGAAATGGCGCTTTCTGTTCTACGATCTGGACGCGGCTTTCCGCTTCCCCGGCAGCATGTACTACAATCTCATGAGCGGCTTCAGCCTCCAGCACATCCAGATCTCCGGCGCCATTGTGCCCCTGATGCAGAACGCCGACTTCAAGGACCGCTTCCTCCGCCGGGCAGCCGAGCTGATGAGCGGGCCGCTGACCAACGAGGCCGTGCTGGCGGAGATC
>JBGUNL010000039.1:0-19196 GCA_045117295.1 Candidatus Limivicinus sp.
GCGCATGAAGCTGCCGGGGATGCGGCCGACGGCGTAGAGCTTCTCGTTGAAGTCCACGGCGAGGGGGAAGTAGTCGATGCCGTCCTTGGGGCGGGCGGAGGCGGTGCAGGTGACGAGGACGGTGGTCTCACCGTACTTGACGAGAACGGCGGCATTGCAGAGCTCTGCCAGCTTGCCGACCTCCATGGACAGGGGGCGGCCCTCGTACATCATCTCAAACTTGCGGTAGTTGGGAAACTGCTTGTTGGTAATGATCATGGGGATTCTCCTTATCTTTTTACACGTCCCTGCCCTCAGTACTTGGAAAAGCGTCCGCCTTCGCGGGCGTTTTTTCAAATACTAAGAAAGCCGGTCTGTGTTGTTTACGGGATAAAAATGTCCGGGGACAGTATTCACTTGTCCCCGGACGAAAAAACCTTCATACCCTTCAGAAGCGCTTTCGCGGGGCGGGCAGGCAAGCTTACTTGCGGATGCCCAGCTTGGCGATGATAGCGCGGTAACGCTCGATATCCTTCTTGGCCAGGTAGTCGAGCAGACGGCGGCGCTTGCCGACCATCTTGTACATGCCCAGACGGCTGTGGTCGTCGTTGGGATGCTGCTTGAGGTGAGCGGTCAGCTCACGGATGCGCTGGGTGAGAATGGCGATCTGGACCTCGGGAGAGCCGGTGTCGCCCTCGTGGGTGGCATTCTCGGAGATGACCTGGGTCTTGACTTCTTTGGTGATCATGGTTATTTTGCTCCTTTCATAGTTAGCTATACCCTGCGATCCGGGCCATGGGGCGGAAAGGACGCCGCGTTGGCGGCAGACCCCTGATGCGATCCCCGCATAAACCCCTTCCTTTTTTGTCGGCCAGATTTGCGTCATGCTTCGTTATCAGACTTGACCATACATCAAGTATGCTCTGCGTCTGATGCCTCGCCTGGCCCAAATCTTTCTCGAAAAACAGTGGAAGCGTTTTATCCGTGTATCGCATAAGCTCAGACTGCGGGCGCGTACTTTGAAATAATACCAGAGTTTGCCCCGCTTGTCAACACAAAAAAGTTCCCCGGGACAAAGCCCGGGGAACAGGGAAGATTGTGCGAAATCGGGGGATCAGCCCTTGGAGGCGTAGGTCCAGATGACGTCGCCGGTGGCGAGACGGATCACGTCCTTCACGTTGGGCTTGAGCATCTGCGCGGTGGTGTAGTAGTAGAGAGGCGCGACGCTGCCGGTGGCCATCAGCACGTCCTCGGCCTCGGCGGCGAGCTTGGCGCGCTCGGCGGGATCGGTCGCGGCCTTGACCTCGTCGACGATGGCGTCATAGGCGTCCGTCCAGGTCTGATCGCCGTTGGGGCCCCAGTAGGCGCCTACGCCGGCGTCCGCGGTAACCTCGCTGTTGCGGGTGTAATCACCGATGGAGCGGCCGAGACGCGGGTAGTTGTTGCCGGAGTTGGAGATGAAGATCTCCAGGAAGTTGACCACGTCGTTGAAGTCGGCGACCCAGCCCATACGGGCGGCTTCCGCGTCGCCGGCCTTCAGCTTGGTCTGCAGGGTGGCCCAGGCCTCCTGGTTGACCACGCCGGTGATGCCGAATCTGTTCCAGGTCTCCTGGACGTACTGGATGATCAGGGCGTTGTTGCCGCTGTTGTTGAACGCAAACTCGATGGACGGGAAGTCGGTGAACATGATGTCGCCGCCCTCGATGCTGCCGGTGCAGGGGTAGCCCAGGTCGATGAGGGTCTGGAGCGCTTCCACCTGATCCACGGTGTAGTCGGGGTTGACCTCGGACATCTCGTTGGTGCCGGCGTACCAGGTGCTGTAGCCGTCGGCCGCGCGCACGTTGCTGTTCAGACCGTCAGACAGGCTGTCGGGGAAGAAGCCGGTGGCGGGAACCTCGCCGCCCTTGGTGACGTAGGTGACGACCTCATAGCGGTTGATCAGCTGGCCGAGCGCGAAGCGGGCCTTGCTCTGCTCCTGGACGGAGAGCTGCTTGGAGGCGGGGCTCAGGTCCTTGTAGACATTGAAGAGGATGTAGTAGGTGCCCTGGGTCGGCCAGAAGGCCAGCTCGCCGGGATAGGTCTCGTTCAGTCTGTCAAACTCGGAGGAGGAGATGGACTGGATGTAATCCACGGTGTTGTTCTCGTAGGCCGTCAGGATGGCGGTGTTGTCCTCGGAGAGGAAGAAGTTCAGGCCGTCGACCTTGACGGCGTCGGCGTTCCAGTAGTAGGGGTTGCGCTCAAAGGAGATCACGTCGTCGACGGCGTACTTGGTCATCTTGAAGGCGCCGAGGCCGACGCAGGTCTCGGGGTTGGTGGCCCAGATGCCCTCGTTGTCCGCCAGGTCCACGCGCACGGGGTAGAAGGGGACGAAGGCGCACAGGTCGAGGAAGTAGGCGCAGGGCTGGGGCAGGTGCACGACGAAGGTGCGGGCGGCGTCGTCCACGTCAATGGCGAGAGTGCCGTCGTCGTTGCGGGAGATCACGTCGAACAGGAAGCCGTAGTCGGCGCCCAGCTCGGGGGAGGCGGCGCGCTCCCAGGAAGCCTTGATCTGGGAGGCGGTGCAGTCGGTGCCGTCGGACCACTTCAGGTTCTCGCGCAGAACGAAGGAGTAGGTCAGACCGTCCTCGGAGACCTCATAGGACTCCGCAAGCTCGGGGGCCATAACGGGCTCGCCGCTGTCGTCCAGCTGGAAGCCGGTCAGACCGGCAAAGGCGGAGCGAATGGTGTTGGAGCCCACGGACGCGCTGTTGAGGGCGGGGTCCATGGACAGGGGGGTGCCGCCGCCCAGGAACATGCTGATGACGTTGCCCTGCTCGGGAGCAGCGGCAGGCTCAGCAGCGGGTTCTGCGGCAGCGGGTGCGGCGGGTGCGGCAGTGCCCCCGCAGGCGCACAGCGCGAATGCCATCACCAGTGCAAGCAAGGTTGCGATGGCTCTTTTCATGTTGTTTCCTCCTTTTGGAAAATGAATATATGTTCACGCCTTTCGGCGGCGAACAGACCTTAGACCTTGTGGCAGGCCACAAAATGCCCGGGCGCGACCTCCCGCAGGGCCGGGCAGGTCTCGGCGCATTCGGCGCCGGCCCTGCTGCAGCGGGTGCGGAAGGGGCAGCCGGAGGGCACATGCAGGGGACTGGGCACGTCGCCCTCCAGCACGATGCGCTTCTGCCGGCGGCTCAGCTGCGGGTCGGGGATGGGCACCGCGCTCATCAGACTGACGGTGTAGGGGTGCAGCGGGCGGCGCGTCAGCTCATTGGCCTCCGCCAGCTCCATCATGTGGCCCAGATACATGACGGCGATGCGGTTGGAGATATGCTTGACCACGCTGATATCGTGGGCGATGAACAGATAGGTCAGCCCCAGCTGCTTCTGCAGATCCTCCAGCATGTTGATCACCTGGGCCTGGATGGACACGTCCAGGGCGGAGACCGGCTCGTCGCAGACGATGAATTCCGGGTTGGAGGCCAGGGCTCTGGCGATGCCGATGCGCTGGCGCTGGCCGCCGGAGAACTCGTGGGCGTAGCGGGTGGCGTGCTCGGTGTTGAGGCCCACCAGGGCCATCAGCTCGCGGATGCGCTCCTCGCGGGCCTGCCGGTCCGGGCAGAGGTGGTGCACGTCGATGGGCTCGGCCACGATGTCCGCCACGGTCAGCCGCGGGTTCAGGGAGGAGTAGGGGTCCTGAAACACCATCTGGGCGCGGCGGCGAAACTCCTGCAGCGACGCCTTGTCGCTGATGCGTTTGCCGTCAAACCAGACCTCGCCCCCCGTGGGCTTGTAGAGCTGCAGCAGGGTGCGGCCCACGGTGGTCTTGCCGCAGCCGGACTCCCCGACGAGACCCAGAGTCTCGCCCCGCCTGATGTCAAAGGAGACATCATCCACGGCCTTGAGCATGGTGGTCTTCAAAAAGCCGGTGGAGATGGGGAAGTACTGCTTCAGATGGCGCACCTGGAGCAGATATTCGGGATTCGGCACAAAGCTTTCTTTTTCACTCATGCGTGTTCTCCCTCCTCTTCCTCCGGGCGCTCGGCAAAGCAGAGGCCGTCCTTCACGTTCATCCAGCAGGCGGCCAGATGGTCGCGGCCCACCCAGTATTCCGCGGGCTTTTCCTGCAGGCAGATCTTCATGGCCTTGTCGCATCTGGGGGCGAAGGGACAGCCGGGCGGCATGTGCAGCAGGTCGATGGGTGTGCCGCTGATGGGCACCAGACGCGTCTTCTCATCGTCGTTCATGTCCGGGATGGAGCGCATCAGGCCCTTGGTGTATTCGTGCATGGGGTGGTAAAACACCGCGTCCGTCGTGCCGCGCTCGCAGACGCCGCCGGCGTACATCACGATCATCTCGTCGCAGACCGAGGCGATGACGCCCATGTCGTGGGTGATCATGATGATGGCCATGCCCAGCTCCTTCTGCAGCTGCAGCATCAGATCCAGGATCTGGGCCTGGATGGTCACGTCCAGGGCGGTGGTGGGCTCGTCGGCGATGAGCACGTCCGGCTCGCAGGCCAGCGCCATGGCGATCATGACGCGCTGGCGCATGCCGCCGGAGAGCTCATAGGGGTACTGGCGGATGCGCTTCTCCGGCTCGGAGATGCCCACCAGCCGCAGCATCTCCACCGCCCGCTCCTCCGCCTGCCGGTGGTCGCGGCTGGTGTGCAGGACAATGGCCTCCTCCAGCTGATTGCCGATGGTGAAGGTGGGGTTGAGAGAGGTCATGGGGTCCTGAAAGATGATGCTGATCTTGTTTCCGCGGATCTCGCGCATCTCCGCGTCGCTCTTGCCGACCAGCTCCTCGCCGTGGAGCTTGATGGAGCCGGAGACGATCCTGCCGGGATTGGTGAGAATCTGCAGAATGGAGTAGGCGCTGACGGATTTGCCGGAGCCGCTCTCGCCCACAATGCCCAGCACCCGGCCGCGCTCCAGCTGGAAGGAGAGACCGTTGACGGCCTTCACTTCACCGGAGGGCGTGAAGAACGAGGTATGGAGATCGGTAACCTCAAGCATACTCATGCACAGTCCTCCTTATGAACGCAGTTTCGGGTCGAAGGCGTCCCGCAGGCCGCTCCCGAGCAGGTTGAAAGCCAGAACGATCAGGAAGATCGCCAGCGCCGGAAACAGCAGCTGGTACGGATAGGAGCGCAGACCGGTGCGCGCGTCCGAGGCCAGAGAGCCCAGGGACGGCATGGGCACGGACACGCCCAGACCCAGGAAGCTCAGAAAGCTCTCGGTAAAGATGGCGCTGGGGATCTGCATGGCGGCGATGATGATGATGACGGACACGCAGTTGGGGATCATGTGCCTGCGGATGATGCGGGCGGGGGAGGCGCCGATGGCCTTGGAGGCCAGCACGTACTCCTGCTCCTTGATGGAGAGGATCTGCCCGCGCACCTGCCGGGCCATGGAGACCCAGTACAGCAGGCCGAACACGATGAAGATGGACACCATGCCGGCGCCCAGGCGGGAGACCAGGTCGCTCTTGGAGGCGGAGACCCAGTCCTTGATCGCCACGGACAGCAGAATCACGATCAGCACGTCCGGCAGCGAGTAGATGATGTCCACGATGCGCATCATGATCATGTCCACCTTCCCGCCGAAATAGCCGGAGATGGAGCCGTAGACGATGCCGATGACGATGACGATCAGCGCGGAGAAGATGCCCACCAGCAGGGAGATGCGGGTGCCGTAGATGACGCGGATGGCGTAATCCCGGCCCAGCGCGTCGGTGCCCATGATGTGGGGGAACACGCTGTCGCCCCGGTCGAGCTTGGCCTGCTCCTTGGCGCTGTACTGAAAGGGCGCCAGGTTCTGGGCGGTGACGTCCTGCTTGGTGTAGGTGTAGGGGTAGAAGTTGGGCACGAGGAAGGCGATCAGGGCGATGACGATGATCACCACCAGGGAGATCATGGCGATGTGGTTTTTGCGCAGGCGGCGCATGGCGTCCTTCATAAAGGACACGGATTCGCGCATGGTGACCTGCTGGGCCTTCTCCTCCTCGCTGGCCGCCTCAAAGAGGGCGGGGTCGATCTGGAGCGTGAGGGGATTTTTCATTTTTTTCTTTTCTTCTGTCACGTTTCTGCCTCCCGTCTCAGCTCAGGTCGATGCGCGGATCGACGACCTTGTACAGGATGTCCCCGATGAAATTCATGAGGATGATCATGGTGGCCAGGAAGATGGTCACGCCCATGATCATCATGTAATCCGTGCGCAGCATGCTGTTGGTGAACAGGCGCCCCAGCCCGGGGACGGAGAAGATGTTCTCCACCACCATGGAGCCGGTCAGGATGTAGGCCATCATGGGGCCCGCGTAGGTGATGACCGGCGTCAGGGTGTTTTTCAGCGCGTGCTTGAAGATCACCTTGCTGTTCCTGACGCCCTTGGCCCGGGCCGTGCGGATATAGTCCTGGCCCAGCACGTCCAGCATGGAGGAGCGCTGCAGCCGGGTGGTGTAGGCCATGGGATAGAGGCTCAGGGAGATGATGGGCAGGATGAGACCGCCCTTCTGGTTGCCCAGGGAGGGCAGCCAGCCCAGCTGCAGGGAGAAGACCAGCAGCAAAATCGTGGCCATCACGAAGGACGGCATGGAGACCAGCGCGGTGGTGATGACCTGGATGAGCTTGTCCAGGAACTTCCCCCGCCGGAGCGCCGCCAGCGAGCCCAGGATGACCCCCAGCACCAGCGCCAGGATGCCGGCCGTAAAGCCGATGCGGGCGGAATAGGCGAAGCCGCCGAGGATCAGCTCGATCACCGTGTTGCCGACCCAGCCGGTGGAAAGGCCGAAATCGCCGTGCAGGATGTTCTTGAGATAGTTCAGAAACTGGACGGGCACCGGCTTGTCAAAGCCGTACTTGGCCTCCAGCGCCGCAATGACGGCGTCGCTCTTCGCCTTTTCGGAGCTGAAGGGGCTGGCCGGGATCGCGTGCATGACAAAGAAGGTGATGGCGACCACCAGAAAGATCGTCAGCAGCGCCATCAGCAGGCGCTTGATCAGATAGGAGAGGAACTTGGCGTTCATAAGAGAGCCTCCGGATTCCGTCAGAAGGCCGCGTAATTGGAAAAAAACGGTCTGAAACGGAACAAAATGAGTTGTTTTCTGATTATAAGGGATGCCCCGGAAAAAATCAATCCATTTACCGTGTGAAACTAAGATTTGGAAAAGCTTTTTGCCCGCATGCGGCAAAAAGCTTTTCCAAAACGGATGGGCTTCAGCGGTTGCGCATGACGGTCTTCATGCGCAGGCTGTGGTCCAGGATGCTCTTTCTCAGGCGCAGGCTCTTGGGGGTGACCTCCAGCAGCTCGTCGTCCGCCAGAAACTCCAGACACTGCTCCAGACTCATCTGCCGGGCGGGGATGAGGCGCAGGGCCTCGTCCGAGCCGGAGGCGCGGGTGTTGGTCAGGTGCTTGGTGCGGCAGACGTTGACGGGCACGTCGTCACTCTTGGGGCAGACGCCCACCACCATGCCGGCGTAGACCTTGGTGCCGGGGACGATGAACATGGCGCCGCGCTCCTGGGCGTTCCAGATGCCGTAGGCCACGGCCTCGCCGGTCTCCCAGGCGATGAGGGAGCCGGTGCTGCGCCGGGCGATCTCGCCCTTGTAGGGCTCGTACTTTTCAAAGACGGAGGCCATGATGCCCTCGCCCTTGGTGTCGGTGAGGAATTCGTTGCGGTAGCCGAAGAGGCCCCGGGAGGGGACCAGGAACTCCAGCTTCATGCGGCTGCCCACGGGGGTCATCTCCAGGAAGGTGCCGCGGCGGGCGGAGAGCTTTTCCATCACGGAGCCCATGCAGTCGGCCGGGACGTCCGCCACCACGCGCTCCACGGGCTCGCACTTGACGCCGTCGATCTCCTGGTACAGCACGCGGGGGGGAGAGACCTGGAACTCGTAGCCCTCGCGGCGCATGGTCTCAATGAGGATGGAGAGGCTCATTTCGCCGCGGCCGGCCACATTGAAGCTGTCGGTGGAATTCTCCAGCTCCGTCACCCGCAGGGACACGTCCTTGAGGGTCTCGCGCATCAGCCGGTCCTTGATCTGGCGGGAGGTGACGAACTTGCCCTCGCGCCCGGCGAAGGGGCTGTCGTTGACGGAGAAGGTCATCTCCAGGGTGGGGGCGCTGATCTTGACGAAGGGCAGGGCCTCCACGAAGCCCTTGGCGCAGATGGTGTCGCCGATGGTGACGTCGCCGATGCCGCTCATGGCGATGATGTTGCCAGCGCCGGCCTCGGTGACGGGCACCCGGTTGAGCCCCTCAAACTGGTACAGGCTCACGGCCTTGGCCTTGAGGGTGGGCGCGTCGGGGCTGTGGTAGTTGCAGACCTCGATCTCCTGGTTCTGCTTGACGACGCCGCGCTCGATGCGGCCGATGGCGATGCGGCCCACGTATTCATTATAATCAATGGAGCTGACCAGCATCTGGAAGGGCTGATCCAGGTCCATCTCCGGTGCGGGGATATACTCCAGAATGGTCTCAAACAGGGGTTTGAGATCGGTGCCGACCACTTCGGGGGAGTAGCTGGCGGTGCCGTTGCGGCCGGAGCAGAAGAGCATGGGGGAATCCAGCTGCTCGTCGGTGGCGTCCAGATCCATCAGCAGCTCCAGAATCTCATCCACCACCTCGTGAATGCGCTGGTCGGGCCGGTCGATCTTGTTGAGCACCACGATGACCCGGTGGCCCAGCTCCAGGGCCCGGCTGAGGACAAAGCGGGTCTGGGGCATGGGGCCCTCCGCCGCGTCCACCAGCAGGATGACGCCGTTTACCATCTTGAGGATGCGCTCCACCTCGCCGCCGAAGTCGGCGTGGCCCGGGGTGTCCACAATGTTGATCTTGGTGTCGCCGTACCAGACGGCGGTGTTCTTGGCCATGATGGTGATGCCGCGCTCGCGCTCGAGATCATTGGAGTCCATGACCCGGTCCACGATCTCCTGATTCTCCCGGTAGACGCCGGACTGCTTGAGCATTTCGTCAACCAGCGTGGTCTTGCCGTGGTCAACGTGGGCGATGATGGCGATATTCCTCAGCTTATCCATAGAATGCAAAACTCCCCTGACGATGATTTTCATTACACACAAATGAAAAGTTTAACACCGTCAAGGGAGTTTTGCAATATTTATCTTGAATTTTCCGCTTAAAAACGGGTAAAAATTCGTTCCGCCGCGTCCAGCCCCCGGGCGTCGGGGACAAAGCCGGGCAGCCCCGCCGCCCTTTGGAGCTTTTCGCGGGTGTCCTCCGCCAGGGCCAGGGCCCGGTCGGTGTCCACCGCGCGCATGTTCGCCCCGGCAAAGCGCAGGAAGTTTCCGGAGAGGATCTCCCCCAGGCGCTCGCCCGCAAGCCCCAGGCCCATCAGCTCAAAGTCCGGCCGGCCCACGACAAAGTTCCCGTCGGCGGCGACGGTCTCCGGCTCCCGGTTGGTGAGAAAGGCCCGGACGATCTCCGGCCGGCGCAGGTTCTCCTTCTCGTTGAAGGGCCTGCCGCCGCCGCGGTAGACGAAGCGGCTGCCGATGTCCGTGCCGTAGAGGATGCGGTCGTGGAAGCGCTCGAAGAAGGCGCGGGTGTCCCCCGGCGTGCGGGAGAAATTCTCATACATCTCGATCCCCGGGGTCAGGTCGGTGACCACGTGGGGGTACCGCTCCAGCACCTCCGCCAGGCGCGTAAGCTGCGCGGAGAAAAAGAAGAAGTGGGCAAAGCAGATCTTCAGGCCCGGGTGGCGCCGGAGCACCGTCAGCACCTGGCGATACTGCTCCTCGTTGTTGATAAAGCTCTCGTCATAGAGCCAGCCCTTTGCGGCGGCCCAGGCGGGGACCTTGGAGGCGTCCCAGAAGCTCTCCGGATCGTTGACGTGCCACAAAACCGGGACCTGCTCCTTTTCGCACCAGGTCCAGAAGGCGTCCCAGCAGGGCGCGTCAAAGTCCGGGATGGGCAGCGCTTTGCGCAGCTGGGGCTTGCCCTCCAGGAGCTTGATCCCTTCGCAGCCGGCGGCCAGGAGCGAGGCGGCAAAGGCGGCCTGCTTTTCCCCCATGTCCTCCCCGCCCCGGTAGTACAGGCAGGGGTCCAGCTGACCGAAGACCGTGAAGCGCTCCGGGTACAGGGCCTTGAGCGCCAGAGCCTCCGGCGTGCAGTTGACCCTGTCGCCGTGAGCGATGACGGCGACGTTGGCCTTTTCCGTGCCGGTCTTGTCCAGCAGGGAGACAAAGGCGGCGGGATCGAGGTCCAGGGAGTAGTGGACGTGGGCGTCAAAAACGGGGTACGGGCAGCGCATGGCATTCTCCTTGTTGAAATCCGGCGTAATCTTTGATAAAATCATTCAAACACATTTTATCCGGAGAATCAAGATGAGCTATAATTTTTTCGCCTACCTGTCCCGCATGCGCTATATCGAGCGCTGGAGTTTGATGCGCAACGCCCTGCCCGAGAACATCCAGGAGCACAGCCACATGGTGGCCGTCATCGCCCACGCCCTGGGGGTCATCCGGCGGGACGTGCTGGGCGTGCCCTGCAACCCGGAGGAATACGCCGCCGTGGCCCTGTACCACGACTGCTCCGAGATCCTCACCGGCGATCTGCCCACGCCCATCAAGTACCACAGCCCGGAGATCATGGGCGCCTACCGGCAGGTGGAGGCCCTGGCCTGCGAGAAGCTGCTGGCCACCCTGCCCCGGGAGCTGCAGGGGGCCTTCCGCCCCATGCTCAGCGGGGAGACCGCGGAGCGCTGCCACGATCTGGTGAAGGCGGCGGACAAGCTCTCGGCCTACATCAAGTGCATAGAGGAGCGCCGCGCCGGCAACGACGATTTTCTCTCCGCCGAGCGGAGCACCCGCCAGACGCTGGAGGACTACCACCTGCCGGAGGTGGACTACTTCCTGCTGTACTTCATCCCGGCCTTTGAGCTGACCCTGGACGAGCTGGGCACCATTGAGGACTGAGCGGTGGATAAGCTGAAAAAAATATCCCTCCGGGAGCTGCTCTTCGGCCTGGTGTTCCTGGCCCTGTGCGGCTTTCTGTTCCGGCGGCTGCCCTACGGCGCCGCCCTGGACGACGAGGCTTTTTATCTCACGGTGCCCTGGCAGCTGCTCCAGGGCAGCGCCCCGGTGCTGCACCAATGGAACACCGCGCAGCTCTTCGGCCTGCTGCTGTGCCCGCTGCTGCGGTTGTACCTGCTCTTGAACCCCTCGGCGGAGGGGATCTTCCTGCACTTTCGCGCGCTGTATCTGCTGCTGCACGCGCTGGTGTCCCTGCTGCTGTGGCTGCGCCTGCGAAAGAAGGACCGGCTGGGCGCGGCGGCGGTGTCGCTGATCTATCTGCAGTTTGTCTTTCGCGGCCTGCCCTGCCTGAGCTACAACACCATGGGCGTGGGGCTGCTGCTGATCGCGGGCCTGACCCTGGGCCTGAGCCGGGGAAAAGCCTGGGAGTATCTGACGGCGGGCCTGGCCTTTGCCGGGGCGGTGCTGTGCTGCCCGTATCTGGCGGTGCTCTGGCCGCTGTATGGGCTGGCGGCGCTGTTTCTCGCGGTGCGGAAAAAGGCCGGCGTCTGGGACGGAGTCTTCGCCCTCCGCTCCTGGCTGCTGTTCACCGCGGGATGCGCGGTCCTGGCGGCCCTGTTCTTCCTGCGCATGGCCCTGTACGGGGATCTGCGCCTGCTGCCCGGGCTGCTGCCCATGCTCTTTGAGGAGGACCCCAACCACCTGACCGGCGCGCTGGACTTCCTCCGCGCCTTTTACGCGGACTTCAGCACCCGCAGCCGCTTCTTCAAGCCCATCCTCCTGGGCGGCGCCCTGCTGACCGCCGCCATCCTGCTGGACCGGGGACGGGAGAAGCGCCGCTGGCTGTACCTGCTGGCCGCGGTGGGGCTGACCTTCCTCTGGGCCCTGCCCTATCTGCTGATGTACCGCAGCCAGAACGCCGCCATCTTCCCGCTGAGCATCCTGGGCTTCTTTGCCTTTCTGCTGTGCCGGAAAAAGGAGAGCCGCCTCTTTGCCTTTCTCTATCTCCCGGGGGTGGTCTACTGGGTCTGCATCGATATGGCCTCCGACCTGGGCTTTTCCAGCATCGCCGGGGCCTCGGCGGTCAACATGCCGCTGTGTGTGCTGTCCCTGGTGCAGCTGCTGCGGGAGCTGTGGGAGGACAGATCCGGTCAGCGGCCCCTTCGCCGCGCGGCGGCCGCCCTCTCCGGCCTTCTGGCCTGCGCCCTGACGGCGGCGCTGGTGCTGACCTCGCTTTACGCCACCCACTCCACCGACGCCAACGGCCCGGAGCGCTGGAAGGACGACACCGTGATCGCCTGCGGCGCCGCCCGGGGCCTCATCGCCCACGACGATGAGGCGGCGGAATACACGGCGGAATACGCGGCGCTGGCCCCCCTGCGGGAGATCCCGGAGGGGAACGTGCTGTATCTGGCCCGCAACAGTCTGCGCTTTCTGGAGGACAAAAAGCGCTGCGTCAGCAACAACCTCTGGTTTGCCTACTCCGGCCCGGAGCGGGCCTTTTCCCAGCTGGAGACCTACTGGGCGCTGTTTCCCGACCGGCGGCCGGACTTCGTGTATCTCACGAACAAGCTGACGGAGACGGGCTACCTGGAAATCTTCTCGCCGCTGCCCCACACGGAGACGGACGTGGGGACCGGCGTTATTCTGACAATGGATTGGAGCACATCATGACCAAGGACAAAATCGACCGGATCAATCAGCTTGCCCATCTGGCCAAAGAGCGGGCGCTGACGGCGGAGGAGCTGGCCGAGCGGGACGCCCTGCGGAAGGAGTATATCGAGGAGTTTCGCCGGGGCACCATCGAGCTGCTGGAGAACACCTACATTCAGACCCCGGACGGGAAAAAGCACCCCCTGCCCCGCAAGGGAAAAACGCCTCCGCAATAAGAAAAAGGACTGCGAAAGCAGTCCTTTTTTCAGACTGTAGACAAACCTCACAACATGTCATTTCGAGCGGAGCGAAGCGGAGTCGAGAAATCTCAAACATCGCCTGCTGTACAGGCTTCAACGCTTGAGATCCTTCCCTAAAGGACTAGGCGCTGCGCGCCGTCGCGACTCGCTGACGCCCGCTCAGGATGACAAAACGGATTTTGTCGACACAGTGGAAAAAGGACTGCGAAAGCAGTCCTTTTTTCTGTCTACGTCCGCAGGATCGGCTGGAGCTGCTCGCCCCGGAGGGCGGCCTCCACGGCCGCGGGCAGAAGGGTGAAATCCGCCTGGGCCGAGCGGGGCTTCTTCTCCGGATCGTCCTGCCGGAAGGGGACGAAGAACACGCTCTTCCGGTTCAACAGCTTCCCGATGTTCTCCGCCGAGCCGGAAAGGGCGTCGTTGGTGGAGAAGGCGATCAGCAGCGGGCGGCCGTTTCTCAGATGGGCCTTGGCCGCCATGGTGACCGCCGAGTCCGTGATCCCGTGTGCCAGCTTTGCCAGGGTGCTGCCCGTGCAGGGGGCGATGAGCAGCAGGTCCATGGGTTCCTTTGGCCCCAGGGGCTCCGCCTCCGCCACCGTGGTGATCACCCGCCGCCCCGTCAGCTCCATCAGCCGCCGGATGTGCTCCGCCGCTGTGCCGAAGCGGGTGTCCGTCTCGGCGGCGGTGTCGCTCATGATGGGGATGAGCTCGTATTCCTCCCTGAGGCGCTCCGCCTGGGGAAAGACCTGCGCGTAGGTGCAGTAGGACCCGCAGAGGGCCAGGCCCACTCTCGCTTTATGTTCCATCGTTTTCCTCCCTTTCCCGCGCTATGGCGCCCACCGTGTCCCAGATGAGGCCCGCCGCGGCCTCCGGGGCAAACTGCCCGGGCAGCCCCGGGGCGTACAGGGGCCGCAGGCCCAACGCCTCCGCCTCCTCCCGGTCAAAGCCCGGCTCGGACGCCAGCTCCAGCAGCAGCGTCCCCGGCCGCAGCAGGGCCAGATGCTCCCGGGAGAATACCGGCGCGGGCACGGTGTTGACCACCAGATCCACATCCTCCAGCAGCAGCCCCAGCTCCTCAAAGCGGCAGCTTCCCAGCCCCAGGGCCTCGGCCGTGGCCCGGTCCCCGGCCTTGCGGGCCGCCGCCGTCACATAGGCGCCCAGACTCCGCAGCCTGGGGGCCAGCAGGGAGGCCACCCGGCCCCAGCCCGTCACCAGCACGTGGCTGGAGAGCAGGCTGCTCTCGCTCTCCCGCAGCAGCAGGGCGATGGCCCCCTCCGCCGTGAGGGCGGCGTTGCCCACGGTGTAGTCCCGCCGCCGCAGCAGATCGTAGACCGCAAGCCCGCCCCGCACCGCGTCAAGGCTGCTCTTCTGGGAAAAGGCCCCGCCGATGAGCACCTGCCCGGGCCAGAGGGCTGCCAGCAGCTCCTCCATGGGCAGCTTCTCCAGGGACAGGGGCGTGCGCAGCAGCCCGTCTTTTTCCGTGGGGACAGGCAGAAAGACCCACTCCGCGCCGTAGACGCAGCCCTGCAGACAGCCCGCCTTCTGCACGCCCCGGGGCGTTTCCGCCTTTTCCAGGGCAAAGCAGCGCACGCTGTGCCCCTCCCGCGCCATCCGGGCGCAGAGACAGGCGGCGCGCCGATCCCCGCCGATTACCGAACATTTCAAAGGCACCACCTCCGCTTTTATCCTATTCCGCCGGGCGAGGGAGGGTGAGACGATCTCCGGCGAGATTTGAAAGAGTGGGCTTGTGGGAAACGGCCGGCCATGTTACAATGAGTCATCATCAAAAAAGGCGGTAACGAAATGAGCAGAGCGGACGAACTCTTTATTCAAAATTGCAAGGATATTCTGGAAAACGGGATCTGGGACACGGACCGGGCCGTGCGCACCCGCTGGGACGACGGCACCCCCGCCCACACCATCAAAAAATTCTGCGTGGTCAACCGCTACAACCTGGCGGAGGAATTTCCCATCCTGACCATCCGGCGGATCTTCTGGAAGTCCGCCATTGACGAGCTGCTGTGGATCTGGCAGGCCAAGAGCAACAACGTCAGGGAGCTGCGCACCCGGGTGTGGGACGCCTGGGCCGACGAGAACGGCTCCATCGGCAAGGCCTACGGCTACCAGCTGGGCGTCAAGCACCACTATCCCGAGGGGGACATGGACCAGGTGGACAAGGTGCTGTGGGATCTCAAGCACAACCCCGCCTCCCGGCGCATCATGACCAACATCTATACCTTTGCCGATCTCTCCGAGATGGCCCTCTACCCCTGCGCCTACTCCATGACCTTCAACGTCACCGGCAAGAAGCTCAACGCCATTTTGAACCAGCGCAGCCAGGACATGCTCACGGCCAACAACTGGAACGTGGTGCAGTACGCGGTGCTGACCATGATGATGGCCCAGGTCTCCGATCTGGAGCCGGGGGAGTTTGTCCACGTCATCGCCGACGCCCACATCTACGACCGGCACGTGGACGCGGTGAAGGAGATCATCGCCCACGAGCCCAAGCCCGCCCCGACCTTCCGCATCGACCCCGCGGTCAAGGACTTCTACGCCTTCACCCGGGACAGCTTTTCGATGGAGGGCTACGAATACTCGGACTTTGCCGGGAAGATCCCGGTGGCCCTGTGAGGTGAAGAATATGGAAGCCATCGTTGCGGTATTTTCGGACTGGGGCATCGGCAGCCGGGGCACCCAGCAGATCGTCCTGAAGGCCGACCGGGCCCACTTTCGGGAGAAGACGGCGGGAGCGGCGGTGATCGTCGGCCGCCGGACCCTGGGGGATTTTCCCGGCGGCAGGCCCCTCAAGGGGAGAAACAACATCGTCGTCACCCGGCAGAATATCGAGATTGAGGGGGCGGAGGTGGCCCACACCACCGGGGAGGCCCTGGCCCTGGCGGCCAAGTACCCCCGCGCCCTGGTCATCGGCGGGGCCTCGGTGTACGAGGAGTTTCTGCCCTATGTGGACACGGTGCACATCACGAAGATCGACCGGACGCCGGTGTCCGACCGCTTCTTTGAAAATCTGGACGCCTCCCCGGACTGGCAGGCCGTCGAGCCGGAGGTCTGGCAGGAGGAGGACGGGGTCAGATACTGTTTCGTGACCTACAAAAGAATATAAATGCAGGGGAGGGGACCTGTGCCCTTTATGGGGATTGCCCCTCCCGTTTTTATGTCCTCACCAGCTCTGTCCCCGGATAGTAGTGCGCCAGGATCTCCCGGTAATCCGACCCGTTTGCCGCCAGGACGTTGGCCCCGTACTGGCTCATGCCCACCCCGTGGCCGAAGCCCGTGACGGTGAAGCGAAACGCCCCGTCGTAGGAGAGGGTGAAGGCCGTGGAGCGCAGGGAGAAGAGCTGCCGCAGTTCCGTCCCGGTGAAGACGGCGCCGCCCAGCTGCATGGAGGCTACCCGTCCGCTGTCATCCAGGCGCGTTTCCCCCAGCCAGCTCTCCGGCGGCGTGCTGAAGTCCGCCTCCGGGTGAAGGGAGAGCAGCGTGTCCCGAAAGTCCAGCGGGGTCAGCGCCCGGGTGCTCACATAGCCCGGTACCGTGTCCGCGCTCTCGGGACTCCAGACGCTCACCAGATAGGGCAGCTCGCTCCAGACGGCGCCGCAGCTTTCGGTATATCCCGCGGAGGAGGAGTGAAAGGCCGCGAAGATGGCCTGTCCCCCATAACACAGGATCTCGCCGCCGGTGGCCCGGACCGCCCCGGCGATTTTTTCATGCCGCGCCTCATACTCCGCGCCCCAGTCCCGCCGCAGCGCCTCCTCGCTCCGCCAGGCCTGGCAGCAGGCGTAGTCCGTGCAGACGTCGGCCTCCTTGTGGCGGCCCGTCTCCGCGCAGTAAAGGGCGTAGGTGCGCGCCGCCACGGCCTGGGCCTTGAGGGCCTCCGCCTCAAAATCCGCGGGCATCTCCGCCGCCACCACCCCGGTGAGATAGTCCTCCAGGTCCATCTCCAGCACCTCCCCCCCGCAGAGAACGCGCAGGCGCTGCGGCGCGGCGGGGGGAGGACGCGTTTCGATGGAGGCCGCCGTGAGCTCCGGGAGGGCGGCGGGCTCCGGCCGCGCCGCCGCGGCGGAGGCGGCCAGGCGCAGATCCAGCCAGGCCATGGAAAAGCACAGCGCCAGCGCCAGAAATCCGGCCCAAAGACTGCCCCGCATGTCCCATCCCTCCGTTTCGTCTTGACTGAATATGCAAAAAAGGGTACAATCAAACTGCCGCCAAAGGGGCGGTTACCACATCTTTATGGAATCGAGACTTTGTTTATGCAGAAAAAACCGCTTGAAATCACCTGCTATGTGGCGGGCGCCGGCGCCTTCGGCGTCTTTTTCCGCTGGCTCCAGGATCAGCTGGCCTTTGATGAGGCCGGCCTCAACGAAAAGAGCGTCTTCAATCTGCTGGTGCCGGTGCTGGTCATCGCCGCGGCCCTGCTGTTCCAGCGCTTCATCTCGGACATGAAGGAGCGCAGGCTCTGCGCGCCGGAGGATTTCTGCGAGGCGCTGTATAACCCCGGCAAACTCTTTGCCGCGGCCCGCTGGGCGGCGGGGGTCGTCATGATCGCCGGGGCCGGACTGCTGCTCATCAGCTCCGAGGCCGACCCCAACGCGGGCATGATCCGCGTGCTCTGCCTGCTGGCGGCCCTGTCGGGGCTGGCCTTCCCGCTGGTGCTGGGCGCGGCCAACTATGAATTTCTGGCCCATGAGAAGCTCACGCGCCTGGGCATGATGCTGCCGGTTTTGATGTACGCCCTGTGGCTGGTGCTCAGCTATATCCAGAACGCCTACAACAGCGTGCCCTGGTCCTTCGCCGTGGAGATCGCGGCCATTATCGCCGCCATGATGGGCTTCTTCCGGGTGGCGGGCTTCGCCTTCCGGGTGCCGGACGGGCACAAGGCGCTGTTTGCCGTGATGATGGGCGCCGTCATGTGCATCCTCACGCTGGCGGACGAGCGCTACATGGGCATGCAGCTGATTCTGCTGGCCTCTGCGGGCATGCTGATCCTCTATGAGTGGATCCTGGTGCGCAACCTGAAAAAGAAGCGGGCCGAGACCAGGAAGAACGGCGACGCCGAGACGGACGACGGCGGCTTCGAGATCGTCAAATAACGAAAAAAGACGAAAAAGGGCGGCTTTCAGCCGCCCTTTTTCGGAGGATGGACATGGACAGGGAAACACGCATTCAAAACTGCATCGAACGCATCGCGGCCTGGTACCCCGGCGTGCGGCGGAGCCTGCCCTGGCGGGAGAGCCCCGCGCCCTACCGGGTCTGGATCTCGGAGATCATGCTGCAGCAGACCCGCATCGAGGCCGTGATCCCTTACTACGAGCGCTTTTTGAAGGAGCTGCCGGACCCCGCCGCCCTGGCCGCGGCGGAGGATGACCGGCTGATGAAGCTCTGGGAGGGCCTGGGCTATTACAGCCGGGCGCGAAATCTCAAGAAAGCCGCGCAGAAGATCATGGCGGACTTCGGCGGCCTGCTGCCGAAAACGGCGGCGGAGCTCAAAAGCCTGCCGGGCATCGGGGACTACACCGCCGGGGCCATCGCCTCCATCGCCTGGGGCCAGCCCGAGCCCGCGGTGGACGGAAACGTGCTGCGGGTTTTAAGCCGGGTGCTGGAGAGCGGGGAGGACGTGCTCTCCCCGAAGACCCGGAGCGCCGTGACGGAGCTCCTCCGGCGGCACTACCCCGCGGGGGAGAAGGCCGCCCTGGTCACGGAGGGACTGATGGAGCTGGGGGAGACCGTGTGCATCCCCAACGGGGAGGCCGTCTGCGCCGCCTGCCCCCTGGCGGAGCTGTGCCTGGCCCGGGAACACGGCAGCGTTTCGCGCTATCCCGTGAAGACCCCGCCCCGGGAGCGGCGTATGGAGGAGCGCACCGTACTCCTGCTGCGCTGCGGGGAGTGCTGGGCTGTCCGCCGCCGGGAGGAGAGCGGATTGCTCGCGGGGCTCTGGGAGTTTCCCAACATTTTGGGCCATTTAACAGCGGCCGGGGCCGCGGAGGAAATCCGAAGACTGGGCGGCGCGCCCCTCTCCTGCGTCCCCTGCGGCGAGGCCAGACATGTCTTCACCCACATCGAGTGGCACATGACGGGGTTTCTGGCGGAGGTGGAGAAAGAGATCCCCTCCCTCACCTGGAAGACCGCCCGGGAGATCCGGGAGGAGTACTCCATCCCCACGGCGCTGAAGGCGTATTTGAAAAAGATCAGATAGAAAAGGGAAAGACCCGGGCTTGTGCCCGGGTCTCAGCTTGTCAAAAAAGTCCTTGACGGACTTTTTTGACTGCGCTTCAGCCGCCGAGCATTTTGCTCAAAGCAAAATGCTATTATCCGGAAAGCCTTGA
>JBGUNL010000040.1:0-7764 GCA_045117295.1 Candidatus Limivicinus sp.
GCCCCATGAGCCCGCGGTCTTCCTTCCCCCGGAGAATGCTGTCAGCTCCGCCTATGTGGACAACGAGGATGGAGGCTATACCATCTATTTCCACGACGAGGAAGGCTTTCGGAAAATGACGGAGGCGACGCCCCCCGACCAGGAGGAGCCAGATTTCGCCGCCTACGCCTTTGAGACGCGCACCGCTACCGCCGAAGAGAAGGCACAGCGGGAGGCCTTTGTTGAGTACGTCCAAAGCGAGTACGGCAACTACGACTTCCACTACGACATCCACACCGAGACGGAGGCCAAGAAGCTGGAGGAGATCGCGGCCAAATACGGTCTCGCCCTCCGGCACGGCAGCACGCTGCTCTGGTGCAAAGAGTCCGTCGAAGAAATGGACGAGGCGATGAACGCCGCCTACGGCACCGACATCCACACCGATACCTCCGACCCGCGCTTTCTCCCCAAAACCGAACTCTGTGACCGCATCAGCAGCGTTGCCTGTCACGGCGATCTGTTCCGCGCGGAACCCCGTGGCTTTGACAAGGTCTACTACTTCGAAGAGGGCAGCTTCTGTGTGAGCTTCTACCTCGACAACGGCGGCAAGCGCCTCAGCTGCTACGGCTACAACTCGGTCTACTCCACCCTCTCCAGCGGGCGGGAGGTGCTGACAAGGATCCAGGATCCCGCAAAGCTTCAGACCCGCACCCACACCGCCCCGGACGGCACGGAGCTGACCGTCCTGCAGGGCGAGAACGAGGCTTTCTTCTACGTCTATCTGAACGACTCCTTCTTTGAGGAGCACATCACCTGCGACAGTCCCCTCACCGACGCGGATGTGGATTGTGCCGCCGACGCGCTGATCTACTCCCACATTGGGAAATAAGCCGACATCCAGGGGCTGTCTCAAAACGCCGTGTCATTCTGAGCGAAGCGAAGAATCTTTTCTTGAAAGTTTGCAAAAACTCTCAAAAGAAAGATCCTTCGTCACTTCGTTCCTCAGGATGACAAAACGGGAAACGCTTTGAGACGGCCCCTTTTTCAAAAAACTCTCGACTTTTTCTCTTTACCGTGCTAAGATCGTCCCATACGTCTCAAGACGATTTGCAAGGATTGGAGCAAGCGCTATGGATAAAATCGAAATGACAACCCCCATCGTGGAGATGGACGGGGATGAAATGGCCGGTATCCTCTGGAAAGAGGTCAAGCGCCAGCTGGTGGAGCCCTTTGTGGAGCTGAAGGACGAGTACTATGACCTGTCCATCCGCTCCCGGGACGAGACCCAGGACCAGGTGACCGTCGACTCCGCCATGGCCACCAAGAAATACGGTGTGGCCGTCAAGTGCGCCACCATCACCGCCAACCTCGAGCGGATGCAGGAGTTCAATCTCAAGAAGATGTACAAGAGCCCCAACGCCACCATCCGCAGCATCCTGGACGGCACGGTCTTCCGCACGCCCATCCTCATTGACGGCATCGACCCGCTGGTCAAGACCTGGAAAAAGCCCATCACCCTGGCCCGCCACGCCTACGGCGACGTGTACCGCGCCTCCGAGATGCTCATCCCCGAACCCGGCAAGGTGGAGCTGGTCTATACCACGGCCGACGGCAGCGAGACCCGCCAGACCGTCCATGAGTTCACCGCCCCCGGCGTGGTCTCCGGCATGCACAATCTGGAGTCCTCCATCACCGGCTTTGCCCGCACCTGCATGAACTACGCCCTGTCCCTGCATCAGGATCTGCTGTTCTCCTCCAAGGATACCATCTCCAAGGTCTATGACCGCTACTTCAAGGATCTCTTCAAGCAGGTCTACCTCAACGAATTCATCGAGAAGTTCAGCGCCGCGGGCATCAAGTATGAGTACTGCCTCATCGACGACGCGGTCTCCCGCGCCATCAAGTCCCCCGGCGGCTATGTCTGGGCCACCCAGAACTACGACGGCGACGTGATGAGCGACATGCTGGCCACGGCCTACGGCTCCAACGCCATGATGACCTCCGTGCTCATGAGCCCGGACGGGAAGTTTGAGTACGAAGCCGCCCACGGCACCGTCCGCCGCCACTATTACCGCTACCTGGAAGGCGCGGTGGTTTCCACCAACCCCATGGCCCTGATCTACACCTGGGCCGGCGGTCTGGAAAAGCGCGGGGAACTGGACGGCAACGAGAAGCTGCAGCGCTTCGGCCAGCTGATCCGGGAGTCCGCCCGCAGCGTCATCGTAAACCGCGGCATCATGACCCAGGATCTGGCGAAGATCACCTCCCGGCCCAATCCCCTGGTGGTCACCGGCCACCAGTTCATCGCCCTGACCAAGGCGGAGCTGGAGCAGGCCATCGCCCGGGAGTGGCCCGAGGGATAAACGAAAGACCTCCGGCAAACTGGGTGCCAGGTTTACAAAAAGGTCGCCCGCTCCAAAAGGAGCGGGCGACCTTTTTGTGGATGGTTTTACTTCCAGAAGTCGGTGCCCTTGACGCCGTTGGCCTCGGCGCGGTAGGCGGGCAGCTTGCCCTTGCGGATTTGCCACTCGTAGTCCCGCAGCGCCGCCACGGCGGGCTTGGCCAGGATCACGATCACGGGCACGTTGATGATCACCATCAGCGCCTGCAGCAGGTCGGCCGTATCCCAGGCCAGGCCCGCGGAGATCACGGCCCCCAGGAAGACCAGACCCGTGGCGATCAGGCGGAAGACCAGCATGAAGGCCTTGCCCGGCTCCCGCTTGAGGATGAAGCGCAGGCAGCCCTCGGTGTAGTAGTAGTTGCCCAGCAGCGTGGTGAAGGCAAAGAGGCAGACCGCCACCGCGATGAACACGGGGCCGAAGCCGCCCAGGGCCGCGCCGGTGCACTCCTGCACGTAGGCGGCGCCGGCCTTGTCCGCCACAGGAGCCACGCCGGAGAACAGGCACAGAAAGGCCGTGGCCGAGCAGATCAGCAGCGTGTCGATGAACACGGAGAGCATCTGAACCAAACCCTGCTTGGCGGGGTGAGCGACGTCCGCCGCGGCCGCCGCGTTGGGGGCGGAGCCCATGCCGGCCTCATTGGAGTACAGGCCGCGCTTGATGCCCCACATGATGCAGGAGCCGGAGAAGCCGCCGAAGATGGCCTTGAAGTCGAAGGCGCCCCGGAAGATCATGCCGAAGACCGCGCCGAAGCTTCCGATATGGGTAATGACCACGTAGAGGGACACCAGCACATACAGCACGCCCATCACGGGCACCAGCACGCCGGTGACCTTGCTCAGGCGCTTGCCGCCGCCGAGAACGCACACGGCAAACAGCACGGCCAGAACCGCGCCGATGACAAAGCTGGTGTTCTTGTTGTAGAAGCTGAAGGTCTCAAAGGTGCTCTGGGTGTTGTAGGCCGCCAGCATGTTGTAGCCCACCACGTAGGTGAGGATCAGCACCACGGCGAAGATCACGCCCAGCCAGCGCTGGCCCAGGGCGTCCTGCATGTAATAGGAGGGGCCGCCGTAGCTGCTGCCGTCCGCGTCGCGCTTTTTGTAGATCTGCGCCAAGGTGGACTCCACAAAGGCGGAGGCGCCGCCCAGGATAGCGGTGATCCACATCCAGAAGATGGCGCCGGGGCCGCCCAGGCACAGGGCCGTGGACACGCCCATGATGTTGCCGGTGCCCACGCGGGAGGCGGTGGAGACCATCAGCGCGCCGAAGGAGGACATGGCGCCCATGTTGACGGGCTTCTCCTTCACCACGCGGATCGATTCGGCAAAGAGCCGGAACTGCACCAGCTTGAGCCGGACGGTAAAATAAATGCCCGCCAGCATGAGAATCAGCGGGACCACGTAGGGCTTGTACAATACGCCGCTGATGGCATTGACAACGGCATCGATGCTTGCAATCATAAGAGTGAATCCTCTCTTTCTCCTTGATGATCATACTATAATGGATGATGCCAAAATATGCAAGTTTTTTATTCGTACTACGCCAAAATGGCGTGAACTTTCCCCGCTTGCCCGGCGCGGCGGGCTGTGGTAAGATACGCTTTGAGGTGACGACGCCATGAACAACAAACACACGCCCGCCAGAGGTCCCCTGCTGATCCTGCTGGCCGGCGTCTTCTGGGGCTGTATGGGTCTCTTTGTCCGCAGGCTGGGCGCCTGCGGTTTTTCCTCCCGGCAGATCGCCTGTCTGCGCCTGAGCGTGGGGGCGCTGGTCTTTGTGCTGCTGCTTTTTGCCCGGGACCGCAGGGCCCTGCGCATCCGGCCAAAAGACCTGCCGCTGTTTCTGGGGCTGGGGCTTTTCAGTGTGCTGTTTTTCACCTTCTGCTATTTTCGGGCCATCGAGCTGATGCCCCTGTCCACGGCGGCCATCCTGCTCTATACCTCTCCCATCTGGGTGACGCTGATGTCGGCTCTGTTCTTCCGGGAGGCGCTCACGCCCCGCAGGCTCCTGGCTCTCGCCCTGGCCTTCGGCGGCTGCGTGCTGGTCTCCGGGCTCTCGGGCGGCCCGCTCACGCTCTACGGGCTGCTGGTGGGGCTGGGCGCGGGCGTCGGCTACGCGCTGTACAGCATTCTCGGCACCGTGGCCCTGCGGCGCTATCCGCCTCTCACCGTCACCACCTGGACCTTCCTCATCGCCGCCGCGGGCAGCTGGTTTCTCTGCAGCCCGGCGGAGCTCTTCTCCGTGATGCGCGCCGCCCCCGCGGGGCTGCTGGTCTGGCTGATCCCGGGCTGCGCCGTGCTCACCGCGGTGATCCCCTACCTCTGCTACACCGTGGGCCTGCGCTCCACCGAGGCGGGCCGGGCCGCCATTCTGGCCACGGTGGAGCCGGTGGTGGCCACGCTTCTGGGCACGCTGGTCTTTCACGAGCGCCTGGGGCTGGCCTCCCTGTGCGGCATCCTGCTGGTGCTCGCGGCCATCGTGCTGCTGAACACCGGCGGGAAATAGTTTTCCGTGTGCATCCGTTTCGCCCCCTTTCTCGCAAGATATGGGGTATGCTTGTCTCATCCAAGCACAACATAAGGAGGACGAGAGGATGCAGGCATTGCGCACCCGGCCGGCGGTCCGGCGGGGAAGCATCGTCTGGCTGCCCACGGAGGAGATCGCGCCCAACCCCGTGCAGCCGCGAAAGCAATTTGAGGAAAAGGCGCTGGAGGAGCTGAGCCAGAGCATCCGCAGCTACGGGATCCTGAATCCCCTGACGGTGCGCTGCCGGGGCGGGAAGTACGAGCTGGTGGCCGGAGAGCGGCGTCTGCGGGCGGCAAAGCTGGCGGGCTTGCAGGAGGTCCCCTGCATCCTGCTGGACGTGAACATGGAGGACGCCAGCCTCATCGCGCTGGTGGAAAACCTGCCGCGCAAGGACCTGGATTTCATCGAGGAGGCCGTGGGGCTGAGCCGGCTCATCCGCATGTTCGGCATGAGCCAGGAGGAGGCCGCCCGGCGAATCGGCAAGTCCCAGTCCGCCGTGGCCAACAAGCTGCGGCTTTTAAAGCTGCCCCGGGACGTGCTGGAGAGCCTGCGGGACAACGGTCTCAGCGAGCGGCACGGACGGGCCCTGCTGCGGCTGACAGACCCCAACGCCCAGCGCCTGGCCCTGGCGGTGATTGCCGAGAGCGGCATGACCGTGGCCGCGGCGGAGAGCTACATCGACGCGCTTCTGGCCGCCGGGGACGAACCCACACCGGAGAAGCCGGGGCAGAAGCGCACCATGGTGCTCAAGGACGTGCGCATTTTTCTCAACAGTCTCAACCGCAGTCTGGACCTGATGAAGCAGGGCGGCATCGACGCGGGGGTGAGACGGGAGGAGACGGAGGACTCCCTGATCCTCACCATCTCCATTCCCAAGAGCAGAAGCCCCGCGCCGTAAACCTGGACGCAGAAGCCAAACCGGAGTACCGAAACGGTACTCCGGTTTGGCTTGTTTATTTCAGGATCGCCCTGATCTGCCGCTCGCCGGCGTCCGGGTACAGCTCCCGCACGCGGCGGAAGACCCGCTCCCGGGAGAAGGCCGGGTCCTCATCGTAGCTGGCGGTAACCAGATCATACCCCCAAAGTGTTTCCGGCGGGGCCAGCACCGCCAGGTGCCAGCCGTAGTCCTCGCCATAGCGGTTCTTCCGGCAGCGAAAGTCCTTGATCACCAGATAGGTCTGCATCTGAAGGGCGGTCAGCGTGCCCTCGAAATTCTTCTCTCCGCCCTTGCCGAAGCCGGCCAGGTCCCGGATTTCAAAGCTCATCAGTTCGTCCCGGGTCTCAAAGAGGTCCATGATCTTCTTCTGGCGCAGCGGGGCCTTCTCGTCGTCATAGCGCGCGTCAAAGTCGTAGCCCTCCCGCCGCCAGTTGGCGAACACCGGCAGCCACTCCAGGGAGAGGAACCCCGCCTTCTTGTCGAAGAACTTGCCGTAGACCACCTGCCCGCCGCGGGGAGCGGTGACGCGCCACATCCAGGGGTCCCGCGCCTCGTCCCCGGTCCACCAGTCGCCGGCCCAGGTCAGCTCCTCCACGGAAAAGCCCGGCACGCTGTTGCAGAACAGGGGCAGAAAGCCCCGCTCCCGCACGCAGGCGATGAGCTCCTCCACGCTGTGCAGCCGCCGCGGGTCGCTGCGCGCAAGGCCGTGCATGATCCATTCGCCCTGATCGTATTCCATGCTTTACGCCCAGTCGAAGTTTTCTTTTCCGGCGCCCAGTTCAAAGTGATACTTGGCGATACCCAGATCCATGCGGCCGTAGAAGGTCAGCTTGGTGCGGGCCCGCACCTGCCGCCCCTTGAGGGTGAAGCTGAACTTCTGCTGGTTGATGGCCGTGGGGGCCAGCAGCGCCGCCTCCACCCCGTCCTTGAACCACCGGGGCGAAGCGTCCGTGACGTTGGAGACGTCCCCGGCGCTCTTGCTCTTGTGGGGCTTGCCGCCGTCCTCGCCATAGCCCAGGGCGATGACAACATGCAGCTTCTCCCCCGCCGCGGCGTCCACCTGCACCTTGTTCTTGCGGAAGGTCAGCGCCACCCAGCAGGTGTTGAGCCCCAGCTCCTGACTGAGCAGCACCAGCTTTTCGCCGTAATAGCCCACGGTCTCGTCCGCGTCGGCGGGGCCCACCAGGGCAAAGTAATTGCGGCAGCCGGAAAACTGCCCGTAGTGGGCGGCGTTGGCGTCAAAGGCCTCCGGCTCCTCGGTGAAGAGCTGCACGTGCAGCCCCGCTTCCCGGTTGATCTCCTCCACCGCTCTTTGCAGCGCCTCCAGCTTTTCCCCCTCGATGGGGGTATTTTTGTAGCGGCGCACCGAATGCCGCGCCCGCATCAGTTCCCATTTGTCCATTGTGCGCTCCTCCTTATCTAACCGTTTCCTGTATTCCCCTGTAGCTTGCCTGCACCGCGCGGTAGCTTTCCAGATTACCGATGTCGTAGCGTCTGCCCGGCATGGGCCAGGCGCAGACCGGGCGCACCGTGCACAGCCAGGCCAGAAAGCTCCCCGGCGCGTCCACGCCGCAGCCGGCCTCGATGCCCTCCGCGATCCGCGGCACGTCCTCCGCCGCAAAATAGTAGAAGGGCGGGATGCACCAATGGGACTTCGGCCGGTCGGGCTTTTCCTCCATGCAGGTCAGGAGGCCGTCCGGGCCGATCTCCGCCACGCCCATCTTGCGGAGCTTTTGGGCGTCGTGCTCCGAATAGCACATGACGGCGCTGCTCCCCTTCTCCCGGGCAAAGCGCAGAAAGCCCGTGAGGGAGAAGTCCAGCAGATTGTCACCCGCGATCACCAGCAGCTCTCCGTCAAGCCCCAGCTTTTCCACCGCGAACCGGATGTCCCGCACCGCGCCGAGGCGGGTCTCGTTGGAGACG
>JBGUNL010000041.1:0-23988 GCA_045117295.1 Candidatus Limivicinus sp.
GGTCACAGGGTAGCCGTTTTCAAGGATCGCATACAGGCCGGTCAAGGTGCGCTGATCGTAGTAATCCGATCCTTCTACGGTGTGGTAACCGCTGTTATACGGGCTGTCCTTGGAAGTCTGCAGGCAGTAGGCCACTTCTCCCGTGTCCGTGATCCAATGGGAGGGCGTCATCACGTCTACCCATTGACCTTTTGAGGAAAAGGTCTGAAAATACGAATACATGGAGCCGCTGGTTACGACAGCGTTATCTGCGAAGGCCGTGACCGAAAATGCTGTGCTGAAGATGAGCATAGCGCAGAGCAGCACAGCGATGTGTCTGCGCCATTTGTTCTTGGCTAAGGGCATTGTTCCTCCTTTTTTCGTAGTTTTGGGAGAGGTGATTAACGGGTGGCCTCACCTCCTTTCCCCGGCGGATTGCCCTTGCCGATGGCGGTCATCCGGCCTGGGGCGTAGGGACACTCGGCGTACTTGCAGTACCGATCCTTCCATTGTGGTCGGTGGCAGCGACAGCTCCGGCACTCCGGGAAAGGGCCGTCCGCGCCGCTGTCGTAGTGGTCGCCAGGCTTGTCCCGCATGAGACTTTCAAAAGCCCGATGATCGCCATTGGTAAAAAACATGGCATACCTCCTTTCGGTGTGGATTAGGGCTTGCGGTATATAGAAAAAAATCCGTTTCATGGTGAAACGGATTTTGAACGGCTATTATATTGTTCCCATTGTAAATTAGCAACTTTTTTATTATAATAAATGCAGATAAAAGCAGATAGGTGGGATACTAATGAATATTGTTTTTCTTCACTTGAGTGACTTACATTTGCAGGACAAATCTGGCGCTCACTCGTCTCGCATTCAAGCGCTTGCTCAGTCACTAAATGAATTTAGCCCGTTTGATGGTATTGTTATTATCCTTTCAGGAGATATTGCATCTAAGGGCAGTACAAATGAGTATTCTATTGCTTCTAGTTTTATTGGCAGACTAATATCAGAAATCGGATCTCTCTATTCCATAGTGGAAAAGAACATCAAAATATTAATTGTACCAGGAAACCACGACATATCGTACCCATCTGGTCACCGCCCCGAGTCAGAGAATGTAAGGGAAGCGTTTAATACCAGGCGCGATGCATATCTAAAATCCGAATTGGATGATATGACGCCCTTCTTTAAGTTCGCCGACAGCAATAAGTGCTTTTTTAAAGAAACCGGAATTCCTTTTGGCAAACTCTTTACACGGAAAATACTTCATTTTTCCGATGGCTATATGATCGAAGCGAACCTTCTTAACACCGCTCCTTTTTCTTGTGGAAATGATGATGGTATTCATTACTTTCCCGACGAAGTCGTTACCATGCTAAACGCACCTTCTCACGCTAATATGGCAATAACGATAATGCATCATTCTCCGGCATGGTTTTCATTTGAACAGCGGAAGGATTTGCAGAATTCAATCTCCCAGCGTAGTTCTATTGCGTTCTTTGGGCATGAACACATTAGTGCTTCTCAGCAGATTATATCTGAGGGCACCGATCGTACTATCTATCAAGGAGGAGGAGCATGGTGGCAAAGCTCTGTTCCAAGTACATGTGAATACTATGCATCTAGGTACGATACAGTTACCCAAAACTATACAATTTTGAAGTTTTCATGGAACACGAAGCAGTTTGTGTCATCTTCTGCTGGAGCTTACACTTTACTACACAAGCCCCTTAACGGCTTGTCTCTTCCCTGCACGGAGGAATACTTAAGTAAAATACGCTCAGATTCAAAACATACAATCTCTGGCAGTTTTTTAGATTATTATGTATTTCTCAAATTGCGAATCAACAATCCAAAAAGAATAATGGATGAGAAAACGATTGACAGCTTAGAGTCGTTACTCTCATATATACTGCAAAAACACTATGTAGCTATTGTTGGAGGGACAAACGCAGGAAAAACAACGCTCCTTAAAGTATTGTTTAGTGCTTTGTATCAAGAGCATACTGTCCTTTATTGTGGCATAGATGACATTACAGGTCGGAACTCTGAAAAGATTATTAAAGAACTCGTAGAAACGGCTTATGGCGAAAACTCGTATTCTGCGTTCAAGGCAATACCTAGCAGTAGCAAGATTATTTTAATTGATGATCTCCACCGAATTAAGCCTAAACATATTAATAAATTCCTCAGAGAGATAAAACAACAATTTGGAACAATCGTCGTTGCGACAGATAATACGGATCAAATAGATGTAGTCCAAACATTAAAGGACAGTATTCAAGCAGAAGAAGATTTCAATCAGCTATTTTTAACAAGGCTTTACGCTGCAAAACGGTATGAATTAATTTCAAAAATTGTGAGCATTAAGGGCGACCGCGACTTGATACCTAGCGATGTACTTACAAGGACACTCGAACAATGCCTTAATACTTATAAAATGTCGTTTAACACTGATATTGATTTTGTTGTTCAGTTTGTAGACTATTATTGTACCCATTTTAGTGAATTAGATAGTTCAGACGCAACAGTTTTTAGCAAGGTATTTGAGGCATCAATTGAACGGGTAATATCATCTAATTTGATCAGTAGGAAGGAAAATGCCAATGACATAATTGTTGCACTAAGTGAAGTTGCACACTACTTACATTTCCATATGGAATACCCAATTAGTATTGAACATATTAAGGAAACTGTTGAATACTACTGTGAGTATTATGATAACAGATACTTGACTCCTGCTCGTTTTCTTGAAATAGCAGTCAGTAGTGGCCTCCTTATTGTATCTGCATCTGGTGATTCGTACCGATTTAAAAGTAAAGATCATCTAGCTTATTTTGTAGCAAAAGCGCTCAACCGCAAGTTCCATGATAACGGGAATGACGAATACTTACGGCAAATAGTAGACCAGTCATGCTTTGGGATAAACGGCGATATTCTACTATTTCTAACATATATCGGGGACAATGTTGCAATTGCGAGGCTTTTGCTTGATCAAGAATACGCGCTTGTGAAAGATTGGCCTGAATTCGATATTACGAGTATTACCGCAAAATACTTAACTACTACTCAAACAGCTGAGTTAGCTGCTCCATCTGTGGATCAACGGGAAAAGGATCTCGAATCTCGCGCATCCTTAGAAGAACAGACGACAGACAAATATGATGATATAATTCAAACTGTTGATCTCTATGATTATGACATTTCACTTGTAGATGACTTTAGCAATCAATTAATCCGTGCATATTTGGGCCTGAAGACAATTGCACGAAGCCTATCGGCCTTCATAAGTATTTTGCCAGCTCCCGATAAAAAGCGAATCGTAAATGCTATTTTCAAGCTTCCGAATATGATTTTTGGCAAGCTATCTGAAGAAACAGACAAAGAAGCCAAGGGACTAATTGACTATTTGTATGAACTGCAAGAACAGCCCGGATATGAAGGAGAAAAACTGTCTCGGCATGATATTCTAATTAGGCTCCAGCTAATGTCTACACACGTGTTACTAAACATGTATGTTACAGCCGCTCAGTACGGTGTAAACGCAGCCACAGTTGATTACCTCGTTTCGCAAGACTTAATAGAGACATCCACAACATATCAATTAGAAAGGCTCCTTTTCTATGAGAAAGTTGATGATTGGTCTGCGTTAATATTTAGTGCCGAAAAGCTCTATGAGAAAAACGACATTGGAATTCTAAGAAATATATGCAAACTATGCTTACGTCATATGCTTGTGTATTCAAGAGGACTCTCAAAAAGCGAAAGGCTAAGGATAACCAGCAAATTTTTCCCACATTCAAAGACAGATTTGCTTGTCTCCAGGAGGAAATCACTTCCCCCCAAAAAAGAATAGATGCCATATCGGTCCTGCCCCGATTGGTCGTTTTGCACCACTAAGATAACGACCTAACTTAGTGTGCGTTTAAGCATGTCATCTCGCCACGCTGATGGCATCTATATAAGGAAGATTACGCATATAGAGGGGGAAAAATACCATCGAAATGAACAAAATTATTATTAATTCCTGGTGCACGGCGATACACACAATCCGTTTCACCGTGAAACGGAAAACGACGCTCTGAGCACAAGTTTGCGATCAGGGTGGCTTTGGGGTATAACGATCCAGGGCTCCTTGATGCAGCAAGCAGCCCTGGATCGCAGTATGAAATTGTGGTCGGATATGTTGAACTTCTCCCTACTCGGTTTAGTGGGGGAGAAGGGAAGCGGTCACTGTCATCTATATAAAGTGTTGACCTGACAGAGCAGGCTTTTCTAACACATTTCTAACATCTTTATAAAATCGAATAAAATGGGTCTTTGTTTTGTTATGTCGAGCACCGTAGAAGGCGTTGAAAGGCCTTGGATTTCAAGGGACGAGGTAAACTTCTTTTGAAAGAATGTACCCTCAATTTGCCCTCTTGGGCGATTCAGGTTCTAGTGTCCACTCCGGACGTGCGGGTTCAAGTCCCGCCTCGCGCACCAATTTTTACCGTCGAGAACACCGCTTCTATAAGCGGTTCTTCTCGGTAAGCTATCCAAGAAATGGCGAGGGGTCAGTCCTATGAGACTGGCCTCTCGCTCTTTTTGTTTTATAACCAGATTCGTTATAATCTCCCAAATTGCCTCATTTTTCGTACAGTTGTGTTACATTCTGACGTAAAGGGGCAATGCCAATGATACGGATTTTGCTTTCCACTCGCCTCGGCGAAAGGCGGTGGACCCAGGCCGATCTTGCCCGCGCGACGGGCATCCGGCCGTCAACGATCAACGATTACTACCACGAAATTGCCGACCGCGTAAATCTGGAACATCTGGATCTCATCTGTGAAGCTCTGGACTGCGACCTCTCGGAGCTGATCATTCGGGAGCCGAATGCGGAAGCGCGCGTTAAATCCCGCCGCGGCGAAGATCTGGTACATAATCGATAACGTCCCACAAAAAAGGCTCGGGCTTACATCAAGCCCGGGCCTTTTTTGCGTTTATGGGGTTTTGATCAGACCTCTGAACCATCCGGGAGGATAAACCGAATGTCGACAGAGCATCCTAGGGCGTTAGCCATGGCCTCGATATCGGATTCGGTGAAATTCCCTCTCGCGAACTTGTTGCTTAGGTTCTGCCGGGTCTGCCCGGTCAGCTCCGCAAGCTTGGTCATGCTGATGTTCTGACGGCCCATGATTATCCTGATCTTCTCGCCTACAGTAATACCCATGTATACGCACCTCCTGTATGCCCTTGATTGTACATCTAAAAATTGCACTTGTCAAATATTTTTTTCGTTTGACACGAATTTGTGTAAAAAAAGTATTGACAGCCGACACTTTTAGGTGTACAATGAACACAGAAATTAAGGGAAGGGAGGTGAGAAAAACGGACGAAAAAACGAAAGAGGCCCTGCAAGACCTCTTGAAGATCTTAAGTGAGCATCCCGAGTTGGCAGACCGGATCACGATCACGATAAGACCAGCAAAGATCAAGCAGGGCACCGACAAACGAAAGTGAGTCGGCCGGGGCGGTGGGAAACCGCCGCCCCCTCTCTCGAAAGAGAGTATAGCCGATTACGATAGAGAAAGCAAGGAGAAATGGACATGAAAAAAGGACTGGACGCGATCTCGGCCAGAACCGAAAAGCTCTGGAATGAAGTCGTAAAGAAGTATGGCCCCCATGAATACACCCTCGGGGTGAACGGGCTGGATGAGGTTGTTCTTTCCAAGAGGTATATGGAAGACATCGCGAAGGGCAACCGAGAAGTACAGAGAGTTCTTAAAGAACTGCTCGACGCATAACGAAGGAGGATTTGAGGATGGATTTCGAACAGATCAAAATGAAGGTCATTACGGCTATCTGGAACATGAACCTGCAAGCAGATCAGGGAGATGTTAACCGCAACCACGTCAACTATGGAGCGGTTCAGGCCTACGGAAACATTCTGCGGTGTATGGGGCATGATACTGAGCTCAACAACTGCTGGGAAAACGACAAAGGCTGCCTGGTGATCAGTTCCGCAAAGATCGACAGCGAAGCACTTCCCATCTAAGGCTCCTCAAGGGTCGAGCCTATCGGCCCTATCCCATCAAATCAAAATCGAGGAGGATTACAAATGGCACTGACAGCTACTGAAACCAGGATCAACGAGCTCTTTGAGGAACTTGTTCCACCGCAGGGCAAGGCCGACACCGTGGCCGGCGAGATCATCCGGGCCGTGTGCAGGCTCCACTACCGCAACTGGAACGATGGCGATCATGTGGGCGTCGGCTACGGGAAAGAAACCTGCAACCCGGCAGCGCGGTTCCTCGCCAAGCGCGGGAGCCGAGAGATGGAGACTGTGATCTATAACATGTGGGGCGACCCGCTCGACGATTCCTATGACGCCAGCATGGAGATCCTTCTGGACCAGACGATCCAGTACATCGACGATCACCCCGAGCTCAAGGCCACCCCCAACACAGAGGACATGTTCGACTACCGCGACAAATACGAAGACATCGACGACGAAGACGATGACGACGATTCATGGTACTGATAAAGGAGGATACACAATGAGATACACACACTTCACCCTCACCCAGAACGGGGAGCAGATCGGGACGGCTGCCGTCATGGAGCAGGCCATCAACGCCGCCAAAGGCTACGCGATCACCAAGGGCGCGCCGGTCTCCGTAGTCGGGCACCGGGACGATGGTAAGGAAAAGGAAGTCATCTATCACCCGGACGGCCGGATTGAAAAGATCTGGGAGCTTGCGCAGAGCTCCCCCTTCTGCCCCGAAGTGGGCCAGATCTACAGGAACGCAGGCGGCGGGACCTACCGCTGCGAGGGCGCCTACGGCACCAAGGCCCGGATGGTCAACACCAAGAGCGGCTGGTCTCTGCTGGCCCACGGCTGCCGGATCTACTTCGACGGCTCCATCGAGTGGGACTACTCCACCGAAGGCCACTTCACCCATTGAGAATCACCCGCCCCGGAGGTCACGAGGGCAAGGAGGATAAACGATGCACAACAATCCGAACGTCGAAGCGGTGCTTAGGAGAACGCGTGAAGAGTGCCTGCGCGGGATAAGCAATGCCCACTCCTATGGAGGGAGATCAGCTTGGTACTACACCCATTGTGGTGAAATCGAAATGGCCTTGCATCTGGGACTTGTAACACAAGAACGGTTCGAGGAGCTCAATGAAGAATGGCACCAGCACCAGCCAACACAGTAAAGCCGAAACGCCCTCCTGGCCGGGCAAAAGACCGGGAGAAAGGACAGCACATGGACAGACTGATTCTCAACGCCGAGCGGGAGGGCTACGCGCTCGCCCAGGTTCGCGGGACGATGACCGTGGGAGAGCTTGCCGAGTTCCTCGAGGACTTTTCCGAAGACACGCCGGTCTATCTGAGCTTTGACCGCGGCTATACCTTCGGCGGCATCCGGGCCGGTTCCTTCGGCCTGCTGGAAGATGAAGATGATGAAGAGGAGGAAGACGATGAATAAGATTCGCAGAAAAGCCCTGGCGGAGATCCAAAGCCAGATTGAGACCTTGAAGGATCAGCTGGAAGCCATCAAGGAGGAAGAGGAAGATGCCCGGGACAACATTCCGGAGAGCATGCAGGAGAGCGAGCGCTACGAAAAGGCCGACGCCGCCTGTGAGGCCCTGGACAGCGCCTTCGACAGTCTGGAAGAGGCGATCAGCTCCATAGAGGAGGCAATGGAATGACAGACCGGCAAAAGCAGATGATCGCGGGGTATCTACCCAATCCCCGCGATCCAGACTTAGATCCTCTCGACTATTACGTTGAGGACATGCGAGGCCGCGCCATAACGGTGCATATTCAGAACATTGCCTACAACAGCTACGGCACGACGATCTATCAGGTTTGCACGGACTCCGGCAGGCTGGTGCACGGGCCGTATGAGACGGAGTCGGAGTTGTTCGGCGGGGGCTGGTACACGATGGGCAGCCTCTACGATAACCGGGAAGATTGCATTCACAGTGAGCACAGCATGTTCGATGGATGGGAGGAGCTGCGTGAGCTGCAGAGAAAGGAGGCGATAGAATGAGCCGGGACTGGACGCCCGAAGAACTGCAGGCCGCCTCTGCTGCTATGAAGAGGGCCGGGCAGATGGGCTATGAGGAAGTTGTCGCCGAGGCAGCGCGGCAGGAGGCAAAGAGCCTTATCGAGCGCTTTGCCAAGAAACAGCGGGACGGATTCTTCCCCTGTCCCCGCTGCGGATTCCGGAGAATGGACGCCGATCCCATCCGGAACGCTCTGAGCCGCCGCGCCGATGTGCAGATCTGTGACCGGTGTGGCATAGACGAGGCCATGGAGGACTTTCTGGGCTCTCCCAGGCCCCTGACGAGCTGGGCCATAGCAGAAGACCCAGGCGCCTACAGAATGGCCTCCTAAAAGTTGCAACGGCCTGTAACGTACTGTTTCGCCGTGTTACTTGATATCGCCCTTCCCGTGTGTTATCGTTACAATCGCAAAATCCGTATCAAGGGAGCATCGCAGTTCGCCGCTGCGGTGCTCTCACTTTTATGCGGAAGGAGGATAATGCACGGCATGGCTCCTTTGATACTCGCCGCCACATGGGCGGACGTAACAAAGGAGGGTGTCCAATGACACTGAAAGAAAGGTTCAAAAACAATCCCCAGCTTTACTATGCGCTGAGCATCGCCGCCACATGGGCCGGAATCGGCTCCTTGATGAACGGCGTCACCATGACACAGACCTACGGCATCATTCCCTCCCTGATCTGGGTGCTCGGGAACACCGTCGCCTGTATCCTGTTCGGCGCTGCGGCGTGCAAGATCCCGAAGGTGCGGGAAGTCTTCCGCTCCAAAGTGATGCAGTATATCTGCGGTATCATGTGCGTGTTCCAGGCATGGCTTTCCATGAATGGGATGCAGGCCGTCTTCGCCGACACGGCCCTCGGGCCGGACTTCGGCAAATACGTGGCCTACGCGATCTCGGTGTTCTTCCTGGTCATTCTGCTGCGATTCGGGATGATCCGGAACGTACTGACGGACGGCTGCGGCTGGATCGTCGTGTATCTGATGGCCGCGGGCGTGACCGTGGCCGCGCTGATCTACACCAAGGGCGCCGTGAATCAGATCGGTCTCGGCATAGAAGCCGCACCGATGAAAGCCGGCATCTGGAAGGCAATCCTCTTGCTGCCGGGGCCCTTCACCTATCCGTACTTCTTCGAGATCCTGGACTACAACGACAGGAACGAAGACGGCACGGCGAAGGTGAACGTCAAGCGGGCCTTCACCATGGGCGGGATCTTCTTCGGCCTGTATATGGCTATCGTTTTTCCTCTCGCCTGGACGCAGTTCACGCCGGTGCTCAACATCATCAAGGCCGTGCTGATCACCATCATCGGCACGTCCACACTATCCTCCTCCATGTACAGCATCTATATCGCCTTCGGGAAAAAGGCCGGGCTCTGCATCAACACGGCGCTGATCGCCGGGTGGAGCATCCTGATCCCGCTGGGCGTCATGGGCATGTGGACACTTATGGCCTCGGTCAGAATCTATTTTGTGGCCGGGGGCATTCTGTTCGCGCTCTGCTGGAATGCCTATGAGAAGAGAAAGGCGGTGCGGGTATGAAACAGTACCTGGGCCGCAAGCAGACCAGCAGAAACGCAGACTGGCTCTACGCCGTGGCACACATTGAGGAGCTGATCAGCCGGGACGAAGTGGAGCGCTTCGCAGCTGACGCTCTTTCGGAGATCCGCACGGCGACAGCCGGGAAAAAAGCAGCATACGCATACAGCGCGGGCAAGGACAGCATTGTGCTCGCGGATCTGTGTGAGAAGGCCGGTATCACTACCGGCTTTTTTGCGTTCTGCGATCTGGACTACCCCGCGTTCATTGCATGGGTCAGAGAAAACAAGCCTGCCGGCGTTCAGATGATGCACACGGGCTACGGCCTCGACTGGCTGTACCATCACCAGAATCTGATTTTTGCCGAAGGACTTGTCGGGCAGCGCTGGCACCAGATCAGCCAGAGAGGCCCGTTCACGAGAATGTTCTTCGAGAACAACCTGGATCTCCTTTTGATGGGACACCGGACGATCGACGGCAACTTCTGCGGCCCTGACGGGTACATCCGCAAGAAAACCGGCGAGGTCCGCTTCTCCCCGCTCCGGGCATGGCCGCACGAAGCCGTTCTCGGATATATCCACTACAACAGGCTCCCCATGCCGCCCATCTACGGGTGGAAGGACGGATACGTCCAGGGCACGCACGCGTGGCCGGAGCGGGAGTTCTGCAGCGAGGATATCATGAAGGGCTTCCGGGAGGTCTACGAGATCGACCCGTCAATCATCGTCAAAGCCGCCGAAAAGCTGCCGAGCGCACGCCGCTTCCTTGAGGGGGTGGGCGCATGAATATCACCATGATCCCGCTCGCTGAGCTGACGCCGAACAGTCGGAACGTCCGCATCCACTCCGCCAAGCAGATGGAGGAATACAAGCGCTCCGTCAAGCAGTTCGGCCAGACCAAGGCCATCGTGTGCGACGAGGACAAGGTCATTCTGATCGGCAACGGTCTCTACGAGGCCATGAAGGCCCTCGGGATGACCGAGGCGGCATGCTTCATCAAAGCCGGTCTGACCGAGCACGAAAAGCTCAAAATGATGATGGCCGACAACAAAATCTACAATCTCGGCGTGGACAACCTCGAGGCCATCGAGGGCATCATTGCCGAGCTGGGCGAGCTGAAGGATTTCGATATCCCAGGCTATGACCCGGATCTTCTGGAGACGCTGACCTTTGCCCCGATAGACGCCGATGACTTCATGGGCGGCTACGGCCTCATTGACGAGGGCGCAAAGGGCGAGATGCAGAAGGCCTCCGAGAAATATGCCCAGGAAGAGGCCGATTTCGCCGCGGCAGCGGAGGAAATCACCCCGAAAGGCCCGTCCTCGCCTTTGGAAAGCCCGTCCACGGCGTTCCCGCATGACCCGGATGTAAACGCAGGTCTGCCGGAAAAAGCCGAGGAAACGGCTGGAATTGCGTTGCAACGGCGCTTTGTCGTCTGCCCGAAATGCGGTGAGAAGATATGGCTGTAAAACGCATCGAGGGGACGATCGACGTCGTGACCGCAGCGCGGCAACGGCTCCTGAATGTGTTCTCCAACGGCGTGCCGGTCTATCTGAGCTTTTCGGCCGGAAAAGACAGCCTGTGCCTGGCGCATCTGACCTATGCCCTCATCCGGGCCGGGAAGATTGACGCCCGGCAGCTCATTGTGATCTTCATCGACGAGGAGGCCATCTATGACAGCATGTATCAGATGGCCGTCCGTTGGAGAAAACGCTTCCTCGCGGTCGGCGCGGAGTTCCGCTGGTACTGCCTGCCTGTGAAGCAATCCAGCGTCCTCCATTATCTGCAGTCCACGGAATCATGGATTACGTGGGAGCCGGGAAAAGAGGACGCCTGGGTGCGGCAGCCGCCGCCGTTCGCGATCACGCGCAGCCCGTATCTGGAATACCCCGGGCAAATGAACTACCAGGACTTCTGCAAAACGATCTCCCGGGACGGCATCCAGATCATCGGCCTGCGCGGGGCCGAATCCATACAGCGGGCAGAGTTCCTTTCTAGGATCGCGCTCGGAAAGGGCGGTATCACCGGGAACAACTGCCAGTACCCCATCTACGACTGGCGGGATAAAGACATCTGGCTCTACATCAAGGAGCACGATCTCGATTTCCCGGAAGCCTATATTCACCTGTACGAAGTCGGAGTGCCAAAACGGCAGCTCCGGCTTTGCAATTTCTTCGGCTCCGAGGGCATAGCCGGACTTCGGTATATTGCGGAAACGAATCCGGATCTCTGGCGGCAGGTGGAAAAACGGGAGCCGAACGCTTATCTCACGCTCCTGTACTGGGACAGCGAAATGTTCAAGCGAAAGACGCGGAAGCGCCGGGAGCTTGAGGGCGATATCCCGGTCAAGGACTACAAGGCCGAGTGCAAAAAGATGCTCTTTGCCGAGGCGGACAAATACTTCGGTATCGCCAGCATGAAGAAGGTTCACACCGCATACCGCGCCTTCTACATCCGAAACAGCGCGGTCATGACGAATGAGCACTTCCGGATCATGCACGACGCCATCATAGCCGGAGATCCAAAGCTCCGTTCACTCCGGGCGCTCTACACGACCGTCTACAAGGAGTATGCGGATTACAGCCGCGCCACTTCCCCGCAGAAGGGGGTGAAAAAGCATGGCTGAAATGGATCTGTTCGGGCCTCTGGCCTCGCTGCACTGGGTGGAGCGGGAGAAGCTGCACGCAAATGATTACAACCCCAACAAGGTCAGCGAGGAGAATCTGCAGCTGCTCACGCAGAGCATCCTCACCAACGGCTGGACGCTGCCTATCGTGGTGCGTCCCGACTACACCATCATTGACGGCTTCCACCGCTGGACGGTGGCCGGGCGCGAGCCTCTGAAAACGAAGCTCGGCGGGAAAGTTCCTGTGGTATTCGTGAATCACGAGAACGAGGCCGACGATATCTACGGCACGATCACGCACAACCGCGCTCGCGGTGTGCATCTGCTTGAGCCGATGAAGGCGATCGTGAAGCGGCTGATCGGTGAGGGGAAAACCGCGCAGGAGATCTCCAAGCAGCTCGGCATGAAGCCGGAGGAAGTCTTTCGGCTCTCGGACTTCTCCCGTGAAGAGTTCCTGGCAATGATGACAGATGGCGTCACGGGGTATTCCCGAGCTGCCATCTACAAAAAGACGTAGGAAAAAGGAGGGGCCGACGTGGACAGCTCCGAGAAAATACGTGTGTATGTCCGGATCGTGAAGGGCAGGACCGTATGTATCTGTCACGCCGGCTCCAAGCGCTGTCGCCGCGGCTGCGAAAAGACGACGGTGGAACGTGACCGCTTCGAGGGCTGGGAGCAGGTCATGAGAAGGGACAGGTTCGGCCATTGAGATCCGGATATCATCCGTCACACGGCGAGCGGAAGCAGACGCTCAAGGAGCAAGGCTTCTACCACAAACCAGCATGGCGCCGGCTGCGTCTGCTTGCCCTGCAGCGGGACAACTACCTCTGTCAAAACTGCCTTCGCCAAAAAAAGATAACGCCCGCAACTGAGGTGCATCACATCCGTGAGCTCGAGGACTACCCGGAGCTCGGCCTTGAATTAGATAACCTCGAGTCTTTGTGTTGGCAGTGTCACGAGGACACCAAGCGGAGGCGGAGCGTGTGCCTACCTACCAACATAAAGATTATACGGATCCGGGACGGCAGCGAGATGGAAGGGTGGGCCAACGCCGACTGATCGCCGCCGACAAACTACCCCCCTACCCTTCAAAGTAACGAGAGGCGACGAAATAACCGCGCGCCCTCGTTTTTGCGTGCGAAAATTCGCGCGTAAAGTTTTTTTGGAAGCCACTCTCCATCCTCCTGTAGCGGAATATGGTCGTTGCAACACTCCAGAACGGCCATATTCCGCGTTTTTACAGGGCAGGGATGTAAGAATATCCCCAGGGAAAGGGGCGCAAAGGAGGCCAAGGAAATGGCGAAGAACGAAGAAAATGCTCCCCAGGCCGAGGAAATTGCCGGTTTTGAGGGTGAAATGCCCGATTCGGAGCCGAAAATGCCCGTTCCGGCCGATGAATTGCCGCCTACAGAGGGTGATGTCCAGGATGCCGATGCCATCCTGAGCATGAATGAGCAGGCCAAGGTGATTTTGGCAAAGGCCCAAGAGAAAGGCATCGAGCACACGTTCATGTTCACCACCACCTTCCAGCGGTATGTGGAGCTGATCTCCCACATGGCTGAGCTTCAGAAATCTATCAAAGAACAGGGCTGCCTCGTGACAAAGGAATATGTCAAAGGGCGGCAAAACATCTACGTTCATCCTGCCATCAATGCCTATAATGCGACGGCAGCGCAGGCCAACAACACGGCCAACATCCTCATGCGGTTCATCGTGCAGCCTCTGTCCGACAGTGATGATAAGGATGAATTCGATATGTTCTGACACAGGAGGCAGACATGGGCCTCGAAATCATCCCGAGCGTTATTCGGGCGTCGAAAGCGTATCAGTACGCAGTTGACGTCACCGAGGGCAAGATCGTATCCGGCAAGAAGCGAATCCAGGCATGTCAAAGGTTCCTGGACGAGCTGGAAATGTCCTTTTCTGACCCAAATTACCCCTGGGTATTCGATATTGAAAAGGCATATCGCCCCATCGACTTCATTGAGCGGTTCCTGATTCCGACGAAAGGCGCCTACTCCAAGACGGAGCTGCTGCCCTGGCAGCATTTCGTTGAGGCGAACATGTACGGCTGGGTCTCCCGGAAGACCGGGTACCGGCGATTCCGCGAAGCTCTGATCATAGTCGGCCAAGGCAACGGCAAGTCTACGATGATCGCCGGCAATGCGGCCTTCGGGCTGACGAAGGACAACGAGCGCGGCGCCGAGATCTACGCGCTTTCCAACTCAAAGGAACAGGCGAAAATCGTCTATTCCGAGTGCGGAGCGCAGATCAACGGCTCCCCCGTCCTCCGGAAGCACGTCCAGGTCACGCAGAACGGCGCCTACTTCAAGAACAGCAAATTCGAGCCGCTGGCCTCGGATTCGAAAAACCTTGACGGCCGCAACGTGCACATGGCCGTCTTCGACGAGATTCACGAATTCCGGGACTACAAGCTCATCAACGTCATCAAGGGCAAGATCAAAAAGCGAAAACAGCCCCTGATCATCTATATCACCACTTTGGGCACCGTCATTGACGGCCCTCTGATGGATTTCTATGTCCTCGGCGGCCAAATCCTCGCCGGGGACAAAGCTATTTCCCGGCGTGCTGCCGACCGCATGTTCGTCTACATCGACGAGATCGACGAGGACGATGATCCTTCCGATCCGGCATGCTGGCCGAAGGCAAACCCGTCTCTCGGCAAGCTCCTTGATATCGAAGATCTGAAAGACGAATGGGAGCGCGTCAAATCCATCCCCGCCGAGCGAAACAACTTCATCAACAAGCAGCTGAACGTCTTCACGAGTGTGGACGAGCTGTCTTTTGTCGATGTCAAGATCATCAAGAAGAACAATAAGATCTTCCCCGAGGATCGGCTGATCGGCCGGCTGTGCTACGGGGGCTTTGACCTGTCCAGCACAGAGGACTTCACTTCGGCCTGTCTGGAATTCCCGCTGCCGGAGAACAACTTCTTCCTGCTCGAGCACTCCTGGACGACCGATAAGAAGCGCAAGGCAGATCACGAAAAGCTGGACTGGCAGGGGCTTGTCGACAATGGCTGGCTGACCATCTGCAACGGGGATTACGTCGATTACAACCTTGTTGTGGCGTGGTTTTTGGAGCAGCGGAGCAAATATCGCATCGAGACCATCGGATATGACCCGGCCAAGGCGTTCATGATGATCCAGACCATGCAGGACAAGGGCTTCATCCTCAATGAAGTCCGTCAAGGCGAGATCACTCTGACCGGGCCTCTGGACGATCTGAAAGAACGGTTCCTTGACGGCAATATCGTCCACAACAACAACTCCATGTTCAACTGGTACCTGGGCAACGTGAAGCTCACAAAACGGTCGGCAAACGGTACATATCTGCCCACGAAGCAATCCCCGTACCGGAAAATCGACGGTTTCGCGGCCTTTCTGGACGCCCACACCGAGTATTTGAGGAAGCATCCGCTGTATATCCCACCGGACAAGCCCCTCACAACAAAAATCAAGCTGAGGTGACATTATGAGCATCTGGACCAAACTGCGGGACCGGCGCCGCGAGCGCATCATCGCGAAATATCTGAATTCCAACAGCATGGTGCTGGCGCGTCGGCCTGCACACCTTTGGTTTCCCCATTGGCTGAGCGGCGACTACACCATGAAGAACAGCGAGCTGATCTTCGCCGCCGTCTCCCGGATCTCCAATTCCTTGTCCGCGATGCCTGTTCAGCTCTATAAGGGCGCGAAGCCTGTGTATGACGAGCTGAACGACATGGTTTCCTTTGCGCCGAACTCCATCATGACCTCCACGCAGTTTTTCAAGACCATGGAGGCCTGCAGGGGCACGGCCGGCGACTGCTATGCGCTGAAGGTTTTCGCTCCCGGATCTGCCGTGCCGCGCCTCGACGTGCTCGACCCGACGAAGGTAAAGCCGGTCATTGAGCAGAGCAGCGGTGAGCTCTGGTGGAGGATCCAGCCTGATACCGGGAAAGAGATGTACGTCCACGACTGGTACATGGTGCATATCCCGTTCATCTCCACAAACGGGATCGGCGGCATTTCCCCGGTGTCTGTGCTCTTTGACACCCTCAAATATTCCCAGTCCATTCAGATCTTCAACGCAGAGCAGCTCGAGCACGGCGTCAACTCCGCGATCGTCCTGGAGGCCCCCTCCAATCTCGGCCAAGACCAGAAGAAGGCTGTCGTGGAGGATTTCATGGAGACCTACCGCGAGACTTCCGGGAACATCCTGCTCCTTGAATCCGGCGTCCAGGCGAAGACGCTGAACCTGTCGCCCGTTGACAGCAAGCTCTTTGAGGTCGAGAAGATCACCCGCAGCAAGGTCGCAATGGTCTACAACATCCCGCCGCACCTGCTGGGAGACTATTCCGACGCTTCTTTCAATTCGCAGGAGCAGCAGATGCTTGAATTTCTCATGCTGACCATGCTCCCGATCGTCACGGCCTACGAACAGGAGCTCAACCGGAAGCTCCTGTCTTTCGAGCAACGGAAGAAGGGCTATCACTTCAAGTTCAACATGGACAGCATCCTCCGGGCCGACGCCGCCACGATGGCCGAAGTCCACTACAAGGCCGTGCGCTCCGGCTGGCTGACGGTTGACGAGATCCGCTACGAGCGCAACATGCCGGCCCTTCCGGGCGGAATCGGCAAGCACGCCCTGGTTTCTCAGGATCTGGCGACGCTGGCCTACACCGTCAACGAGAAAGCGAAGGTACTGGCATCCGGGAAGACGCAGCCGGCCATTGAGGCGCCGAAGGCCGACGAGCCCGAGGAAGAAAGCGAGAAAGACGATGGACGAGAAACTGATAGCTGAGGCGGAAGCCGTTGGCATCAACGCCTCAATGTATTACTTTCTCCCTGCCGACCGCCGCGAAGATCTTCTTCGCAAAGACATAGAGCGTGCCAAGAAAATGGCCGCTGAACAGTCCACACCCGCCGATGAATAATCGGCGGTTTTTCATACCCAGCACGTGGAAAATCTGCGAGAAAGGAGGAAAACCATGGATGCTATCGAGAAACTGAAAGCCTTCAACATCACCAAAGCCGATGCGGAGAAGGATATCGCACTCATCAACCAGTTCTCCCTGAAGGAGCTGAAACCGGAAGACGTGCTGTGCTTCTCGCTGGTCCTCTGTGACAACGAGGTAGACCGCGACATGGAGAAGTTCCCGGTGAAATCCCTTGAGACGCTTGCCGGCATGTTTGTCGGAAGGACGGGTATCAAGGATCACTCCTGGGCCATGAGAAACCAGGTCGCGCGGCTCTATCGCGTAGAGCTCCAGAAGACGGCAGCGAAGAACAGTCTCGGCGAACAGCTTGTGCAGCTGATGGGCAGCGCCTACATGCTGAGAACCCCGGAGAATGAGAGCCTTATCAATTCGATCGAAGGCGGGATCGTGAAGGAAGTTTCAGTGGGCTTTGGCATCAAGAAGCTGACCTGCTCCATCTGCGGGGAAGAGCTGAAGCGCTCGTGGTGGGAGCCGACCAAGTGTAAGAACGACCATATCAAGGGCAAGACCTACGACGGTTCGACCTGCATCGGTCTTATGGAAGACCCCACGGATGCTTATGAATTCTCTTTTGTCGCAGTACCGTCCCAGCGCGGTGCCGGAGTGACCAAGGCTTTTGAATCCGGCGAGAGCATCTTCAAGATGGTCATGGACCTGTCTGCCGAAGATCTCTGCTCCAATGAGGAAGCCCTGGATACCGTCATCAAACACCTGCTCGACGCAAAGCAGACCCAGACCGACCGCGAGGCTCGCAAGAAGATCCTCGAGGAAAACGACACCATCATCAAAATCTTTGAAAAGGAGAATATCTGAAATGACTCTGTTCGAAATGAAAGAAAAGCTGAACACCCTCAAGTCCGCCATTCTCGCCGACGCCAACTGGCTGGCCGAGAAGGCCGCCGATCCCTCCACGAAGATGGAAGAGATCAAGGAGAAGCAGGCCCACCGTGACGAGCTCCAGGCTCGCTATGACACCCTCAAGGCCGAGCACGACCGCATGGAGGCCGAGCAGAAGGCCGCCGTCGCCGCCCGGGCCGTTGCTGACGGCAACATGACCGCCGAGCAGAACCTGATCGCTGCCAAGGCCGCGTTCTATCGTGCCGTCTTCTCCGGCAAGGCCATCGACACCAAGGCCTATGAAGGCCTCGGCGCCATCCCGGCCGCGAATGCCGATCTTGGCAGCGGCGACAAGCTCCTGCCCACCAACCTGGCCAGAGAGCTCCTGATCGAGCCCTTCGAGATCAACCCGCTGCGCACCATCGCCCGGATCACCAACATCACCGGTCTGGAAGAGCCGAAGCTCGGCTACACCATCGAGGATGCGGATCTGGCCGACGTCACCGATAAGCAGACCGCGAACGAGATCGCGCTGTCCGGCGACACCGTCGTCTACGGCCGTCTGAAGGCCAAGGTCTCCGCGACCATCAAGGACACCGTGCTGCATGGCACCGATGTCGATGTTGTGAACGCCGTGGAAGGCGCCCTCCGCTCTGCCCTGGCCAAGCGCGAGAAGTACTTCGCTTTCCTTCCTGCCGCTTCCTGCGCTTCCGATAGCACCCACAAGCACATGTCCTTCTACAACGGCACCATCTCCGAAGGTGTGACCACCTACGAGATCACCGCGAAGACCGGAGCGACCATGTATGATGCGATCGTCGCGGCCCTCGGTGATCTGGCTGATGATTTCGCAGTCGGCGCGTCTGTCGTCATGAAAAAGTCCGACTACTACGCCATGGTGCAGGGTCTGGCAAACAACAGCGAGTCGCTGTTCGGCGATAAGCCGGCCTCCATCCTCGGCTATCCTGTCCGCTTCTGCGACAAGGCCACCATCCCCGTGGTCGGCGACTTCAGCTTCTACGGCATCAACTACGACATTGGCACCATCTTCGAGACCGATAAGGATGCGAAGAAGGGCGAGTACTACTGGGTGCTCACCGCCTGGGGTGATCAGCAGATCCGCCTGAAGAGCGCCTTCCGTCTGGCTATCGTCTCGGGGGAATGATCGCGGACCTTTCGTCGCTGACGATTGGAGCGCTGACCCTCACGCCGGCATTTGATGCAGATGTGACGGAGTATGCCGTCACGACGGCCAATGCTACCAACAAGGTCACAGCAGTTGCCGCAGACGAGAACGCCACTGTCCAGATTCTGAACGGTGAGACGGAGATCGAAAACGGCAACTCTGCGACCTGGGCGGTTGGTGAAAACACTCTGACCGTAAAGGTGACGAACGGGTCCGCTGAAAAGACCTATACCGTGATCGTAACGAAGTCTTAAGGGAGGTGTCGGTATGGCTGTTTCGGTCGCGGGATTCAAGGACTATCTGAATCCTCCCGAGGACGTCACGGATGGGCAACTGGAAAAGTGGCTCGCCGCGGCGAAGTCTGAGGCCCGGACTGCCGGTGTCAAGGAATTCAAGCACAATGCGCAGTATGATCTGTTCATCTATGCGCTCGGTGCCTGGTACTTTGACAACCGCGGAATGCAGGTTTCCGGCACCTATCAGGCGACCTCTCTGGAGACGAAGCAGAAGATCGAAAACACCTTCGTCCTTGCCTTGCGGCACGCCACCGAAGATCCTCAAGAGGAAAGCGACGGTGAAGGTGAATGAGCAAGGCTGCGAATCCCGGGGAGCTGAGAACTCCCGTCTTCTTTTTTCGCCGCGAAAAGGATACCGATGCTGATGGAGATCACATCGAGACCCTTGTCAATGTGTTCGGTGAAGGGAAAGCCATCCGCTGCAAGTGGGTCAACGCCCACGGATCTGAGGCTTTCGACGCGCTGCAGCAGCAGCTGCGCGAGCCGGCGACCATCACCTGTCGCTATTCTGCGAAAATCAACCGCACCCTTGAAGTCCAGAAAGGCCTATCTGACACGGAGCTCTACGAGATCATTTCCGTTGACGACGTGGAAGAGAAGCACAAATGGATGGAGATCAAGGTGCAGAGGAAGGAGGCGGCGCGCTGATGGCTGATCCTCAGACCGTGGATTCCCGTATCAGAGGTGCGCTGCATCCCATCGTGGAGAACGTGGAGAAAGGCGCCTATCGCGGCTCGGCCAAGACGTATATCGTCTTCGGCTACAACACCATCCCCTACTGCTTCGGCGACGATGAGCCGGAGTATGAGAAGTACCTGATCTGGGTGCGGCTGGTCGCCCCGATCACGCAGAAGATCACTGGGCTTGTTCGGGAGATCAAGGAGGCGCTTGAGGCCGCGGACTTTCCGTGGCCGTCCAGCACACCGTCCACAGACGAGGAAGGCTCCAAGCAGAACGTCCTTTTCGAGACCGAGTGGGTAGAAGCCATCGGGGGCGAAGACGATGTTTGATACGATGGGCCTTGACTCCCTGATCATCGACCTTGACGCCATCCGGGAGATCGACGACGACACATGGAACCGCATGCTCGAAGCAGGCGGCGAAATAATCAGAAAAGCTCACGAAGAAAAGATTCGTGAGCTTTTTGCTTCTCACACCGGCCACCTGGCCGGATCTCCGTTTGTCCACAAGAAGCGCTCCGGCAACCAGCGGTATGTGCTGATCTACCCTAAAGGTACTCACCACATATACCATGCCAGGCGCGCTGCGGGCGGCGGGGCGAAAGACGCGCCCAACCAGGACGTTGCTTTCGTCCACGAATTCGGCGGCCACGGGAACTACCCATCCCAATGGATGCGGGCCGCCAACGAACAGCATGCCAGTGAGGCGGTTGACGCCATGGAGGCTGTCTACGATGAGTTCCTGTCAAAACACAATCTATGAAAAGGAGAAATCATTATGGCTGAATTCGGTGCGAAATATCCTTGCTTCTGCAAGGCTGGTGCCAACGCCGGTGTTGTCCTCGGCAAGCTGGTCGTTGCCAACCTTACCGTCACCCTTGCCTCTGGCGAGCTCTATGCCGACGATGCTCTGGACGAGCAGCTGTCGGAGTTCGCTTCCGGCTCCATCGCCATGGAGACGAACGATCTGACCGACGATAACGCCTCCGAGATCTACGGCTGCACCGTCAGCGAAGGTCTTGTGACCTACAACGTCGGCGACTCGGCGCCTGCTGGCGGCCTCGGCTACATCAAGGCGCTGATGCGCAACAAGGTGAAGTACTACAAGGGTGTGTATTATCCCATGGCCCGCGCGGCTATCGGCAACGACAACTCGCAGACCAAGGGCTCGTCCATCACCTTCGCTACTTCCCAGACCACGTTCACCATCATGCCCGACGACAACGGCGACTGGAGAAAGACCAAGACTTTCACCAGCGAAGCCGATGCCAAGACCTGGCTGAACGGTCTCTGCAAGATCGCAGCAGCCGGTGGCGGAACCGGTGGCGGAACCGGTGGCGGAACCTAATCCGAGAAGGGGCGCTTTACGCGCCCCTTTTCTCTGTATCTACCAGGAGGAAACGATATGGAAAAGGTAGTTGTTGTCCACTTCGCAGGTGAAGCCCGCCCCCTGCATTTTTCTGTTGGCTCCATGCTCGAGGTCAACGAAAAGTATGGCGGAGCATCCGAGGCCCTCGATCTCATGTGTAAGGACGATGCCGAGGCCTTCGCGGTCATGCAGGATCTCGCTGTGCTCATGGCCAATGACGCGGAGCTCTGCCGGCGTGCCGAGGGGTACGACCCCAAGCCTATGCTCGAAGCAAAGGATCTGACCACAATGATGTCCCCGATCGAGTACCTGCGGCTCAAGCAAGGGATCTCCCGGGCCATTGAGCTTGGTTATGAACAGGAGCTTGGAGACGAGAACAAGGAAACGGATCTCGGGCTCCTTGAATTGCAAAAAAAAGAGGGAGCCGGGGTCTAAAGGCCCGCATGGTGTACTTTGCCAAAACGAACCTGCACCTGTCGGTTTTGGAGCTCATGCGGATGACCCCCGGCCTTTATGCGGACCTGGTGCAAATCTGGAAGGAGCAGAATGCTCCGAAAAAGCCAGAGGATAATTTCGATGATTAAGAGGTGGGCAGGCTATGGCAACCAGAAACATCTCCACCCGCCTTGCTGTTGAAGGCGAAAGTCAATACAAAGCTGCGATTACCTCCATCAATGCAGAGCTGAAAAATATGCAGTCTGCGTTGAAGATGACCGAGAGCCAGTTCAAGAGCAATGCCAACAGCACCGAGGCTCTGACGGCCAAAGGCAGGGCGCTGAATGACCTTCTCGCCACTCAGAAGAGCAAGGTCACCGCCCTGGAAGCCGGGCTTAAAAACGCCCAGGAAGCCGAGGCCAGATACGCGCAGAAAAAGGAAGAGCTGACCAGGAAGATCCAGCAGAACAGCGCAGCTCTTGAAAAGCTCAAAACCTCCACCGGAGACACGACCAAGGAGCAGCAGCGTCTCGAGGAAGAGAACGCCAAGCTGAACCAGGAGCTCGAGAGGAACGAGAATTACCTGAATGCCGCTCACAGGGCAGTAAACAACTGGCAGACCAGTTTGAACAATGCCAAGACCGAGGTCAACAACACCGAGGAAGCGATCAGGCAGAACTCTGAAGCTCTGGAAGAGAATGAGGGTGCTGCCCAGGGGGCCTCCGGCGCTATCGACGCCTTGGCCGTTGCCCTTCTCGCCTCTGGTCTCAAGAAAGGCTTCGACGAGATCGCCAATGCCCTGCGCGAGTGCGTGGACGCTTCCGTGGCTTTCGAGACCGCCATGGCCGGCGTCAAGAGGACGGTCGGCGGCGGGGATGAGTTTATCAGCGGCCTCGGCGAGAGCTTCAAGGAAATGTCCACGGTTATGCCGATCACGACCGGCGAGCTCGCGAAGATTGCAGAGACGGCCGGTCAGTTGGGCATCAAACAGGAGAATGTCGAGCAGTTCACCACCGTCATGGCGAAGCTGGCCACGACTACGGACCTGACGGCGGAGAACGCCGCCACGATGCTGGCCCAGTTTGCCAACATCACCGGCGTCACGGACTATGAGCGTCTCGGTGCCGTCGTTGCCGAACTCGGTGACGCGACAGCTACCACGGCCTCGAAGGTGGTCGACATGTCCCAGGGCATGGCGGCAGCTGCGAGCGTCGCCGGCATGAACGAGCGCGATATTCTCGCGATCTCCGCGGCTGTCGGCTCCTTGGGCATTGAAGCACAGGCAGGCTCCACGGCCATGTCCACGCTGATCTCCACGCTCTTCAAGGCAACGGAGGAAGGCGGGGAAAACCTCGAGAAGTTCGCCTCAGTTGCCAATATGTCGGCTGAGGAATTCCAGCAGGCGTGGGCCACGAATGCGGTCGGTGCCCTTGACGCCTTCATCCAGGGCCTCAATGACACGGAAAGAAACGGCAAGAGCGCGATCATGCTCCTGGATGATCTGGGTATCAAGAACGTCCGGCAGACAAAGGCCATCCTCGGCCTTGCGCAGGCCGGAGATCTTCTCTCAAACACAATCGCCCAAGCGAACAACGCCTGGGAGAAGAACACCGCGCTTGGTGAAAAGGCCGCGATCATGTATGACACGACCGAGGCCAAAATCACCATGTATAAGAACTCGGTCGACAATCTCAAAATTGCGGTCGGTGATCAGCTGACGCCGGCCCTCGGAGAACTCGCCGAGAAGGGCACAGACGTCGTACAGTGGGCCACGGAATTTGTACAGCAGAACGAATGGCTAGGGCCGACGCTTGTTTCTGTCGCGACTGCACTTGGCACTTTGACCGTAGTTGTAGGCGGAACTGCTGTCGCGATTAAGGTGGTAGACGCTGCTGTCACGATGTTCAATGGCACGCTACTCGCGTGCCCGGCATTTTGGGTTGTAACTGCCCTCGCGGCTGTTGCCGCGGCCGCTGTTGCCCTGGCTCA